>JAQBPO010000057.1 GCA_028287465.1 Fibrobacterota bacterium
CTCTCCGGAGGCGTCAATGTGGCCGGGCTGGGCGCCCTGCGTTCGCTGCCCTTCAAGCTTATCCATGTGCTCGGCCTGGGGGAAGGCGAGTTCCCGGACGAGGATTCCGCTTCGACCCTGGATCTCCGCCAATACAGGCGCGTCATCGGCGATATCGATCCGGCGGGCCGCAACCGCTACCTCTTCCTGGAAACGCTCATCTGCGCGTCCGGCAAGCTTCGCCTGAGCTATATCTCCCGGGACGTGCAGCAGGGCAAGACCTTCCAGATGTGCTCGGTACTGAACGAACTGAAGGATTACGTGGAGGAGTGCGTGCTCGCCCCCGCGGACCCGGAGTCCGTCGTGGCTTCCACCGTCGTAGGGGATTCCGCCGGTTTCATCGTGACCCAGGTTCCCTTGCTGTCCCGGTCCCCGGATCTGTTCCGGAAGGGTCAGGGCAAGCCGTGGGACCCGCCCCCCAATCCCTTCCGCGAGGAAAGGCTGCTCGCTTGGATGGCGGACAGCAAAGCCGCCGACCCCGGCTTCCCGGGGAAGTTGCAGGCGCATCGCGATCGGCATCCGGTCCGCGAGGTCTATCCGGCGCGCATGGATCCGCCTCGGGAGGCCGCCGTTCCGGCCCTGCAGGCGATACCGCTCGACGATATCCGCATCTTCCTCTCCAACCCCGCGCAGTACGCGTTGCGCAAGCGCCTGGGCATCCGGGACCATCGCGAAGAGGATCCGATGGAAGCGGACGTGGAGCCTTTCTTCTGCCCGGACCCGATGGATCGGGACCTGCTGGAAAAGGTGATCCAATTCCGCATCGCCTCCGGAGACGGCGCGACCCGGCAGGATTGCCATCGGCATTTCCTGGCCCTGTACGCGAACCTGGCTTTGCGCGGACTCATGCCGGAGGGGCATTTCCGGGACCTCGATCAGGACCTGCTTTGGAAACGGGCCGAAGCCATGCTGGACGGCCTCGACAAGTATTTCGAAGGGATCGCCAAGGACGGGAGGACCCAGGATTGCATCCCGGGAGTCCTCCTGGGGCACGGGTCCGCCCGCAGCACTATCGTTCCCACGGAAGACCCGGTTTCGCGCCTACCCCCCTTGCGTCTCCGCGTCGCCGGGCGGGACGTGGAACTGCACGGGGAACTGCCCTGCCTGTTCCGGGACCATGCGGACGGGCGGTGCTCCACCGTGGTGTTCTGCCAGGGATCGTTCAGCCCCAGGCGACTCCTCCCCGCCTTCCTGTTCTACGTCGCGGGAGCGGCATCCGAAGGCGGAACGGCGGATCGGCTGCGCGCCGCGCCCTTCACCATCCATTACGTGCACAGGAAGTTCAAGAATTTCGAGACCGGGAACTGGGCGCCCTTCCGCATCACCCGGGAAGAAGCGCGCGCCTACCTGGAAAGCCTTCTCACCGATATGCTGACGGGCACGGATTTCGACCTGCTCCCTTTCGATGCCATCGCCGCCAAGCTGGCCCGCAAGGGATTCCTGGAGTCCGGCCCGGATTACGCTCAGGTGCTCCGGGACGAACTCGAATTCGCGGACGAGAATCCGGATTTCTTCGGGGCGGAAACGCCCGAGAGCCAGGTCCTGCTGGATCCCCAGGTTCCCGCGGACGCGGAAGCGAAGATACGCGCGCGATTGGGTCCTTTCTTCAACTTCAAACCGGACGCGGGCGATGGCCGGTAACGCGCAAGGTACCCGAGGCGCGAAGCTTCCCGCGGGCGCCTCCGCGGAAGCGATTGCGGCGCCGCCCTCCGCCGTGGGCCGTCCGGAAGCGATCGCCGGGCTCGATCTGTCCAAGCCCGGGCTGCTGGAGGCCTCGGCGGGCACCGGCAAGACCTATGCCATCGAGCACCTGGTATTGCGCCTGCTGCTCGAATCGGATACCCTGGAATTGCCCAATATCCTGGTGCTGACCTTCACGGAAAAGGCCACGGGCGAGCTCAAGGACAAGATCCGCTCGCGCCTGGCCTGGCGCATCGCCCAAGGCGGGCTGCCCGCCGCGACCCTGGCCCGCCTTAAATACGCCCACCAGAATTTCGATCGGGCCTCCATCCATACCATCCACGGTTTTTGCCAGCGGGTCCTGCGCAAGTACGCCTTCGAGAACAATGCCTTGTTCAGCCAGGAACTGGTCAAGAACGTCAAGGAGGTCCTGGAGACCGTCCTTTACGAAGAGATGCGCTCCACCTGGCTTTCCGAGGCCGGGCCGGGACCCGAAGGCCTGCTTGCCTTCCAGAACAAGACCCGGGCCCTCAACCTGGGGCCGCGCACCCATTGGGCCAAGCGCCTCATCGACATCGCCCTGGGGTACAACCCGAACCGCGGGGACGTGCTGCTGCCCGAATGCGATCCGGCCCGGATCGCGGGATGGGAAAGGGATATCGTCTCCGCCTTCGCCGACCTGGCCGGGCTTTTCCCGGACCTGGCTCCGGGCCTGGAGGCGGATCACCCGTTAATCCGCCGCTACGGCGCCGTCAAGTTCTCGAGCCCCACCACGCGAAAGAAAGGCGTCCTCGTCCTGGCCGCTGCGTTCCGGACCGCGCTCGCCTGCAAGGCCGCGCGGCCCGAAGCGCGGCGCGGCATCGCCCTCGCCTTCCTGGATCAGGTCGAGGAGATCGGCCTGACCGGGATCCGGAGCCGCGGCTTCGCCTTCCTGATGCCGAGCGCGGAGGAAGCCCAGGGCCGAGCCTGGCCGGAACTGGAATCCCTGCTTGCCCTTTTGGACGGGATCCAGGGCGCGGCCGTCCGCATCGCGCGGGAGAACGCCGCCCGGGCCTTCGGCGACCAGCGCAGGGTCATCTCGGATCTGCGCGCCAAGGCCCAGGAATACCTGCGTTCCAACGGCCTCATCACCTATGACAGCATGATCGAGGACGTATGCCTCGCCTTGCGGCACGATGAGGAGCGCGTCCGCCTCCTGCGCCAGGATTACCGCTATTGCCTGGTGGACGAATTCCAGGATACGGATCCCTTGCAATGGGAGATTTTCCGCAAGGTGTTCCTCGACAGCGGATCCGCGAATCCCCTGTACCTGATCGGCGATCCCAAGCAGGCCATCTACCGGTTCCGCGGCGGGGACGTCTTCACCTACATGGAAGCGCGCAAGGCCATGTTCGCCCTGAGCCGGGAGGGCAAGGCCCAGGGCTTCGGCCTGGACACCAATTACCGCTCCAGCGGCGCCATGGTCCAGGCCTACAATGCGGCCTTCACCCATGCCGGCTGGTTCCATGGCCTGGCCCTCGACGAAGGGGATCAGGTATGGCGCCTGCCCGCCGCCCCGGATCCCCTGGGTTACCTCCCCGTCAAGCACGGGGATCTGGCCATCCAGAAGGCCGAGGACGCCACCGGCTCCCCGGCGCCCATCATCCTCAAGGACTTCACGGGCGGAGGGGCCCTTCCCGTCCCCGACAAGAACGCGGTCAAGAAGCGGGTCAACCGCTGGATCGCCTCGGAAATAGCCGCCCTGATGGAAGGGCCGGACCGGCTCCGGATCCCGGATAAGGTAACCGGAAAGTTACGACCCGTCTCCTGGGGGGACATCTGCGTGCTGGTCCGCAAGGGCCAGGAGAAGAACCACCTGGAACGGGTGCTGGGCGAGGCGGGCATTCCCGTCCAGGTCAACCGCCGTTCCGGCCTCTACCAGGGCGATGCGGCCGGGCAGTTCCTGGCGGTCCTGGAATCCCTGGAGGAACCGCGCAATGCGGGACGCCACGCCCGGGCCCTGCTCACGCGCTTTTTCCGGGCCGACGGGGACGCGCCTCCGGAGCGCCCTCCCGAGTCCACCCATCCGCTCTTCGAGGAATGGACCCGCCTGGCGGGGCGCCGTCGCTGGCAGCGGCTTTTCCATTCCCTGCTCTACCGCACCGGGCTCCTGTACCGCGAGAGCCTCCACGAGGACGGCGATCGCCGCATCATGGACTTCACCCATATCGGCCAGAACATGGTGCAGGAGGCCATAGGCCAGAACCTCGGCCTTTCCGCCCTGGTGCAGCGCCTGCGCGATCTGCGCGCCGCCCCGGCCGGCGCCGATGAGGACGCGGACATGCACCGCGAAGAGTCCGAGGGGGGCAAGGTCGTGCTGATGACCATGCACGTCAGCAAGGGCCTGGAGTTCCCGGTCGTATTCCTCGCCAGCTTCTCGGGCAACCCTTCCGCGGCCTACTACAAATACCGCCATGGCCTCAATACGGTCTACCACCTGGACAAGGACGATGCCGACGCCAAGCAGGCCTTCCTGGCCGAGTCCGAGGGCGAGGATCGGCGTCTCTATTACGTGGCCCTGACCCGCGCCCGCTATAAGCTCTACGCTCCCATCCTGCCCAAAGGCGGAACGGGGCACAGCTCCTTCGGGCCCCTGGGCGGTTTCGTCGCGGAAGCCTTGCGCACGGCGGCCGCGATCCTCCCCGGGCATTACCACTGGGCGCCGCCCGAGGACTACTCGCATCCGCCCCTTCCGGTGCCCCGGGTCATGCCGCGCCAGGCCGCTTCCGGTCCCGCTATTACCGATCCGGCCCGTTCCGGTCCGGCGGGCCACCGCATCGCGGGCTCCGACGCCGCTGCGGCCGCGGTCCCGGCCCCCGCCCCGGATTTCCTCGCCGGCTATCCCCGCGAGGACGCCCTCTCCCTGCCTACCGCGAACTTTTCCAAGCGCCGCCGCCGCCTGTCCTCCTATTCCCACCTGGTCCGCCACAGCCATGGCCTGGCCGCGGAAACCGTGGAAGGCCGCTTCGACAAGGAAGAGGCCCCGGCCGTCGAAGGCATGCGCGAGGAGGCCGAAGGCGCGCAACCCGGAGCCTCGCCTTATCCGGGCAATGCCCTGCCCCGCGGCAAGGATATCGGCAACATGTTCCACGAGATCCTCGAGCGCATCGATTTCGCCGTGGCGGGGGAGGCCCCATCGCCCGAAGCCCTGTTCGCGCACGCGCCGACGCGGGACCTGATCCACGGATGCATGGACGATCATCGGCTCGGGGAGGAATGGCTCGCCGGGGTGGCTGCCATAGTCTGGAACACCCTGCGCACCCCGCTGCCGGATCCCTCGGGAGGCGCGCCCTTCAGCCTGGCCGAGGTGGCCCATCGCCGTCCGGAAATGGAGTTCCTCTTCCCCTACCCCGCGCGCCCGGACGCCGCCGGTCCCGACGGATACCTGTGGGGTTTCATCGATCTCGTGTTCCGCCACCGCGGACGCTATTACCTGCTGGATTGGAAGTCCAACCATCTGGATGCCTACGGCCCTTCCGACCTGGATCGGAGCATGCGGGAGTCCAGTTACGATCTCCAATACATGCTCTATTCCCTGGCCCTGGACAAATGGCTGCGCAGCCTGATCCCGGATTACCGCTATGAGACCCATTTCGGCGGCATCTATTACGCCTACCTCCGCGGCATGCGCGGCCCCGCCGACGCCGGCGCAGGGCCGGGTCCGGATTCGGGAGCCGTCCCGGATCACGCCGAGGAGGCCGCGCAAACCGGCCCGGTATCAGGCGTCTTCTCCCTCCGTCCCGCTCCGGCGCAGATGCGCGGGGAATTCCCCCTGCATCTCGCCAAGGTGATGGGGGCTTCCGGCGCGGGCGGGCGCATGGACGCCTCCTTGTTCCTCGACCGGGACTCCAGTCCCGACCGGGAGGCCGGATCCGTATGAACGGCAAGGCGAATTCCCCGTTCCGCAACCTGCGGGCCACCCTCGACGGCGTGTCCGCGCCTTCCGGATCCCTGTGGAAGCGCATGGAGCATGCGGCCCTGGAAAAAGGCGCCCTGGACAAGGTGGACCTGGCCCTGATCCGCACCCTTTGCCGCCGGGCCGGTAGACCCGATGACCTGGCCTTCCAGACCGTACAGGCCTGCCTGCTCTCGGCCGTCCGCGCGGGCGGCCTGCGCATCCCGCTCGATCCCGCCGGCCTCGCGATCCGGCTGGAGGAATTGCTTTCCCAATTGCTGCCCGCGCCGGAAACCTCCCTTCCGGTCGCGGACGCCAACCCCTTCGCGGATCCCGTCTCCTCCGCGGAATCCTTGACCTCGGCCGACGCCCGTACCCTGTCGGTCCGCCTGGCCGGGGAGTTCGACCGCCAACGTCGCGATGGACTCTATGATCCGGTGATCGGCATCCCTCCGCAATTCCTCCCCTTGCTGCATATCGACGGGGGCCTCTATTTCCAACGGCATCAGGCCGCGGAAGCCTCGGTGGGGACGCGCCTGGCCCGGCTCCTGTCGGCGCCGGACATGGGATCCCCCGAGGACCCGGGTAACGCCTTGGATACGGTATTGCGGAAGCTTCCCTTGCGGCTCTCCTCCTCGCCGGATTCGCCGGCGATGGAATTCGACGCCCTCCAGCGGGAAGCCCTGGCGCTGGCCCTGCGGAAGCGTTTCACCGTGATCTCCGGCGGGCCCGGCACGGGAAAGACCTCCCTGGCCGCGAACCTGCTCCGCGCCTGGACCCTTGCCTGGCTGGAACGGAACGCGGAATCAAGCGACGGCGGCGACGGCGGTTCCCGCCCCCGCATCCGCCTGGCCGCCCCCACGGGACGCGCTGCGCAACGCCTGGCCGAGTCCCTGCGCCGCAGCCTGGAGTCCGTTCGATACGGATCCGCGGACGGAGCGATGGCGGGCGATGGGGAAATGAAGGGCGACCAAGCGATGGCGGAAGCGCGCGGCATGGACGCCTTCGTTTCGGCCCTTCCCTGCGAAACCCTGCATACCCTGCTCCGGTACAATCCGGGCACGGGCGAATTCTTCCACCAACGCCATCGCCGGCTTCCCGCGGACCTGGTCGTGATCGATGAAGTCTCCATGGTGGACATCTTCACCCTCGCGCGCCTGCTGGAGGCCTTGGAGGATGGCGCCTGCCTGGTCCTGATCGGGGACATGGACCAATTGCCTTCGGTGGATTCCGGTTCCGTCCTCGCCGATCTGGTTCCCACGGACGGGGGGAACCACCCCCTCCGGGACAACCTGGTCATCCTGGAACGCAGCCATCGTTCCGAGGCGGCCATCCTGGACGTCACGCGCCGCATCAATGCCATGGACGGCGCGGGAGCCCTGGCCGCCATGCCCCCGCCCTTGAGCCTGTCCTCCGCGCGGAACGGGATTCCAGGGTCCGAGAGGGATCCGATCTGGCCGATCACCTTCCTCCAGGACGGCCGCAAGGTCTCCTCCCAAGGCGGTTGCCGCATGCTGTCGCCTCCCAATGGGCGCGACCAGGCCGCGGACTACCGCGCGGGTTGGGATGCATGGCTCGAAGCCTGGGTGGATTTCCATTACCTCGATCATGCCCTGGATCCCGCCCGCTACCCGGGTCGGACCCTGGCGACCCCGAGAAGAGCGTCCTACGCATCCCTGGTCGAAGAGTTATGCGCCTATCAACCTCCCGGCGATGCGCTCTTCCATGCGGGATTGGCTTGGAAGACCGCGCCTTCCCGCCTGCGGGAGGATAGGGGGAATAAGGAAAATAGCGCTTCGACCGGATCTCCCGCATCTCCTGATCCGGATTTCCTGAAATGGATGGCCTCTCTCGACGAACTTTTCTCCTACCTGGATCAAGCGCGCATCCTCACCCTGACCCGCAAGGGCTGGCATGGCGCGGTATCCGTGAACCGCCGTATCCGCGAACGCCTGATCCGCCGTTGGGATCCGGGCGCCCGGCCCGACGGCACCGAAGGGTTCAACGGCTCTCCCATCCTGATCCTGGAAAACGATCATTCCAAAGGCCTGTACAACGGGGACGTGGGCGTCTTGCTGCGCCTGGGAGGCCGCTCCATGTCCTTCTTCCGGCGCGCCGACGCCTACCTCGCCTTTCCCGCGCCCTTCCTGCCCCGGCACGAATCCGCCTTCGCCATGACGGTCCACAAGAGCCAGGGGTCGGAATACGATCAGGCCTTGCTGGTCCTTCCCGAATCCGGGAACCGCCTCCTCTATAAGGAGACCTTGTACACGGCCCTGACCCGGGCCCGGTATTTCGCGGGCATCTACGGTCCCGCCGGGGTATTTATGGAAGCGGTCGGACGCAAGGTGGTGCGGGAATCCGGCTTGCCCGCTTCCTTGCGCGCCCTGGCGCGTCCCTGACGATTTTCTATTTTTCGGCCTGCAAATAGATTGAAAAGGGCCGAATCGGGTGCGCCAGGGCCAATTTTCCCTTGCCCAGACCAAGGCCGCATGGTTTAATAGAACCAGTCCTGAAAACCCCGAATACCCAGCTTGGCCGCCGCATATGCCATGGATCGAAGTCATCAGTAGCCCAGCCAACCTGAAGACGAACCGTTTCCCCCTGCGGGAAGGCCCCAACGTCCTCGGTCGCGACAAGGGTTGCGATATCGAGATCCCGGATCCCCGCATCTCCTCCAAGCACGCGATCATCATGGTGACGGGGGAAAAGGTCGAGTTCATCGACCAGAATTCCACCAACGGCATCTATATCAACGACCAACGTTCGCGCAAGGGCGATTGGCCCGACGGCGCGACCGTTTTCATGGGCAATACGGAGATGCGCCTCAAGGGCGGGGCATCGGTCGACCTGAGCCTGCAAACCGGTACGTCCCAATGGGGGCAGAAGGAAATCCCCCTGGCCCCGTCCGGCGAGAGGACCGGGGTCCCGGCGGGCGCGTCCAGCCTGGCCCTCAACAACGCGAACTTCGATTTCAACATCGTCCAGGAAAAGAAGATCGGGGTGGAAGCCCAGGCGGGCGCGGGCCAGCCCGGCCTCGAGGACTTCGCCAAGCGCATGCAGGTGATCAACCGCATGATCAAATCGGTGAGCGCCACCCTCACGGTGAACGACCTGCTCGACCGCACCATGACCCTGCTCTTCGAGGCGGTCAATTGCGACACCGGCTATATCCTGGTGACCGATCCCGCCAACCACGACAATATCAGCGCCCATATCGCCTACGAGCGGGGCAAGCGCAAGGAGAACCTGGAAGACAAGCTCTACAGCCGCACCCTGGTGTCCACCGTGATGCAGAAGAAATCGGGCTTCATCTTCGACAGCGACGAGAGCGGCGAGCAGGACCAGTCCCTCAGCATCTTCCAACTGCGCATCAAGACCGCCTTGTGCTGCCCGATCCATTCGGAAGGCCAGATCTACGGCGTCATCTACCTGGACAACAAGAAGCGCGGCGCCAAGTTCAACGGGGACGATCTGGACCTGACCATGAACATCGCCGGCATCGCGGGCGTGGCCATCGAGAACATGGAGCTCTACAAGAAGCTTGAGACGGAATCGCTCATCCGCGACCATCTCAAGCGCTTCTGCTCCCCCAACATCGCCGAGAAGATCATCGCCGAACGGGGCAGCAGCGACTTCCACCTCCAGTCCCAGAAGACCAACCTGACCGTCCTGTTCGCGGACATCCGAGGCTTCACGCCCCTCTCCGAATCCCTGGCGCCGCTCGAGGTGGCGCAATTGCTGAACAGCTACTTCTCGGAGATGTGCACCATCGTATTCGCCAACGGCGGCACCCTGGACAAGTTCATCGGCGATTGCATGATGGTGCTGTTCAACGCCCCCATGCCCGTGGCGGACCATGAGTACATGGCGGTCAAGACGGCCATCGAGATGAAGACCCGCCTCCGCCAGATGCTGCCGCAATGGCAGGCGCGGGGCATACCGGAATTCCAGGTCGGCATCGGCGTGAATACCGGGGACGCCGTGGTGGGCAGCATCGGCACCACGTCCCGCATGGAATACACCGCCATCGGCGATACCGTGAACATCTCCTCCCGCGTCTGCGGCATCGCCAAGCCCAACCAGATCCTCATCACGGAGAGCGTGCTGGAGAAGGTCAAGGGCCGCTTCCGCACCGTATCCATGGGCGCCACCCAGCTCAAGGGCAAGTCCCGCCAGGTGATGGTCCACGAAGTCGTCGACGACCTCGTTTGACTTAGGCTTCCGCCCGACCGCCCGCCTATTCCATCCGACGGCCCGAACCCCTTGAACCTGGGCTTAAGCCCTCCCCTAATCCGATTCCATGGGCGTGATCACGGCGATCACGCTTTATCTTGGGCATCCCATCCCCGCCCCGTATTTCCTTGATACCTTCCCGGACTCGATCGGCCCGGCGGTATCCACTCGGGCTTATCCAAGCGTCCAAATAGGTTCCGCGCCCGCGCGCTCGCATCTTACAGGGGGAAATTTCCATGGTTAATCCAAGCTCTTTTATCGCATCGATCCAAAAACGCATCGGCATCGCTTGGGCACCGGGACTGGGCCTGGGCCTGGGCCTGGCCCTCACCCTGGCGGCGGGGATTTCCGCGGCGCCGCTGGAGCCAGGCAACCAAGCCTGGAACGTGAACCGCAATCCCAACGGGTCCAATCCCGCCGCGTATTTCGGCGAATGGCCCGGCCACGCGTACCATCCCTCCGCGGACGATTGGCGCAAGCAGTCCGTCTACCAGTTCATCACCGATCGGTTCGCGGACGGGAACCCGGACAACAATGACGGGAAATACGGCGGCTACGATCTGGGCACCGTGGGGACGCGCCATGGCGGGGACTTCAAGGGCATCACGGAACGCCTGGACTATATCAAGTCCATGGGATACACGGCCATCTGGGTCTCCCCCGTCTTCCAGAACCGCTCGAACTCCTATCACGGCTACGGCCAGATCGATTTCACCGTCCTGGACGATCGCTTCGGCACCGTCGCCGAGATGCGCGAGATGGTGGACGCGGCCCATGCCCGCGGCATCTACGTCTTCGCGGACATCATCGTGAACCATATGAGCGACCTCTATTACTTCGAGGGCAGGAAAGGCGCCGCCGCGCCGTTCAAGATGCATACCGACGAGTACAAGCTCCTACCCTGGAACGCGAATGAGACCTACCGGGATTTCCGGGTGGACAATACCAAGTCCGCGGCCGGCACCTATCCCCCCGTCTACGCCTATTCCGGATGGCCGGCGTACGACAACTCAGGGCTGACGGGCTCCTTCTGGAACAGCGATTTCCACCACAACGGGGATCTGGCGGACTACGGGAATGCCTGGGAGAACCATCTCGGCAAGATCTACGGGACCCTCGACGACCTGCGCACCGACCATCCCCGCGTGCAGGACAAGATCATCGCGATGACCAAATCCCTGATCTCCACGGTCGACATCGACGGCATCCGCATGGACACGCCCATGCAGGTCCCGCTCGATTTCTTCCAGGCCTGGGCCCCGGCCGTGCGCGCCCATGCGGCATCTTTGGGCAAGAGCGACTTCCTGATCTTCGGGGAATATTACTGCCCCCGGGAACGCGCCGCCACCATGACCGGCCGCGGGAAGACCCCGGACATGTACAACCGGAACGCCTTCATCGACAATTCCAGATTCACCCTGCACGGGGGCATCAACTATCCCATGTATTGGTGGTTCGGGGACGCGATCAGGAACCAGGCGGACGGCCACCTGGGCGAGGCCAAGGCCCTGCTGGATTCCGACAAGGGCATGTTCGATTTCTTCAATCCCGCCCGCAACGAGTTCCGCTACAGCCAGGTCAACTTCTACAACAACCACGATCAATGGCGCATGTCCACGGCCGCGGACGGGTTCAAGAAGACGGATCTGGGAAGCGCCATCATCGCCTTCTGGCCCGGCATCCCCGCTTTCTATTACGGGGACGAACAGGGCTTCAAGACCAACGGCACCGCCCTGGACGGGTGGGGACGCGAGGACATGATGACCAGCCTGGCCTGGAAGGCCTATCCCACCGTGAACGGCAGGAATCCCTGCGAGACCGACAATTTCGACATGGCCAATCCCCATTACCAATGGGTGCAGAAGCTGATGAACGTCCGCCGCCAGTATCCGGCCCTCCAGACCAGCGACGAGCTGGCGGAACGCTGGAAGCAGGCCAACAACGGCAACGGCATCTACGCCTACTCCCGCATCTGGGGCCTGCCCAAGGATTGGACCCTGGTGGCCTGGAATACCTGGAAGGATCCCCTGTCGGCCGGCGGCGGCCTGGGGACCTTCTATACCGGTTGGTCCGCCGGTGACGTCATCGTGAACGTCCTGAACCCGGCCGAGAAGTACACCCTGGGAACCAACGGCACGCTTGCATCCCTTTCCCTGGCAGGCTATGAGACCAAGGTCTTCGCGCGTCAGGACAACCTGAAGCGCCTGGATCCGGTCGTCACCATGGTAACGCCCGCCCATGACCAACGGTTGACGGCGGCGCAGGCGGATTGGATCGCCCGGGTCCGCTTCAGCGAGGACATGGACGTGGCCACCGTCAAGGACGCGTTCCGGTACGACGACCAACCGGTCGATCCGTCCCGCCTGACCTGGGATCCCGCCACGCGCCAGATCGAAATGGCCCTGAGCGGCATTCCCGACGGCATCCACACCCTGCGCATCCTGGAGATCGCCCGAACGATCACGGGCCGCGCGCTTTACGGCTCCTTCCGCTCGCGCTTCCGCAAGGGCGGGGACGACAATGTCATCGCCAACCCGGCCTTCACCGCTGATGCCAATTTGATCTCGGTGACGGACGCGGCCACGGGCTCGGTGATCCTGACCCATCGGGCGACGGGCGCGCGCAAGCTCCGCGTCAAGAACGAAGGCGGGGCCTGGAGCGCTTGGTCGGCCTATCAGCCCCAGACGGCCTGGACCTTGGCCTCCGGGTCCGGGACGAAAAAGGTCACGGTCCAATACTGGGCCGACAATAGCGCGGCCTACTTCGTGAACGGCCAGATCGGTTTCGCCAAGGCCTATGCCCAGGTGTATTTCCGCGGGACCCCGAACGCCTGGGCGGCGGGCCCCATGACCTTGGTGGCGGACAATCTCTGGAAGACGACGGTGACGACCTTGGGTTCGGCCACGGAACGGTTCAAGTTCGACATCAAGGCGGATTGGACCCTGAACTTCGGGGACGACAATCTTGATTTCATCGCGGACCAGGGCGGGGCGGATATCAGGCTGCCGACGGGCAGGACCGTGGCCATCACCTTCAATGACAAGACCAGGGCCTATACCGTTACGGTGCAATAGGCCGAGGGAAGCTCAAGGGAAGCGGCTTCCCTGGGAACGGACCCGCAACAAAAGCGGCCCATGGCCCAGGACCGCGGCCTCGCGCCCGGAAAACCGCAATTCACCGGATGGGGTTTCCAGGGCCCGTGAAGCCAGCAACCGTCCCTGGGTGGAGACGATATCCAATCGGACCGGTTCCCCGGGCCTTATGGCTTGTACGGCCTGTATCGCTTGTACAGCCTGGGCGTTTCCATCCATGCGATAGCGCAGGGTAAGGCCGTCGCCGTTCCTGAACATGCGGAATTCCGATCCGCCCCGGGCCTTGGGCATCGATCCCTCCGCCCGGATGGCGATAGGGATGGGGAAGTTCCCGAGATCCCCATGGGTCAGGCTGGTCCATCCCGTGAAATGATCCTCGCTGAGGCCGTCCGGGCGGTTCTGGGTCGTCACGAAGGTGGTGGTGATCGGGAGCGGAATGGCCGCGCGGTTGCGGTAATGGTTATAGGCCATCTCCCAGCCGCCCGCGTGCTTGTCCTCCCCGGCGCAGCTTTGGGGCCCGCAGGCCTGGCCGACATTCACCGGTTTGCCCAGGAAGGCCGATGCGTGGAACTCCATCCCCATCAACAGGCGCGGGGTCGCCTGGCCGTCCAGCTTGCGCCCGTAGAAATCGATGCCCTGGTGCCAGGCGATCTCCGCCGCCGCCATCATGCCGAGGAGATTGTATTCCGCATGGTTGCAATCGCGGCACGTCTCCATGATCATGCCCGACTTCTCCACCGTATAGGGAAGCAGGAATTCCAGGTAGCGCAATCCCTTGTTGAACTTGGCCGTATCGTCCTGGAATACGCCCACGGCCATCACGGCGAGCGCCGAGGACGTCCCCCAATTGTTGGTCCTTTTCTCCGGCTCCATGGAATAGAGCGCGTAACCCGTGAGGGTGTTCAGCATCGCGTCGAACCTTTCGATATCGGCCTGGGCCCATCCGGCCGAACCGTTGTCGTACCGGCGGAAGATTTCCGCGGCCGCGGCCCAGGTGGGGAGCGCCCAGGCGGCCTCGAGATCCTCCTGGCGATTGTCGAGGTGGGTCATGCCCTTGAAGGCGGCTCCCCATCCGTTCAGGATCTCCAGGCCCTTGACCTTGTAACGCGCGTCGCCCGTCACCACCCATTGCAAGGCCTGGGCATAGGCCGCATGGGAGGCGTTCCGGAAATTCTGCTCGGAGGTTCCCGTAGCGCTCGCCACCACCTGGACCGTGGCCTCGGGCTTGTTCTGGTAGGTAAGGCCGGCATTGGACCAGGAGCGCAGGCGGTCATAACCCTGTTTCATGGGCGTGGAGGCGCTCGCCATGGCCGTGGCCTTCATATGATCGAGTTCGGCCTGGGAATTGAAGATGCCGGGATGATTGAAGCCGGCGCGGACCATGGATACGGCGGCCAGCAGGATGCAAAGCGATGCCCTGGAAGTCATGGTGGAGGGTCTCATGGATTCGTCTCCTTGGCCGCGGGAAGCGCACGGCCGGCCTGATGGGAATCTATGGCCTGGCCCGCCGGCGCGCGCCGGGGTAATGCCCCGGGATCGGCTTAAGCGTTCCCCTTTTTGAACGGCTTGGGGATATAGCGGGCGCGGAGGCAATTGTTGTTCCGACCGCTCCTTCCGGGAAGCCTGGGTTTGGGGATTTGCGATTCGCCTGAGGCCCCTTGTACGAAGGCGCCGCTTCCATGTAAAATATCGGCATCGGGTTCCGAATGATCCTTTTCCGCCTGCGCCGACGGGCTCCGGAAGGCTATTCACAGATGTGAACCTCCCCGGAATCATGGCGTCACCGGAAGTACCGTATTTGCTACCATTCGGGGCGCAGAGGTTGGAAGCGAGGAATTAATGTCGTCTCCGGATTCCTTACCGCGGCTCGCCGCCGCCTGCACCGTAATGGCCTGCCTGGCGGCCTTTTCGCCTTCATTCGCGGTAAACCATGCCTTCGACCAGGCCAAGGGCGCCCTATCGGTCGACTACGCGCGCTATCTCTCCAAGCACGATATCGCCTTCAACAAGCCGATCACGGATCCCAAGCATGCCATGACGGTGGGCAACGGCCGCGTGGGCGCCGCGGTCTGGAACGCCAAGGGGATTACCATGCAGGTTACCGGGGTGGACGCTTCGCCCCAGACCTGCTTCTCCCAAGGCCAGCTGAACCTCTCGACCTTGCCCAGGATGGATACCGGGTACGCGTCGTTCCAGCAGGTCCTTTCGCTTTACGACGGGACCCTCACCACCCGCTATGACGACAACCGCGCCGTGACGGTGATGGGTTCGCCCAACTCCGAGGTCATCGGCATCCACGTGGACGATTCCCGCGCCGGGGTCCAATCGATCACGTTCGACCTGACCCTATGGGATCCCGCCACCCAGATGGTCTCCCGCGGGGGATTCACGGACATGCAGGCCGATGTCCGCGACATCAACGTATGGAAGGCGGTCTCCTCCTTCGCCGAGCCCACGGTGGCGGGAATCAGCCGGGCCCAGGCGGACCTGGACGGTTTCGGCTACACCCTTGCCGCCACGGTGGAAGGGACCCCCTTCACGACCGCCCAGGTGGACGCCCGCACGGTGCGGTTCACCATCACCCCGGCCAAGGGTTATACCATCTGGATCGCCTGCGCCAGCCGCCTCAACGCCCCCGGGCACGACTCCCCCGCCCAGGCCAGGACCCTGCTGGGCAAGGTCAAGGCCGACGGCTATCCCGCCACCGTGGCCGCTTATGCGGAATGGTGGCATGCCTTCTGGGGCAAGTCCTTCGTGCAATATTCGAATCCCGCGGGAGAAGCGGATTTCATGGAGACCTTCTACTACTTGTCCACCTACTTGATCGCCTCGGGATCCTACGGAAAATACCCGTTCCACTTCATCAACGGCGTCTACCGGAGCAATGCGGATCTGGACATCCATTGGAGCGGCGCCTATTGGTACTGGAACATGCGCAATATCTACAACGGCCTGCTGACATCGAACCATCCCGACGCCATGGAGGGTTTCTACCGGCTCTATTACGGCAATCTCGCCAGGACCAGAACCATCACCCAGACCCGCCATTCCATAGACGGCGCCTGGGTGCCGGAGACCATGCGCTGGGACGGCGGGGATCAATGGAGCTGGGGCAGCGATTATACCAGGAACATCTACTCCACCGGCGCGGAAGCGGCTTCCAACATGTTCCTGCGCTTCGCCTATACCAACGATACCGCCTGGCTGGCCTCCACGGCCTATCCCTATATGCGCGAGGCCGCGAAATTCCTGCAGGCCAAGCTGTCCCTGGACGCGGGCACCAAGCGCTATTACATGGCCTCGTCCAATGCCCACGAGACCTATTGGAACGTCAAGAACGCGATCACGGACCTGGCCGCGGTGCGTTCCCTGTTCCCCCAGGCCATCCAGGCCGCCGCGGCCTTGAACCTGGATCCGGCCCTGAGGACCCAATGGCGGAACACCCTGGACAATCTGGAGCCCTACAAGACCGAAGCCTATAACGGCGGAACGCGTTACCTGCCCCATGACCCCCCGACGGTGGTGCAGAAGAACGGGGAGAACATCACTTCGGAATTGATCTGGCCTTATGCGGTTTCCAATATCGGCGGGGCCGATCACCAGACGGCCCTGAACGGCTTCAACAGCCGGCCCAGCCAGTTCTCCAACGTCTGGGCGCCGGACGCCATCCAGGCCGCGCGCCTGGGATTGGGCGACGAGTCCTACAACGCCATGAAGCGGTTGCTCGGGATGTACGCGAACTACCCCAACGGGAGGACCAACAATACCAACGGGGAATTCGAATACGTAGGCGCGCATATCCTGGCCCTCAACGAGTCGCTCCTGCAAAGCCATAACGACACCATCCGGGTCTTCCCGGCCGCCCCTTCCGCCGCGGATTTCACGGGCCGGTTCACCTTGGCCGCCAAGGGCGGTTTCCTGATCACTTCGGAACGCGAGGCCGGCGAGATCAAATACGTGGGCCTGAAAAGCCTGCACGGGAAGCCGGCCCTGATCGCGAATCCCTGGGGGACCCAACAGGTCCGGGTCCAGAGCCTATCCGACGGCAGGGTGCTGGAGACCACGGCCGCGGCCATGATCGGCTTCGCGACGACGGCGTCCGGCACCTACCTCATCGAAAGGACGGCCAAACCGCTTTCGGGTTTCACCTTCGCCGGTCTGACGGGCGCGCCCAACCGCTCGGCCAAGACCCTTACCTGGAACTCCACCGTGGTGACCCTGGGAGCGGGCCAAGGCAAGGTCTCTTCCCTGCCGAGGACCGCGAACCGGATTCCCGTAGCACGAGCGATGACCCTTCTCGTCCCGGGCGGCCGGTTCACCTTGCCCGGTTCCGGAACCCGTTACTCCATGGAGGTTTTCGACCTGGGGGGCCGCAGGATCAGAACCGCCTTGCTCGGCGCGGACAGGCGCGAAAAGAGCGTGGACCTGGGCCTCTCCGGCGGCATGCATATCGTGCGCCTCAATCCCGTGCCGCCGGATTAATCCGCCGCGGGTCCTTCGCGCCGCCCTCAACTTCCTCAAGACCCAGTGACCCCGAAGCGGAACGGGAACGCTCGCGATCAAGCGGGCGTGGACGGGAAGCGCTCCCTTCCTTTTCCGTTTCCGCCATGATGCAATGCCGGGACCGCCGGATTCGCTTCCGAAATTCTTGAAATGCGAGATACCGCCGTGTTACACTCGGGGTCAGGTCTCAACCCGGTTCAACCCGATAGGAAAGCAAATGATACGGAGTTTACATAAAGTCTTGGCGCTTGGATTGACGGCTACCGTCCCGATGATCAATGCCTTCGAAATCAAGGGTACCGCCCCCCAGGTGGAGTTCCATACGACCAATCCCCTTTTCACTCCCTCCATGAAGGCCGAATTCCAGACCAAGATGAATACCGAGGTGGCCACGGCGTTCAACACCACCATCGATACCGCCCGCGCGCAACTCGCAGGCTTCAAGCAGCAGAAGGAACTGGCCCAGGGCTTCGCCAACGCCAACGCCTATTCGGTGCAATCGGCCACCCTGCAGGGCTTCCAGAACTATTCCCTATTCGCCGTCGCCACGGGCCTTATGGTCGGGGTCCAGGCGCCTAGCACCAGCGTGAGCTATTACAGCAAAATCGCCGACGACATCCAGAAAAAGGGCGACCTCTACGCCGGCCTGGGCGCGGGCTTCTCCTTCGCCAACGTGGGCGTCAACGCCGGCTTCCTCCTGCCCGGTTTGTACCTGAACGCCAAGTACGGGGCCTTCGACCTGGATGTCCAAGGTTTCGCCATGGACTTCAGCGTAATGGGCGCGGGAATCAATTACCGCCTGCTGGAACCCAAGAGCCTGATCGGCCTGGTGAAGTGGCGCGGCATATCCGTCGGGTCCGGCTTCTACATGCAGAGCAGCAAGATCAACATGACGGTCACCCCCGACACCATCCAGACCGATGCGCATTTCCGGGCAGCGGTCCTGAATGGCGCCACCGGCCAGGACAAGGCGGACAAGGAAGCCTTGCTGGATGAAATGGGATACACGGCGTCCAAGCCGGACGCGGCCGTGAAACTCTCCCCCGAGTTCAACATGGGCATCGACGTCACGACCATGACCATTCCCGTGGACGCGGTTACGGCCGTCAGCCTGCTTTGGGGCATGTTCAACATCACCGGCGGCCTCGGCTTCGACCTGAACTTCGGTTCGAACGAAATCGTCCTGAAAGGCGACTCGAAGGCGAACATCGGTTCGAATGATACCACCAAGGTCACCTTCACCCCCGCCACGGTCACCGTGGACGGCGGCACCAAGAACGGGCCATCCTTCGCCCGCCTGCGCGCCATGACCGGTCTGGGCCTGGGCCTGGGTCCCGTCAAGATCGACGTGCCCCTGATCTACTACTTCAACAGCGGCGTGGCCTTCGGCCTGACCGTCGCCGTCGTCTGGTAACTCCGGACCGCGAGCCTTTCCTCGGCCTTCAGGGTCCCGCTTCCGCGGGGCCCTTTTTCGTTCCGGGAGAATCCCCCGTTCCGGCCTGGAGGGAATCCCTCCTCCCTCCGGATCCGGCGGGGCCACCCTCCCCGCAGGCCTTCCGCGCGGAGGCTTGCAGATCCATGGGCGGTTGCCTTCCGATTTCCCTTTGCCTCACGCTGTCCGGGACGGCCTCGGCCCCATAGGGCCAACCGTAACCCCAGCGGTACCAGGTGGGGAAATAGCCGGATCCCCCGGCCCGGGTGCCCGCGTAAACCATATCGGCAAGGACCGAGTCCCCGGTATGCCGGTACACGCAGGCCCCCAAGGCGCTGTCGGCCGCGCGGCGTTCCGAATCCTTCCCGCCCTTCCAATAGGCGTAATCATGATCGACGCAGCATTCGCACCAGGATTCGCCCCGCTGGGAATCCCCGTCCGGGAACAGGCTGCATCCGTCCGTGGTGAAAGGGGACAACCGGGGATGGCGCGAACAGGCGGAGAGAAGGATGATGACAAGGACGGCCGGCAGGTGGCGTAAACGGCGGCGGTTGGGCATGGACGTCCAAAGATAGCGAAGATCCGTGGACAGGCCTGTCCACACTTTGTCCCGTCCGCACAGGCCGCGGCCAGCGGAATCCGGGGAAGCCGGGCATATTGGGTAGGCGCCCCGGCATTCTCCGGACCCGCCGGTTCCTTAAAGCCTTTCCGATTGGAGAACCTCATGGAAAAAAGACCCGCCCTCTTCGCAACCCTCCTGCTGGGCTCCGCCGCCTTCGGCGGCAATGGCGCGCCCGTCGCCGAGACCATCAAGCAGGAATTCACCTCCATGACCGAACTCAACGACTTCTGGAGCATTTCCACGTGGGGCGGGGACAACCGGACGCACTCGGCCCAGAACGTCACCATCGCGGACGGCATCCTGTCCCTCAAGCTCAGCGGATCCCAACCCGGGCAGATTCCCGTATGCGCCGAGATCGCCTCCAAGCGAAGCGATTTCCGCTACGGATCCTACTCCGCTTCCATCAAGACCTCCAAGACCCCCGGCGGCGTGGTGGGATGGTTCACCTACCGGGATTCCCCCCTGAACGAGATCGACGTGGAGATGCTGACCAAGGACAATTCCGATCTGCATTTCACCTTGCACCATATCGAGACGAGCGTGGACTATAAGCTCGTCAAGCTCGGATTCGATCCCAGCGCGGCCTTCCACGAATACCGCTTCGATTGGTATCCGGACAAGGTGGCCTATTTCGTGGACGGGAAGCCCGCGGGCACCCTGACCAAGAAGATCCCGGACATGACCGCCGCGATCATGCTGAACCATTGGAGCGGCAACATCGCGGGCTGGGGCGGCCCGGCGCCCACCAAGGACATGTTCATGTACGTGGACTGGATGCACTATTCCACCGAATACCCGGCGCCCACGGTCATCCGCCCCGCGCGGACGGACAAGGCCGCGCAACGCCCGGCCACCCTGGTCTATGGCGGAAACCGCGGGTCGGTGTCCTTGTTGCATCCCGACGGTTCCGGTTCCCCTGCGACCCTGTATACGGTCCAGGGCAGGTTCGCCGCTTCCCTGCTGCCCGCCGCGCCCTGATCCTTATTCCCCGTCCGCCTTGCAGGCCGCTCCGGAGCATTGCTAAATCGGGGGAAGGGAGGGCGCAATCCAGCCCCTCCCATCCACGCCGGAGCCGCCGCATGCCTTCCCGAACCGCCCTCGCGAACCTGGCCTTCCTGATCCTGATCGCGGGCTGCGCCGGCGGCATGCAGGACCCCTACTCCGGCTATTACCTGGGCGCGGACAAGACGGTGCGGATCACCCCCTCCGGTTCGGGGAAGTACCATGTGGTCCTCCGCGGGAAGTCCGGCCTGCGCGCCTCCATGGACGCGGAATCCTCCGAGGGCCAGCTCAAGTCCGACTATTCCGGCGGGTACGTCATCGCCTTCGAAGGAGGCTCAACCTATTCGATGGGAGGCCCGGGGCAACGCGAGGAAATCCGGAAAACCGATTCCGCCGGCTTCGCGGAATGGTGGAAGGCGGCCGGGGATTCCTCGGATGCCCCGGGCGAGGATCCGGCCCCGCTCTGAAACCGGAACCAAAGCTCTCGGCCAGGTAACGTTGCGGTTCCTCCCAAGAATCGCCAAAGCCGCATATAATCGGAAATGACAAATTAACCGTCGAATTTACCAACTGGTCCGGACCCGTTTCGCGGCATCATAAGAGCGGGACAATCGGAGGACATGATGGTCAATCTCGCGACGGTGCGAACCGGATTTTTTGGCGTATTCCCCGCGGCGGCGTCTTCGGCGGGAGCCGGGCGATTTGGGCGGCTGGCGGCAATGGCGGTAATGGCGGCGATAGCGGCAACGGCATTCTCCCCTGCCGCCGCGGGACCGGTCATCTCATGGGTCCCGCCCTACTCCGTGGAAGCCTGCAAGAACATGGTCAAGCGCGACTTCGGCGGCGGGATCGGGATGAAGGACGGCCTTACCTTCCTTGCCCTGCAATGGTGGGTGACCGACGGACCCGATATCAAGCAATGGGGCGACGTGGCCGGCCCCGGTTTCGACGATGACGTGAGATACTTCCGCGATTGGGGCAAGGCCAACGGCGTCAAGGTCACGCTTTGCGTGGTCAACCACGTCGGGGATTGGAATTGGGGCGAAGCCCGCCGGTCCTTCGTGGACAATCGCCCCGCCTTCGTGCAATCCCTGGTGGGCGAAGTGCAACGCCTGGGCCTGGACGGCGTGGAACTGGACCTGGAAGGGCCCACCACCCCCTCGGTCAACGACAGCGTGCAATACATCAATCTGGTCCGGGATCTGGGTGCGGCCCTACATCCCCTCGGCAAGACCGTGACCGTGGCTTCCTACGCGGCCCAATACAACGCCCCGAACTGGAAATGGTGGCCCGAGCTCATGAAGACGGCCGCGGCCGTCACCAGCATGGGCTACGACGATGCGGGCATCAACAGTCCCGCGGGTTATAAGTATCCCGAACAGAAGAAACGCGCGAACCCGGCCTACAAGCTCATGATCGGCATGTTCGGCGGCTCCGGGTCCTGGCAGGGCAATACCGCGGCGCAGAACATCGACTATGTCCTGAACGATGGGCAGATGGGCATCGGGATCTGGGATGCCGCCCTGGGCGACGGGACCTGGGAGTCGGCGGCCACTTGGCAGAAGCTGCACACCATCCGCTCCAATACGCCTTCCGAGATCGCCAATCCCAGGCTGAAGGCCGAAGCCGCCCTCACCAGGGGCTTCACCTTGCGCCGGTTTCCGGATGGGCTTTTCGCGGACCTCACCTTGCCTTCCCGCAGCGATGTCCGGGTTTCCATCCTGGACCTTCAGGGCGCCCAGGTGGCGGAACTCTATCGCGGCACCCCGGAACAAGGCAAACTCTCGGTGCAGTGGTCCGGCAGGAACGCCAAAGGCTCCCTCTCGGCGCCCGGCTCCTACCTGATCGCCGCCACCGTGGACGGGAAGACCGAAGCGAAAGCCTTCTCCCTGGCCCCCCTCTCCCCATAACGGTTCTAAATTGGTCCCACCGCCGGGCTGAAATCCCTCGGCGGGCCGGGACCTCATGCCATTCCATCCGTCCGCAGCGTCTCCCTCCTCGGTTCATGACCGCCCCCGCCGCCTCTCTCGCCTAGCGCGGATCCTGGGGATCATCTCCCTCCTGGCCTTCCTGTTCATCGCTCCCATCGTGATCTTCCTTTATGCCGGCCCGCAATTCGGCGGCCGTCCCACGGCGGACCAGAAGGCCCGGTTCGCGGCCACGGGCCATTACCGGAACGGGCGGTTCATCAACCAGATCCCGACCGACATGAGCATGCGCCCGGACAAGATGATCCCGATGATGTGGCATTACTTCACCACCAAGGTGCCCGACAAGATCCCGGACGTCCCCCTGCCCATGATGAAAGTCGACCCCGCCTCGGTGGCGGATCGCGACAGCGGCATCGAACGGCTTACCTGGTTCGGCCACTCCGCCTGCCTGCTGGAAACGGGCGGCAGGAAAATCCTCTTCGATCCCATGTTCGGCGACGTGCCGGCGCCGCTTCCCTTCCTGACCACCCATCGCTTCAACAAGGAATTGGCGATCGATCCGGAACGCCTGCCCCGCATGGACGCGGTGGTGATTTCCCACGATCATTACGATCATCTCGATTACGGCTCCATCCTGAAACTGGAATCCAAGGTCGATAGGTTCCTGGTGCCGCTCGGCGTGGGGGCCCACCTCCTGCGGTGGGGCGTGGAGGCGTCGCGCATCACCGAGCTGGATTGGGGCGACTCCGCGACCCAGGCCGGATTCACCTTCGTATGCGCGCCCGCCCGGCATTTTTCAGGCCGCGCCCTGCGGGACGCCTCTTCCACTTTATGGGCCTCATGGGTCGTAAAGGCGGGCGCCAAGCGCATCTACTTCAGCGGGGACAGCGGCTACGGTCCCCACTTCGCGGCGATCGGCCGGGCCTACGGGCCCTTCGATCTGGTGATGATGGAATGCGGTCAGTACAACGAACAGTGGCCCGCCATCCACATGGTGGCCGGGGACGCGGTCAAGGCGGTCAGGGAATTGGGGGGAAGGCTGATGCTGCCCATCCATTGGGGCGCCTTCGCCCTCTCGCTCCACAGCTGGTACGATCCCATCCGCGGGGCGACCGCCAAGGCCGGCGAAATGGGGGTCCGCATCACCACCCCGGAAATCGGGGAACCGGTGTACTACGGAACGGACAAGGTCCCCTCGGAAAAGTGGTGGCCTTGAGGGTCCGCTCCCGGGTCAATTGGTACAGTCGATGCAAGTCCAGTCGACGGTCCCGTCCCGGGTCCCGAACCGGTCCGCCGTGTACTTTTCCACGTCGATGAGGAACCCCGTGGCGGCCGCGTTCTTGGTGCAGCATCCATCGCAATCCGCGTCCGAGCACATGTCGTAGACCTTCACGTCGATGGTCTTGGTCCCTTGCACCAGGCGCAGGGTCTTCAGCTTGTACTTGGCGAAATCCCTTTCATGCACGGCGCAGATATTGTTCGCCTTGACCCAGCTCTCGGGTTGCTTGCCGTCGAGCGCCGCGAACTGGCCGGCCCAGGTGCAGCCATTGTATTGGATGCATTCCTCGCTGCCGGGATCCGGATAGGATTCGAACCAGGTCAGGTTCGCCTTCCGCGAAGCGGCCGCCTTTTTCAGTTTGACGCTTAGCCCGCTTTTGCTTCCGTCCACCTGCTGGGTCGCGGAGACGTATCCGATCTTGGAAAAGGAGAGGGTGTTCAGGGCCGAGGCCTTCGCCAAAGCTCCGGGCGGGATCAGGGTCTCCCCGGGCAAGACCCCGATCCTGGCTCCCAGGGCATTGCGCGCCTCGCGATCGGTAGCGAAGAGCGGCCCCATCCACGGAAAGGCTGCGGGATGGGAGGACCCGGCGTCGAATTCCCTGCGATTGCCCGGAACCGGGAGGATCAAGGCGGCAGGCACCGTATTCAGGGAAAAGCTTCCATCGGCGGCGGTACCGACGCTGGCGGAGCTGGCGCTTACCTTAACGCCCGCGATGGGCGTTCCGGCGTCCAGGTCGGTGACAAGCCCCGATATGACGTCCCCGAAGGCCGAGGAAAGGGTTAAGGCCAGACCGATTCCGATATACCGCGACTTGGACATGGATGCCTCGCTTCGGCCGGAAGGGACCCATCGCCGGCCATCGATAAAATGCGGCCTGGATGGGGGATCCACGGGGCGATTCGCGCGTCCGGCGCGATTTCCGTTCGGCGCCAGGAAACGCGGCTCCAAAGGCCCAAATGCCCGGCGGCGGTTCCGGCTTGCCGCGATCCGCCGCCACGCCCTAAAATCCTCAAAGGCCCGGTTTCCCGCCGGACCGTTTTTCGAAGGATTCCGTGGCCAGTTTCTACCGCCGCACGATATCGGATTGGAGGCGGGTGGGGTTCCCCCTCCTGACCGCGATCGCCTGCCTTTGCGTCCTCGCCCGCTGCGGATTGGACCAGAATGCGTCAGCGCGGGAAGAGAAATTCGTCACGGTCCATCTCAATGACTCGCTCAAGCGGTACGACAGCGTGGAGATCTCGATCCTGGCCGCGGAGGATACCTCGAAGGTGATCGGGAAAATGTGGAGCGGCCCCTTGCCCGATCCGGGGTCGGTCCCCTCCTACCGATTGGACGATGCCGAAACGAGGCCCCTGTCCATCCGGGTGCGCGGATACGATGCCCAGGGAGCCCTGGTGATGGATATGCTGATATCCAAGGCAGGGGGGACGCAAACGATCAAGGACCTGCCCTTGCCCGAACCGGGGAAGCCCTCGGTCCTGCTTTCCGGATTGATGGTTTCCCCAGGAAGCCTTACGCCGGCCTTCGCCGACTCGGCCTTCGATTACGAGGTTGCGCTCCCTTACGCGGAATCCTCCTTGACCGTCACGGCCTCGCCCGCCTACTCCGGAGCCATCCTGCTCATGGGAACCGATACCCTCGCCGCGGGAAAAGCGTCGCGCCCGATATCCCTCCGGGTCGGCGGGAACCAGATCGTTCTAAAGGTGATCGCGGGAACCGGAACCGGCCTCTACGCCATCGTCGCCACCCGCTCCACCCTACCGGCGCCGGTGGACACCGGTATCAAGGCCTGGAAATTCCATCGCACCATCGCCATCAAGATCAACCATCTGGGCATGAATCCGGGCGGGGTCATCCGGAACTTCCCCTTGCTGGTCCGGCTCACCAAGGAAAACTTCGACTTCACCCGTGCGGCCGCGGGAGGCAGGGACATCCGGTTCACCACGGCCGATGGCCGTCCCTTGCCTTTCGAGGTCACCCGATGGGAGTCCGCCGGCGCCACCGGCAAGGCCGATATCTGGGTCAGGCTCGACAGCATACGCACCGACGACGATTCCGCGCGCATCCTCCTGCATCACGGGAACGGCGCCGCCCCCGAGGCCTCGGACGGCGCCAAGGTGTTCGGCGCGGCGGACGGCTATTCCGGCGTCTGGCACCTATCCGAGCAGGGCAAAGGCGACCCTTCCGAATACCGCGACGCGACCGGCAGATACCATGGCAAGGGCGGAACCGGTAACGGGAAGAACATCCCCAACCGGGTGGAAGCCATTGTCGGGTACGGTCAGGACTTCCAGTCCGCGACGGGCCTGGGCGCCATCGTACCGGGCCTGGGAGCGTTGCCGGCGAACGTCCTGGGTAACACTCAAGGTACCATAAACCTGCCGAAGTCGTTCGATCCGGGCAACGATGCGTGGACGTTCCAGGGATGGGTCAGGCGCGTCGGGAATACGGATGGGGCCCTCTTCCAGAAAGGCGATTCGTGGGTGGCGGGCGATCAGCGCTTCCAGCTTCTCGTCCTGGGCGGAGGCGGAAATCAGCTTGCCATCGAACGCGAAGGCGCGATCTACTTCACGAACATCAATCTTCCCGAAGCGAGCTTCATCCACCTGGGGATCGTCTATGGCGGGGGAAAGCTGGACCTTTACGCGGACGGATTCCTGCGCGAGAGTAAAGCGTGGTCGCAAGGGGGCGCGCCCGCCGGAAAGGCCCTGTTCGGCGCCAACCAGCCGGACGGCTCATCGGAAGGTTTCTCGGGCATACTGGATGAACCCTGGTTCAGCAACCAGGTCCGATCCGCCGACTGGCTCCGCTTGTCCTTCGAAACCCAGAAGGCCAATGCGGGCATAGTGGTGGTCGGCCCATTTTAGGCGGGTGATTAAAGGAAGCCCGCTCCCGCATCCTGGGAACCGGCCTCGCGCTTCAACTTCGCGAGCTTTTCCTTTTCGCGGTCCCGTCGCCTGGCCTCTTCCAGTTCGGCCTGCTTCCGGTATTCTTCATCGACCAGCCTGCCGCCGGAATTGCGCCATTCGACCAGGCGCTGCAATTCCCCGGAGTCGAGCCAGATGCCGTGGCCGAAGCATTGATCGGTGACGACCCCGCTCCGCTTCCCGAAATTGATCCGGTTCATCACCTTGGCGCAGACCGGGCATTTCCGGTAGGTCACCTTTTCCTCCCGGGGGGCGTTGCGGCTGAGGTCCTCGAGCCGGCGGGTATCCACGAGGAATCCGAACCGGGAGAGATCGCTCAGGACCAGGTCCAGCATGAAGAAGGGGAAGAAAAGCCCGAAGCACTTTTCGCATTGGTCGGCGGAGAGGTCCTTATCGGCCGACTTCCCCAGGTCCATGTTCTTCATGGGGCCGTCGCACGCCGGGCAGGAACGGCCGGATTCCCTCACCCCTCCCGGTTGCTTCATCAGCAATTCCCGATCGATATCGTTGACGGTCCCGCAATACCCGCAACGGCCCTTGAACGCGGACAGCGGAGCGGAACAGGCCTGGCAGCGGATCATGGCGGTCGGAGGCGGAAGGACTAGAGGTCCTTCAGGATTTCCCGCTTCTTCGCGTCGTACTCGCTTTCGCTGATCAGCTTCTCGTCGAAAAGGCCCTTGAGCTTGCGCAGGCGGGACAGGGATCCTTCCGATGCGTCCGCGCCGGATCCGGCCGTGGAGGCCACGGACGCGGAGGCCATTCCCGCCAGGGCCGACCCGGTTCCCGCGCCCACCAGGACCCCGGCCGCCCCGCCTTCGTTGCGCGCGGCATCCCTCAGGGCCATCAAGCGCTGCAGCTCGCCATATGAGATGCCCAGCTTGTCGGCCGCGTGCCGATCGGCCAGCTTGTCCGAAATCTGCCCGATGCGCTGTTTGGTACCCTCGTCGAAATCCGTCCCTTCGATGCCGAAATCCCCTATCACGAAACCCAGCTTCGCGAAATCGGGGCGCAGGCGTTCGAGCGCTCCGGCCGCGATCTCGTTGCGGCGCGAGTCGATTTCCAGGTACGCCAGTTTCTTCTCGGCCAGGTAGGCGCTGAGGACGGGAACCAGGCGGCTGAGCAATGCCTCCCGCAGGTCGGAAACCAGGTAGCTGTCCCGGGCCCCCACCACGCTCAGGAAGAATTTCTCCGGTTCCGCGATCTGGCAGCTGAAATTGCCGAAGGCCTTGAGGGCCACGGGAAATCCGAATTCCGGATCCTCGTACTTGATCGGCGAGACCGTCCCCCACTTCTGGTTGAGGATGCGCGTCTTGCGGAAGAAATAGATGCCGGTCTTGTGATCGCTCTCGAAGGCCTGCATGGATTTCGTGAGGGTGGTCCAGAAGGGGATGTTTTCGGTGGAAAGCCGGATCGAGCCTTCCCGATCCAGTACGTTGCGGACCTTGCCCTCGTACACGAACAGGCATCCCTGGCCGGGATTGGCGATCAGGCGGGAGGCGTTCTTGATCTCATCGCCGTCCTCGGACCATTTGCGGAAGAGTTCGTCCTCGCCAGGGCTCTCCCATTCGATGACCGAACGGAGCTGCCTGCGGATCGGATCGAAGAGTCCCATGGGTCGCCGCCTTTCAAGGACCGCTCTCCGGATGTCCGGAACGGTCCGGTTAGTATACCACAACCTTTTAAGGGACGGAATGGGGCTTTCCATGGCGCCCCGCTTGGGTTATTTTCGGTCCCGGATCGCCCTCCCGAAGAAAGAACCGGAACCATGCCTGGAAAACTGCAGACCATCCTGGGTGCCAACGGAACCATCGGTTCCCCGCTCGCCAAGGAGCTCCGCGCCTATACGGACCGTATCCGGCTGGTCAGCCGCAACCCGCGCAAGGCCGATCCGGAAGATGAGTTGATGCCCGCGGATCTTTCCCTGCCCGGCCAGGTGGATAAGGCCGTGGCCGGATCGGACATCGTCTACCTTACCATCGGTTTCGAGTACGACCTCAAAGTCTGGCGCGAGCGCTGGCCCAAGCTCATGCGCGATACCCTGGACGCCTGCGCGAAGCATGGCGCCAAGCTGGTCTTCTTCGACAATGTCTATATGTACGCCAAGTCCGCCATGCCCCGCATGACCGAGGATTCCCCCATCGACCCGCCCAGCCGGAAAGGAGAGGTCCGGAGGCGGATCGCCGACATGCTCCTCGACGACGCGAAGGCGGGAAAGGTCAAGGCCCTGATCGCGCGCTCGGCCGATTTCTACGGGCCGGACAACGACAAGAGCTTCCTGATCGAGGTGGTGTACAAGAACCTGGCGAAGGGCAAGAAGCCGAACTGGTTCATGGACGCGGACAAGCGCCATTCCTTCACCTTCACTCCGGATGCGGCCAAGGCCACGGCCTTGCTGGGGAATACGGAAGACGCCTACGGCCAGGTCTGGCACCTGCCCACGGATCCGGCCGCGCTCACGGGGCGGGAAATGGCCGCCCTGTTCGCTGGGGAAATGGGGGGTCCCGCGGGCGTTTCCGTCCTGCCGATGTGGATGCTGAGATTGATTGGCGTGTTCATGCCCATGATGCGGGAGATGCCGGAAATGATGTACCAGTACGATCGCGACTACATCTTCGACTCATCCAAATTCGACGCGCGCTTCGGGTCCGGGGCCACGCCCTACGCGGAAGGCGTGAAACGCACGGTCACAAAGGCCTGATGGCGGGTTTCAAGAAGAAGGGATCGAGGGTGCCCCGCGGGATACGTTCTCGATGAGGGCCATCGCGTCCGGGATGGCATGCCTCTCGGCGGTATTGTCGAAGATGCAATAGGTCTCGCCGCTCTCCGCTTCCCGGGCCTGGGTTCCGGCCAGTCCTTCCAGGAAATCCGGGGAGTATGCCGAGTAGTACATCCTGGGCGAACCATGCAGCCGGCGGTACACGAAGCCGTCCCAACCTCCCGGCGCCGAAGCCTCCGGTACGGCCGCCGGATCCGCCGCCACCCGGGCCGCGGAGAATCCCGCCAGGAAATCCCCAGCGTCTTTGCTGAACCAGGTCGCATGCCGCGGTTCCAGGGCCACCTGGCCGGAATGCCTCTTCCTCAAACCGGCGAGGAAGGCACCCGCCGTCGCCTCCTCCCATTTCAGGCTGGGAGGGAGTTGCACCAGCAACGGACCGAGCTTTTCCCCCAGGCCCGTCGCCTCTTCCAGGAATCGATCCATGGGCGCTTCGAATGCGCGCAGGCGGAGATCATGGGTCAGGGTCTTGGGGACCTTGACGCAAAAACGGAAACCGTCGGGAACGGAATCCGCCCATTTTACATAGGTGGCCCTCTTATGGGGCCGGTAGAAACTGGAGTTGATTTCCACGCAGGGAAAGACCGCCGCGTAACGCTGCAGATGGGTTCCGGCTCCGGGAAAGAGCGGTTGCAGGGCCTTGTCCAAGGCCCAACCCGCGCACCCGATCCGGATGAGCGGGCCGGTCGCCGAGGTCAAAAGGGATTCAGTCGTTGCTGCCGGCGCCTACGCGCTCGGTGACCTTCATCTCGTCGCTGACCTTGGACGCGCCGCCGGCGACCTTGCCTGCCACGCGAGCGATTTCCTTCTTGGCTTCCGGGGAGGCCACGGTCCCGTGCAATCGCACCTTGCCGTTGTCGACGGTGATCTTGACATCGTCGGCGTCCTTGGAAGCCTTCTTGTCATCCTTCAAGGCGGCGCGGAGGCGGGTCAGGGTCTTTTTGTCCGCCTCGGTCACGCCCTTGTCCCCGCCGACGACGTCGCCCACGTCGCGGGTGGTCTGGCGGGCCTCTTCCTGGATCTTGCCGCCCACGGTCTGGGCGCCTTCCTTGACATCGCGGGTGGACTGGCGGGATTCCTCGTTCACCTTGCCGGACGCGGTCTTGCCGCCCTCGGTCGCCTTGCCCGTGGCCGCGCCCTTTTCGCCGCGGAGGGAGTCGATGATGGCGCTGGTTCCCGAATTGTTGTAATGGTCCTTGTCGGCGGCCTTGGCCGCTTCATCCCGGGTATCCGCCGCGGCCTTATCGGTCGAGTTGGCCGCGTTGTCGGCGCCTTCCTTCACGTCGCGGTTGGTCTGCCGCGCCTCTTCCGCCGTTTTCGCGGAGGCGTCGTTCGCGTCGCGTTTCGCTTCGCGGTTGCATGCGGTCATGCCGATTATCGCCGAAATTGCCAGAATCGCTGCTTTCATGATTTCTCCTTGGTGCGACCCATTACAAGGCCGGTTCCGGGTTTTCCCAAGGCGAATATATGTTCTGGGGAGGGAGGGGGTTAAAAAAAAGCGCGTCGCGGGTCTTTTCCGCGGACGCGCCTGAAGCAGGGCTGTCGATCAACCCGTAACGCCCCGGAGGATCTGGGCCGTTCAGGAGCGCGGGAAGGACAACCCCGGGTACCGCCGCTGCGCGGTCCCGATACGTTTGCCGCGGGTATCGAAGCGACGCCCGCCCGCTACGGCTCCGGAAACGAGCGGGTGGGCCCGGCCGGCAATGCGGACCGGCAGTCCCGAAGTGGCGTAGTTGAAACCGACCTCCCCCATGTACCACATCTTGAATCCGTCGCCGGACTTCATCACCGTGGCGGTGGCGCCCGCGAACAGAGCGCCCTTGGGCAGGGTACCGGGCACCTTGGTCCAGGCGATCCCGTCCGTCGAGGTGGCGTAGCCGGTCATAAGGTCGCCGGCGGTATCGGCGCCGCAGTACCACATGCGGTACGTGGAACCGTCCTTGACCACGGAACTGAAGAAGGCCATCGCTCCGTCGAATTTGTCCGCCGAACCCGTTTCCACCACCGCGCCGCCGGCGCCTGGGCCGGCCACCTTGGTCCAGGCCACCCCGTCCGGAGAGGAGGCATGCTGGATCACGTAGGAAATGGATGACCCGACCACCTTAACCCGGCTGTACCACATCTTATACCCGCTGCCGTCCTTGATGACGTTGGGGCAGGCGATGGCCGGCGAACCGTTCCCGTCCATGGCGAGGTCATAGACGCTCATGTCGGTGGCGGGCCCGTCCACCCGCGTCCAATCCTTTCCGTCCAGGGACCATGCCATGCCTATGTTTCCGCCATGGGGTCCGCCGCCCCAGTACCACATCTTCAAGGTGTCCCCTTCCGAGATCAGGGAGGCCTGGCCGAGCTTCTTGCTGTCGAATCGGGTGCTCGTGGTCGAAAGCCCCAGGCAGACGGAGTCCACCAGGCTCCAAGCCACGCCATCGTCGGAAACCGCATGGCCGAGGGTTTCCTTGGACGCGGCGGACTTGCGCGTGTAATACATATGGTATTTCCCCTTATGGACCACCACGCTCGGAGCATAGGGTTCCAGGGCATTGGGATCGATGGATACCGCCATGACCGGATTGCCGGCATGGGGCGTCCATTCCACCTGGGCCATGGCGGAGGCGGCCAGCGAAGCGATCGAAACAAGCAAAACGGGGTATCTCATGGGTTTCTCCAAGTTTGTCGGGTTGGACTTGTCCAGTATCCACTCATCCGGTCCGGTCCGGCAACCTTTTCATTGCTAATTTCCGTTACGGAAGACACATGGAACAACCCGCTTGGGCCATCCTGGCCGCCCATTCCGCCCTCACCCTGGCCGCGGCCAAGAGCCATGGGCGGCAGATCCGCCTGGAACGGGAGCGGTACGGTTACCTGAAGGCGGACTTCGGCGCGCGGAACCCGGCCTTCGTGGAGGCCCTATGGCGCCGGGACCGGATCCTGTTCTGGAGCGTATTCGCGGGGGCCATGGCGATGGCCCTCGCCTTTATCGGAATGAAGGCCGGATCCGGCTTCGGATCCGGAACGTCCCCGCCTCCGGCTTTCATGCTCGACATGCCGCCCTGGGAATCCTACCTGTTGCTGGCGGCCGTCTGGCCCTTCATCCTAGCATTCATGGTTTCGGGACTCGCCAGCCTGGCCAGGCTGGCCCTCGCGTCCCCCATGGGTAACACCTCAGGTACCCCATCCGCGCGGGTGAGCCGGGATCCCTGGCCGGCCTCCCTGGCCTGGTGGTCCTTGACCTTCGCTTTGACCGCCCTGATCGGCGCCGCCGTGGCCGGAATCCTGCCATGATTGTAAATTTCCAGGGATGGATTCCCTGACCCGTTCCCGCTTCGGTTGGCTGCGCATCTTCGCCTTTCTGGAAGGCGTATCCTTCGTGCTGTTGCTTTTCATCGCCATGCCCCTGAAATACCTGGCCGGCCAGCCCGAATACGTCCGGGCCATCGGCATGGCCCATGGGGTCCTTTTCCTGGCCTATCTCCCGCTGGTCCTGTCCGCCAAGGCCGAGTTCGATTGGCCCTTGGGGAAAACCGCGCTCGCCATGCTGGCCTCGCTCCTGCCCTTCGGTACGTTCTGGGCGGAGTACCGTATTTTCCGTCCCGCCGCAGCGGAAGCCGCCGCGGCCCATGGCGCCGGGGCCCCCGCGATCTGATTCTCCCCAAGGGGAGGTCCGCCGCCGTTCATCCATTCCAATCAAGGAGATCCCATGTCGATTCGAAAACCATCCCCGCGATTCCCGTTCGCGGTTCGCGGCAAGGCCCCTCGCTCCTTCGCCCGCCTCGCATTTTCGCTCCTCCTCGGCCTGTCCGCCACGGCGGCCTGGAGCCAACCCGCGGTCGTCCTGCCCCAGGCCAGTCCGGCGGCCTCGGTTTCGCAGGCGATTGGATATACCCGGGTTACGGTCGAGTACCACCGCCCGGGAGTCAAGGGAAGAGAGATTTGGGGTGTCCTGGTCCCTTACGGCAAGGTATGGAGGGCGGGCGCGAATGACGCCACGGTGATCGAATTCAGCACCGACGTTTCGATCCAGGGCCATCCCCTCCCCAAGGGCCGGTACGGATTCTTCATTCTTCCCGACAAAGGCGAATGGACCCTGATCTTCAGCAAGACCTCCAAGACGTGGGGGGCCTTCACCTATGATCAGAAGGACGATGCCTTGCGCGTCAAGGCGGCGCCGGGGCCCTCGGAGTTCCAGGAACGCCTGGCGTACGGTTTCGACGATTTGACGGACAGCAGCGCGACCCTCTTCCTCCGGTGGGAGAAGACCCGGGTCGCCGTGCCTCTCACGGTCGAGTTCCGGGAGACGGCCAAGGCCAATATCAAGGCCGGGCTGCCCAAGGCCAAGCCCGGCGAGGGCGAAGCCTACGAATGGCTCAACTCGGCCCGATTCTATTGGACCTACGGCATCGACCGGAAGCAGGCGATGGAATGGGTGGATAAATCCATCCAGATCAGACCCATGTTCGCCAATCTCTGGGCCAAGGCCGAATGGCTGGCGGAAGAGAAGAAGTTCGCCGAAGCCTACAGGCAGGCGGACCTGGCCAAGGCCGAAGCGGCCAAGGATCCCAATCCCGTGCCGCTGCGGAAGTTGATGGCGAAGTCCATGGAGACGTGGCCCAAGGCCGGAAAGTGACCGCGTCCTTCCCCCATCCGGAACGCGGATTCCCATGGCGAAGGGAGACGTAACCTGCCGGTGTCCCTGGGTGGACCTGGAAAAACCCGACTACGTGGCGTATCACGACCTGGAATGGGGCGTCCCCGTGCACGACGATCGTCGCCTGTTCGAATTCCTCACCCTGGAAGCCGCCCAGGCCGGGCTCAGCTGGTATACCGTCCTGCGCAAGCGGGAGAACTACCGCGCCGCGTTCGCCGGATTCGATCCGGCCAAGGTGGCCCGCTTCGACGCCGGTAAGGTGGAACGCCTGATGGCCGACGCGGGCATCATCCGCAACCGCGCGAAGATCCTAGCGGCCGTCAACAATGCCAAACGGTTCCTGGAAGTGCAAAAGGAGTTCGGGAGCTTCGACGCCTATATCTGGGGATTCGTGGGCGGAAAACCCAAGGTCAACGCGTTGAGGACCAAGGCCGACTACACGGCCACCAGCGCGGAATCGGACGCCATGAGCAAGGACCTGAAAAAGCGGGGTTTCAAGTTCGTGGGTTCGACCATCTGCTATGCGCATATGCAGGCCACCGGCATGGTGAACGATCATGTCCTGGCCTGTTTCCGCCGTGAGGCGATCCTGCGCGGGGAATTCCCCGGAACCGGAACCCCGGCGCGCCCCGCGAAGAAGGCTTCCAATCCCGAGCCACCCTGACCGGACCCGCCGATCGGAACTTCCGCCATCCGATCGGCGGGCCCTGGAACGCTCCGTCAGCAGCCCAGGTTGGCTCCCGGATCCACCCCGAGCAATTGGCAGAACCGGCGATAGGCGTCGATGCGCGATTGCACGGCTCCGGGATTGCCCCCATTGCATTCCAGGGAACCGTTGATGGTGCGGATGGTCTCCCCGAAGCCGTTGCCTCCCACCATGGAGGCGTGCCCGGAACGGTAGCCCGCTCCGCTCTGGGTCATCCAGAACCATAACCCGGTCTGCCATGCCACCTTGGCGTCCCGCGCCACCAGGTCCGGATCCGATTGCAGCGGCAGCCCCAGGGCCGAGCCCGCGGCGCAATAATTGTAGTTCCAGCTCAACTGCAACGGGCCCCGCCCGTAATACCGCTTGCCGGCCGCGCAACCGCAACCGCCGCCGCAATAGTCGCTCTTGTTGATCTCTTCGGTATAGACCAGCCCGCCGGTCTCGTGCTGCACGTTGGCCAGGAAGGCGGCCAGTTCCCTCTTCTTGGTGATCAGCTCCCCCTCGTTCGCGAAGGTCGGGTAGGATCCCGTCGCATTCACCAGGCCTGAATAGGTGTAGAAGGGGTTCCGTCCCGGGAACATGGAATTGAAGGTCGCCTCGGACATCAGGGCGGTGAGCCCCGAGCCGCCAAGGTCCCCGCCTCCCCCGCCATCGATGGGTCCTGAAACGCACGTATAGGGATCCCAGAACCAGGTGCTGATCGTGGGATCATAACCGGGATTGTCGTGCTCGGCGATGTAATACTTGCCGTCCGCCGGAAAGCGCACGATGGCCCCGGTAAGGTAGGCCTTGCCGGACTCCCAGTCCGCATAGGTGCAGGAGAAGCCTCCGCCTCCCCCGCCGATCGGATCGGAGGTGACCGGAACCACCTTGAATTTCTGGTTGCCGGCATTGGCGCAGGCGTATTGCTGGATGTTCGCCCCGTCCGCCGTGCCCGCGCCGGCCACGTCCATGCATTTCCCGCTATGGGCCGACTTGATCTGGTATTGGCCCCCGCCCATGTCCTGCATGAGCCATTTCTGGTTGTTGCCCCCGGTACAGGACCATTGATGCACATTGCCTCCATTGGCCGTGCTCCAGGCGGCCACGTCCGCGCATTTGCCGCTGTGGACGGCCTTGAGTTCGGAATAGCCTCCGCCCACGTCACGCAAGGTCCATTGCTGGTTCGTCTTGCCGTTGCAGGTCCATTGCTGCACATTGGTCCCATCCGCCGTGCCCAGGGCCGCCACGTCCACGCACTTTCCGGAGTGCACGGCCTGGAGGGTGTACTTTCCCGCGGCCACGGCGAGGCCCGTAGCCAATTCGTTACCCTCGTCCGTTGCCGGGCCGGGGGCCTGGGTCTCCAGGCAGGAGGCCAGGAACAGGGACGCGGCCGCGAGGACGGCGGCGGCCACCCCGTGGGCGGCGTTTTTCCGGGCATGGGCCATTCCTGAGCGGATCGGTCGATCAACCATTGGTACTCTCCGGATGTAAGGTGAAGTCGCGGCGGATTCCGTTGGGAGGAAATCCCTGTCCTGGGCCGCGACCCTGTGCGTCTATGATAAGGCCGCTGGTTACACTCGCGTTTTCCGTTCTTGCCGGAATTACCGGAACATTTCCCGCCGTGAGTGTTCCTAAAAGCGCAACGGTCCATTCCCAAAATCCAATATCGGGCCAGCGCCTTCCGGACAACGGCAAATAGGGCCGGTATCCAGTTTTCCCAGGGCATTATTCCCCTGATGGGATACCTTGGATCCTGAAGGTCGGGGGTAGAATGTCTGATAAGCGGATGCATCCATTTCTGATATCCGGGATTCTATTCCTGGCCTCCTACCCGGTTTCCCGGATCCAGGCGGGACCGGTTGAGGATCTGGATGCCTGGCTCAAGACGGCCCGCGCCGCGCGTCCGGCCCTTGCCTCCCAAGCCTTCGCGTCCACCCCCCTTACCGCGGCCCAATGCGCCCAGGCCAAGGACCTGATCTGGACCGACCGTCTCAACCTGGTCAAGTCCGAATGGGCGTCCCAATGGACCGGAAAGATCCTGGTCGACAAGGACGGCTTCAAGATGCCCTTCGACTACCGCATCTACGGCGCCAAGCCGGCCAAGGGATACGATCTCTACATTTCCATGCACGGGGGCGGCGCGACCACGAAGGCGGAGAACGACGGGCAATGGCAGAACCAGATCCTGCTCTACCAGCCGAACGGGATCTACCTGGCGCCGCGCGCGCCTACGGATGCGTTCAACATGTGGCACAAGGACCATATCGACGGGTTCTTCGACCAGATCATCCAGTTATGCGTGGCCAATCTGGGGGCCAACGCCAACCGGGTATACGTGATGGGGTATTCCGCCGGCGGGGACGGCGCCTACCAGATGGCTCCCCGCATGGCGGATCGCTGGGCGGCTTCGGCCATGATGGCGGGCTATCCCAACAATGCCAGCCCCATCAACCTCCGCAATATCGGCTTCACCATGCATGTCGGCGGGCTGGACGCGGCCTATGGCCGCAATACCATCTGCGTCACCTACGGCAACGCCATCCAGAAGCTCCAGGACGCCGACCCCGGATTCTACAAGTACGATGTGCAGGTGCATGCGGGCAAGCCCCATTGGATGGACCTGGAGGACAAGGTCGCCCTGGACTGGACCTACAAGTTCACGCGGGATCCGTTTCCCGCCAAGGTGGTCTGGCGCCAGGACACCACGGTGGGGACCAACCTGTTCCCCGCCAGCGGCCCGGTCATACCGGTGAAGGGCCATCCCACCCAATACCAGTTCTACTGGATAGGCCTGCAGGAAACGAAGCCGCTCGCCTACCAGGCGGACATCACCGCGGCCATCGATTCCCAGGACGTGGAGATCCGGGAATCCAACGTGGACTCCCTGCTCGTGCTTCTGAACGATTCCCTGCTCAACCTGGACAAGCCCGTAAGGGTCCGGTGGAAAGGCGCCCTCATATACCAGGGTACTCCCGCCAGGACCATCGCCAACCTGTACCGGACCGTTCAGGATCGGGGCGATCGGGATTATGCGTTCCCGGCGGTTCTGAGGTTGAAACGTAACATGCAGGTATCCTTGGCGGCGGACCAGGCTCCTTCCGCCTCGCCTTCGATTCGCGTTAACGGCGGGCACATCGCGATTTCCCTGGCAAAGCCGGGCGCCGCGTCCGTGCGCCTGCTCAGCCTCTCGGGAACCGTGATCGCCTCGGTGGAATCCGCGGGCGGAAGCGAATTCTCACTGCCCTACGGCAATCCCGTTCCCGGCCTTTACATCGTATCGGTGCGCGCCGGCGCCTCCCGGACCGCCTCGCGGATCTTCCTGCCCTGAACCCTGCGGCGATCTGCCGCGTCCTCTTCCCCAATCCGTCCGTTTGCCCGGGATGGTCGAATTCTCCGCGGGGTGCCGGCGCTCCTGTTTCATAATTTGATCCATGAGGGCCCTCCATGACCGCTGCATCCCTGCTCCATAAAAAGCAAATCCTCCCCATCGGCTTGGATGAGGCATGGGCCTTCTTCTCCGATCCGGGAAATCTCCCCTTCATCACCCCGCCGGACATGGGATTCACGGTGCTTTCCGCGCCCCCTCCGGACATCCATCCCGGGCTCATCTTGCGCTATTCGGTACGCCCCCTTCCCGGATTCCGCACCACCTGGGTGTCGGAAATCACCGAGGTGCGCGCCCCGGATTTCTTCGTGGATGAACAGAGGCAGGGTCCTTACCGGCTTTGGCGCCACGAGCATCGTTTCAGCGCCGTGCCGGGAGGCGTCCTGGTCGAGGACCTCGTCCGCTATAGGCTCCCGTTCGGATTCCTGGGCGCGATTTTCGCCGGGGCCCTGGTGCGCCGGAAACTGGACGGCATCTTCTCCTTCCGGAGCCGCGTGCTGGCCGCGCGGTTCCCGGCCCAAGCAGCGACCCCTTCCGGAAACCGGACCGTAACCCCGGGCGGATCCGGAAGGATTCCCATGAAGGGTCCGCAGGAATGACCGCGCCCACCCTAGTCTGGTTCCGCCAGGACCTCCGCGTCTCCGACCATGCGGCCCTACGGGAAGCCTGCGCGGCGGGACCCGTCATCCCGGTCTTCATCTTCGACCCGGAAGGCGAAGCGGGATGGGCGCCCGGGGGGGCGGGCCGCTGGTGGCTGCATCATTCCCTTGCCGCCCTCGATCCGGAACTCCGCGCGCGGGGTTCGCGGTTGATCCTCCGGCGTGGAGACTCCCGGGAGGTCCTCGAAGCCTTGATCCGGGAAACCGGCGCGGCCGCGGTGCACTGGAGCCGCCGCTACGAACCCGGGGTGGAAACCCGCGACCGGAGGATTTTCTCGATCCTGAGGGAGCGAGGGATCCGCACCGGGGTGTTCAGCGCGGCCCTGCTCTTCGAACCCGAATCCATCCGGACCAAGGCCGGAGGACCCTACCAGGTGTTCACCCCCTATTGGAGGGCGTGCATGGAGGCGCCCCGGCCTGCGCCCCCGTTGCCCGCGCCGCGGAACGTTCCGGCTCCGGCAACCTGGCCGTCTTCCCTGCCGCTCGCCGCCTTGGGCCTGTTGCCGGAAACCGATTGGGCCGAAGGCATGCGCAATACCTGGCGCCCGGGTTCGAAGGGTGCGCGGGAGCTTTTCTCCGATCGTCTGGACGGCGCCTTGGGGGACTATGCGGAAGGCCGGGATTTCCCCGAGGCCGAGGGCACATCGCGCCTTTCCCCGCATCTGCATTTCGGGGAAATCGGGATCCGGGAGGTCTGGGCCGCGCTCACCGCGGGCCTGGAACTCGTGGGTCAGGGACCCGCGGGTCAGAGACCCGGCCGGGATCAAAAGGAGGCCGCATCCTTGCGCGCATGGCAGCGGCAACTCATCTGGCGGGAGTTCGCGCATCACCTCCTGGTCCATTTCCCGCATACCCCGGCGGATCCCTTGCGTCCGGGCTTCGCGGCGTTCCCCTGGGCCCGTGACCCGGAGGGATTGAAGGCTTGGCGGATGGGCCGGACAGGTTACCCGTACGTGGACGCGGGCATGCGCCAGCTTTGGGCCACCGGTTGGATGCATAACCGCGTGCGCATGGCGGCCGCGTCCTTCCTGGTGAAACACCTGCTTCTTCCCTGGCAGGCGGGGGCCGCCTGGTTCTGGGACACCCTGGTGGACGCGGACCTGGCCCAGAATACCATGGGCTGGCAATGGGTTTCCGGCAGCGGCGCGGACGCAGCGCCCTATTTCAGGATTTTCCACCCCGTAACCCAGGGGGAACGGTTCGACGCCCAGGGCGCCTACATCCGGCGCTGGGTGCCGGAACTTTCCCGCCTGGAAGCGCCCTGGATCCATCGGCCCTGGGAAGCCCCGCTTGAGGCCCTGGCCCGCGCCGGAGTAGACCTGGGCGCGAACTACCCCCGACCCCTGGTCGACCACGCCCAGGCCCGGACCCGGGCTTTGGCCGCCTACCATTCCCTCCGGACCTAGGTATATTTAGATTTCATTCCGGGGCCGATCGAGTAATCGGCCCGTTGCGTCATGGCGCCAGGTCGCGCCGGGAGGACCCATGGTAGTACAGGATGCGTCGACGGATCTTTTCTCGGAACAATCCGGGATCCACGGGCTGGGCGTGTTCACCCGCAAACCCATCCCCAAAGGCGCCTTCGTGATCCAATGCCAGGGGATCCTGAGGCACAAGGACGAGGTGGTCGAGGGCATGCGCGCCCTGCAGATCGGCCCCGAGACCTATCTCGCCGAAGACCCCGAGAACCCGCGCCTGGACGATTACATCAACCATAGCTGCGATCCCAACGTCGGGTTCGTGGAAGGCTCTCCCAAGCTCTTCGCCATCCGGGACATCCGCCCCAACGAGGAATTGTTCTGGGACTACCGCACAAGCATCAACGAAGCGGGTTGGCAGGTTCAATGCACCTGCGGGGCCGCCAATTGCCGCGGCAAGATCCAGAGCTATTGCGATCTGCCCGGGGACGAGCAGGAACGCCTGCGCGGCATCGTCCTGGAATACCTTCGCTGAACGCGCCCTGCACTCAGGACCATGCCCCCATCCCGTCCTGAATCCGCGCCGCCCGCCTTGCGTGTAAAGGCGGCCTGCCCCCACTGCGCCCGGCCCTCCGGCCGCTATGTCCGCTATTCCTTTTCCTCCTGGATTTTCCCGATGGCCTGCGCCGCATGCGGCTCCCGCTTCTACCTGGGCTACCATCCCCTGGTTTTCCTGATACTCTGGGTTTTCCTCAGTCCCTTGTATCTGATCGCCCTCCTTTACCTTTGCATGCTTCTGCTCCCCTCAGGCCTCGTTGTTCCGGCCTTTTGCCTATCCGCCGTGGCCAGCGCCCTACTGCTGCCCCTCTTGGGTTCCCCGCGCTTGAAATCCGGCCCGCCCCCGTGAAAGGCCCGCCCCGGATGGGGTGGAAACCGGTTGAAGGGCCCGTTACTCTTCAAAGGATAGGGGTTTTTGGGTCCCGTTAACCTACCGGGCGGAGGGCGGCCTCCGCCGGCCAATCGGTTTCGATTTCCTTGTCCCGATCCCCCGCCACCCGCTAAAATTTCCAAATCTCAGGCCCTCCTTCCCGGAGGTCCGGACGGGTTTTGGATCGGATGAAATCGACACCATTCCTCGCCATCCTATGCGTGGCTTCCCTCCTGGCTCCGGACGTCGGGGCGAAAACGGAGGGCAAGAACTCGCGCGCAAAACCCAAGGTGATCGATCTGGACTTCACCGATGATGACGAGTCGGCCCCGATCCCCGCTTCCGCGGGAACGGTCCGGGCCCAGGCGCCTGCGGATTCCCATGAATGGCTCTATTGGACCCTGGGCGCGACCGTGGTCGCGGGCGGTGTCGGATGGTACCTGAGCGAAGGATCGTCGAAAGAACCGACCGTAACCCGCAACGAACAGATCTTCACTGATGAGCGGAACTGAGCGACCCGGCTTCCGGTCCATGTGCAGGGCCATTCCCGGAGGCCTCAAGGCCTTACTGGCCGTCCTCGCCTGCCTTCCCTGCCTTTTCCTGTCCCGCTGCAATCCGGCCCAGGTCCCCGGCAAGGAAGAGAAGTACGTCACCGTCAAGTTGAACGACTCCCTGAGCCGCTTCGACAGCGTCCAGGTCCTGATCCTCGCAGCCGGGGACACCAACCAAGTCGTGGGCAAGCTCTGGGACGGACATCTGGCGGAGCCTTCCGGGATTCCGCCCTTCCGTTTGGATGACGCGGAAGGACGCGACCTGTCCGTGCGCGTCATGGGCTTCGACGCCTACGGGCGCCTGACCTTGGATATGCTGATCTCCAAGCAGGATGGCAAGCAGGTGATCGTCAATGCCACCCTGCCCAAACCCTCTCCCGACCTCGCATCCCTCCAAATCTCGCCCGGCGCCCTGACCCCGGCCTTCGCTCCGTCGGTCAAGGAATATGCCGTGAGCCTGCCCTATGACCAGGACGAACTGGGGATAACCCTGATCCCTAAATACGCTCCCGCAACGGTCCGCGTGGGGACCGACGTCTTTGTTTCCGGATCGGCCGGCAAGCCGGTCGACCTGGAAGTGGGATTGAACCGGCTCGTCATCAACGTTACCGCGGCCGACACGTCCACCCAATACGTCCTGAACGCGACCCGGGCCAGGCAAATCGTTCCCGTGGACACCACTCCTGTCGATACGGTCAAGCCTCCGGCGGATACCACCAAACTGGACATCCTGGCCTGGAAGCATAAGGCCATGCTCGTCCCGAATTTCAAGCAGGTAGGCATTGGCAAGGGCAGCTTGGTGACCGGGTTCCCCATCCTCATCCGGCTGGAGCAGACCGGGGCGTTCCCGTTCAATTTCATGGAGGCGGCCGCGGACGGCGCGGATATCCGGTTCACCACCGCGGACAACCGGATCCTGCCCCATGAAATCACCCGGTGGGACCAAGTCAAAGGGGATGCGCGTGTCTGGGTCCGGTTCGATACCTTGAACAGCAGCAATGATTCCGGGTACTTCATGATGTATTGGGGCAATGCCGCCGCGGTCACGACCTCCGATCCGGCCAAGGTATTCCCGCCCGGCCAGTGGTCCGGAGTCTGGCACCTGGAAGAATCCTCCCTGGGCGCCTTCGGGGATTTCAAGGACGCCACGGGCAGGTTCAATGGCACGGGCGGCGGATTCTCCAAAGGCCAGCCCGTCCGCCGGGGCGGCGAGTGCGGATACGGCCAGGACTTCAAGTCCACCAATGATCAGGCGTTCATCAGGCTGCCGGAAGAATACGATCCCGGCAAGGATGCCTGGACCATGCATATGTGGGTCAAGCGCGAAGGGGTGGAACCGGGAGTGCTCTTCAACAAGGCCGACGGGACCACCGCCAACCAACAGCGGTTCCAACTCAATAGCCTCGCCACCGGGCAAAGGCTGTCCCTCTCGCGCGCCGGCGCGAATTTCCTGACCACCGTGTACCTGCCCCAGGATAACTTCATCCTTATCGGCGTGGTCTATAATGGAACGAAAGCGTCGGTCTACGTGAACGGGGCCTTCAAGGAATCCCTCGACTGGACCCAAGGCCCGCATGCCTTCGCCAAGACCTACCTTGGCGCCAGCGATGCCAGGGGCACGGACGGCTTCCACGGAATCCTGGATGAGGTCTGGTCCTCGTCGAAGGCGCAATCATCCGCCTACATGCGCCTGATCTTCGAATCCCAGAAGTTGTACTCGGACTTCATCTCCATCCTCCCGCTTTAGGAAGGACGGCCGGGGCCGCGCTCAGCCGTTGCGCAGCTTGTAGTCGTCGTACCCGAATTCCCGCACCACCCGCAACCTGCCGTTCTCCGTCCAGATGCAAAGGGAAGGCAGGGGAATTCCGTTGAAAGCCGTGTTCTTCACGATGGTGTAGTGGATCATGTCCTCGAACACCAGCTTGTCCCCGATGGCCAGGGGCTTCGAGAAGCTGTAGTCGCCGATCACGTCCCCGGCCAGGCAGGTGAGGCCCCCAAGGCGATAGGTATGCCCTAGCTTGCCGGGCTCCGCGGCACCCCGGATTTCAGGACGATAGGGCATTTCCAGGGTATCGGGCATATGCGCCGTCGCCGAGGTGTCCAGGATGGCGATGTCCATGCCGTTGCGGACGATGTCGACCACGGAGGAGACGAGCGGGCCCGTGCGCCAGCCCACGGCCTCGCCGGGCTCAACGTAGACCTCGGTGCCGTGCCGGTACCGGAAATCCTTGATCACCTCGATCAGGCGATCGACATCGTAGCCGTCCTTGGTGATATGATGCCCGCCGCCGAAGTTGACCCATTTCATTTTCGGCAGGTACTCGCCGAAGCGCTTTTCGAACGAGGCCACCACGCGCTCCAGGGTATCCGAATTGTTGCCGCAATGGGCATGGAAATGGAGGCCCTCGATGCCGTCCAACTCATCGGGACGGAACTCCTCCAGGGTCACCCCCAGGCGCGAATTGGCATAGCAGGGGTCATAGAGCGGCGTTTCGATTTCCGAGTGCCCGGGATTGACCCGGATGCCGCAGGAGATGCGGCGGCCGGCGGCTCCCGAGGATTGGTTCGCTTCCATGACCTGGGGCTTGAAGCGGCGCCATTGGCTGAAGCTGTTGAAAACGATATGGTCGGCGATGGCGAGGATATGCGGGAACTCCCGATCCGTGAAGGCCACGGAATAGACATGCACTTCCTTGCGCATCTCCTCCTTGGCCAGGCGCGCCTCGTGGAGGGAACTGGCGGTGGCGCCGTGCAGCACCTCCCTGACCCACGGGAACGCGCTCCAGAACGCGAAGCCCTTCAAGGCCAGGATGATCTTGGCGCCGGACTCCTTCTGCACGCGATCGAGCAGGGCGAGGTTGCGCTTGAGGGACGCCTCCTCGAGGACATAGGCCGGCGTCGGAACGATGGAGATGTCCAGCGGCTTCGCCATCAGGTGTCGTAGTACACGGTTTCGATCCATGGCAGGCCGCGGACCAGGAGTTCGTCCATGAACGGATCGGGATTCATCTGCTCCACGTTGAACACGCCCTTGTCCTTCCATTTCCCCTGGAGCATCATCATCGCGCCGATGAAGGCGGGGACGCCGGTGGTATAGGAGATGGCCTGGTTGTCCGTCTCCTTGAAGGCTTCCTCATGGTCGCAGACGTTGTAGATGTACAGCTTCTTGGCCTGGCCGTTCTTGACGCCCTCGATCACGCAACCGATATTGGTCTTGCCCTTGGTGCGGGGTCCCAGGCTGGCGGGATCCGGCAACAGCGCCTTGAGGAACTGCAGGGGCACGATTTTCTGGCCCTGGAAATCGATGGGTTCGATCCCGGTCATGCCCACGTTGCCGAGCACGCGGAGGTGGGTCAGGTAGTTCTCGGAAAAGCTCATCCAGAAGCGGATCCGCTTGAGGCCCTTCAGGTTGACGGCCAGGGATTCCAGTTCCTCGTGGTACATCAGGTAGATTTCCATGGGGCCCAGCTCGGGCGCGTCGAAGGTCTTGTGGATGGCCATGGGTTCGGTCTCCACCCACTGGCCGTTCTCCCAATACTTGCCTTTGGCCGTGACCTCGCGGATGTTGATCTCGGGGTTGAAGTTGGTGGCGAAGGGATGGCCGTGGTTGCCGGCGTTGCAATCGATGATATCCACGGTGTGGATCTCGTCGAAATGGTTCTTCTGGGCATGGGCGCAGAAGATGTTGGTGACGCCGGGATCGAAGCCGCAGCCCAGCAGGGCCATGATGCCGCGTTCCTTGAACTTGTTCTGGTAGGCCCATTGCCATTTGTATTCGAACTTGGCCACGTCGGGCGGTTCGTAATTGGCCGTATCCAGGTAGTCCACCCCGGTTTCCAGGCAGGCGTCCATGATGGTCAGGTCCTGGTAGGGCAGGGCGGTATTGATGACGAGCTTGGGCTGCACCCGCTTGATGAGCGCGACGACCTCCTGGGTCTTGTCCGCGTCCACCTGGGCCGTCTCGATTTTGTACCCGGGGCGGCGCTTGAGGATCTGATCCCGGATGCGATCGCATTTGGACTGGGTGCGGCTGGCCAGCACCAGGCTGGAAAAGACTTCCGGCGCCTGGCTGCATTTATGGGCGACGACGCCCCCCACCCCGCCCGCGCCGATCAATAGGACCTTGCTCATTCCAACTCCTTCACCGGGAAATCCGAAAACCGCCTCAAATTTAGAATTATTTTCCCCGGCAAGATACCCGGAATCCCCCGTAGGTCCCGTCGTGACGGGCAAAAGGGTTCAAGGCGATCGACCCGGGAACGGCGGTAAACCCGACCGGCCTTGCCGCGGCGCTTTCCGATCCGGTCCCGGATGGTTAGTTTCCGTTGCACAAGGAGACCCCAATGGAAGCATGCGAAATATTGGCCGCCAAGGAGTGCGTTCCCTGCAAGGGCGGCACGCCGCCTCTCGAAGGCGAGGCTTTGCGGGACCTGTCCGCCCGCCTGGGCCATGGTTGGAAGGTGGTGGACGAACATCATCTTGAGAAGGAGTTCCCCTTCAAGGATTTCAAGGAAGCCCTGGAATTCACCAACCGGATCGGGGAGGTGGCCGAGGCGCAAGGACATCATCCGGACATCTACCTCGCCTGGGGCAAGGTGCGAGTCACCCTTTGGACCCACAAAATCGGCGGGCTTACGGAAAGCGATTTCGTCATGGCGGCCAAAATCCAGACCCTGGGGGGTTAATTGTAGATTGTTGGATAGGGGTCCGGTACCGGGCTTCGGCCCGGATCGGGCTACGCCATTCCAGTCAGGCAGGTCCTATGATAGGCAGACAACTGCTCAATCGGGTGTTTTGGATCGAAGCGATCTGTTTCGGCCTTTTGATCGTTTTCATTTCCGTGGACGATGAATACCTGCTGCCCAAGCTCATCACCCCGGCCTCGCATTGGACCACGACGACCATAGCGGGATTGCTGGATTCCTTCGGCGTGGGGATGCTCTTCCTCCTGGCCATCTTCATCCAGGTCAAGTACGTCAACAAGATCAAGATCCTGGAAGGGATGCTGAGCGTCTGCGCCAATTGCAAGAAGATCCGGGACGGCGAGAACCATTGGCATCCCATCGAGGATTACATCCAGCAGCGGTCCAACGCGGATTTCTCGCATACCATCTGCCCGGACTGCGGGATCAAGCTATACGGGGATCTCTACTTGAGGGCGACCGGAGCGAAACCGTCCAAGGAACCCTGAGGACCGGCTAGGGCATCTCCACCCAGACCGCGCCGGCCTTCGAGCTTTCCACGGCCTTGACCACGAATCGCATGCCGCGCAGGCCGTCCTCGGCCGTGGGATAACCGCCCGCCGCCTTCTTGCCGGACTTCACCCGGCGGAGATCCGCGATGATCAACCGGTACAAGGTGGCGAACGCTTCCAGGTAGCCTTCCGGATGGCCATGGGGCGTGCGCGTTACGGCCTTGGCCGCATCGCCCATGTAGGCGCTGCCGCGGCCCCAGGTCTCCCAGGGCCTGCCCTTGGGCTTTATGGTCAGGTAGTTGGGTTCCAGCTGATGCCATTCGATGGAAGCCTTGGTGCCGTAGACGCGGATGTTCAGGTCGTTCTCCTCGCCGCAGGCGATTTGCGAACAGCTCAAGGAGCCCTTGGCCCCCTTTTCCAGGCGGAGCAGCATGTTGGCGTCGTCGTCCAGGGGACGGCCCGGCGCGAAGGATGTCAGATCCGCGCACAGGGATTGGATCTTGAGTCCCGTGATATGCTCCAGCAGGTTCTCGCCATGGGTGCCGATATCCCCTACGCAGCAGGAAACGCCGGCGCGGGCGGGATCCGTCCGCCATTCGGCCTGCTTCCGGCTCGTCTCCGCGACGGGCTCCAGCAGCCAGTCCTGGTTGTATTCCACCTGTACCTTGCGGATCTCGCCCAGCTCGCCGGCCGCCACCATGGCCTTGGCCTGCTGCACGGCGGGATACCCGAGGTAAGGATGGGTCAGGGCGAAGATCAGCCCGCTCTTTTCCACGATCCCGACCAGTTCTTCGGCTTCCTTCAGATCGAAGGTCATGGGCTTGTCGCAGACAACGTGGATGCCCGCTTCGAGGAAGGCCTTAGCGACGGGGAAATGCAGGTTGTTGGGGGTGGCGATGATGACGAAGTCGATGCCTTCGGGATGCTTCGCCTCCTCCTCCGCCATCTTCCGGAAGGAGTCGTAGGACCGATCCAGGAACCAGGCGGCGGCGGACTCCTTGGCCCGTTTCGCGTCCGAGGACATGGCCCCGGCCACGACCAGGGCCTGGCCGTCGAGCTCGCAGGCGATGCGGTGCACGGCGCCGATGAACGCCCCCGCGCCCCCGCCGACGATGCCCGCCCTCAGCCTTCTCTTGTTCACGTCTTGGGGCATGCCTCGGACCCTTTCCACCGGATGTTACGGGAACCACCATTCCCGACGCCCTGAATATAATAAGAGATGCGGGGCGCTCCGCGAACGGAGGGCCGCCGCGCCGTTTCCCGGGATTCCGGTCAAGGGAAGGTGGGAGGAGCCCGGGATCCCGGGCCCAAGGAAGCTCCGGAGGTCCCGTCCGGCAAGGGCTGCCGGGCGGGTTCCGAACCGGGGGGTCAGACGATTTCCACGGGCTTTCCGGACTTGGCGGAGGCATAGATGCCGTCGATGATCTTCATCAGCTTTACGGCCTCGTCGGCCGTGTTCAGGGGCTCTTCCTTGCCGTCCAGGGCCAAGGCGAAATTCTTGGCCGAGCGGGTGCGGCCCATGGCCTCGTCGGGCTCGATGATGATGTTCCGGTTCACGGGGAAGCCGTTCTCCTGGGAGTAGATTTCGCAGGAGTCCATACTGGTGGAATCGATGCCGTCCACCTTGAACAGGCGCTGGATGCGGCCGCCGGCCTTCTGGCCCTGGAACACAACGGATACCACTTCGCGTTCGTTCATCTCCGCCCAGGAATTGCGGATGGTGAGCACCTGACCGCTCTTGAAGGTGATCATGGCATGGGCGGCCGCTTCCACGTCGGTCACTCCGTCCTTGACGTCCGGGATCCCCCAGGGACCCTTGAACTCCTTGTTGTCGATCAGGTCGTTGAAGGTCTGGCCCAGGACGAACTTCGGCTCGGGATAGCCCATGAAGTGGAGGGCGAGATCGACCATGTGCAGCAGGTCGATCAAGGGACCGCCGCCGGAAAGCTTCTTGTTCGTGAACCAGCCGCCGAAGCCGGGGATGCCGTTGCGGCGCACCCAGCAGGCCTGGGCGGAATTGATGCGGCCGGCGGCGCCGGAGCGGATGAATTCGCGCATGGCGTAGGATTCCGGCCGGGCGCGGTTGTTGAAGTTGAACATGAGGGTGCGGCCGCTCTTCTTGGCGGCGGCTTCCATTTCCATCACGTCCGCGGCGTTCAGGGCCGGGGGCTTTTCGCAGAAGGCATGCTTGCCGGCGGCCAGGGCCTCCATGACGAGGGGATGGTGGTAGGCGTTCGGCGTGATGATGGAGACGGCATCGAGGTCCTTGATGGCGTCATAGGCGTCCTTGGGCTTCCCGAAGGTCTTGTCGACGCCGTACTTTGCCGCGGCCGCCTTCGCGGCGGCCTCGTTCATGTCGACGATGGCGACGACTTCGGCGCCGGCGGCCCTGAATCCTGCGACGTGATAAGCCGCCATCCACCCTGCGCCGATAATCCCTATCTTCTTCGCCATCCGAGTCTCCTTGTGTGTACGGTTCCCTCTACGTCTTCATCCGCGTCCACTTGCTCTTCGACTTGCTGCTCGCGAGCAACGCGTCGATGAAGGCAACGCCGACCAGGCCGTCATCCGCCGTCGGATGATCGCATGCGGGGGGCTTCTTCCCCGCATTCACCGCCCTTATCCCCTTGAATGCCTCGCGGTAGATATTTGCGAAGGCTTCAATATAGCCATCGGGGTGGCCCCAGATCAACCTGGCGGCGTCCTGGGCGTCCTTGCAAAGATTGTTGTTTCCCTTGGAAAAGCGGGTCTGGGTGCCGTCCGGGTTCTTGGCGATGAGGTAATTGGGGTCCTCCTGGCGCCATTCCAGGCCCATTTTGGTCCCGTAGACCCGGATGCTCAGGCAGTTCTCCTCCCCGGCGGAAATCTGCGAAGCGTACAGGATCCCGCGGGCGCCGCCCTTGTACCGGACCAGTACGTTCCCGTCGTCCTCGAGGCGGTTGCCTTTCACGAAGGCGGTGAGTTCGGCGCAGACCTCGTCGATCTCCAGGCCCGTGATGTAGCGGACCAGGTTCTCGGCGTGGGTGCCCAGATCCCCCATGCAGCAGGAGCCGCCGGCGATCTCCGGATCCATCCGCCACATGCCGATCGAATTCCCGGGATTGTCGATCATGCCGCTCATCCAGCCTTGGGGATATTCCACCACCACCTTGTTGATCTTGCCGAGCTTGCCCGTGGACACCATATGCCGGGCCTGCTTGACCATGGGGTACCCGGTGTAATTATGCGTAAGCGCGAAGACCTTTCCGGACTTGCGCACGATCTTCTGCAAGGTCCTGGCATCGGCCAGGGTCGTGGTCATGGGCTTGTCGCAGATGACGTTGATGCCCGCTTCCAGGAACAGTTTGGAGGCGGGAAAATGCCCGTTATTGGGGACGACGATGGACACGAAGTCGATGCGCTGATCCGCCGGGAGCTTCGCCTCCTTCTCCGCCATGACCTGATAGGTGGGATAGACGCGCGAAGGATCCAGGCCCAGTTCCTCCCCGGACTTCCGGGATTTCGCCGCGTCCCGCGAGAATGCGCCGGCGACGAATTCCGCCTCGCCGTCCAGGGTTGCCGCCATGCGATGGACGGGGCCGATGAATGCGCCGACGCCGCCGCCGACCATGCCCCCGCGGAGCTTACGTTTTGCCATGGGAAGACCTTTCTGTGGACCGATTCTTGATGACCTGATTCTTGATGACCTGATTTTCGCGATTTGGACAAAAGACGGACCGGGCGGCGCCCCAAGCGTCGCGGCGAATTCCGGAAAAAGGCAAAGCGGTGGCGGGTGGCCGGACCGTTCCTTCGGTCCGGCCCCATCGGCCTACATGCTTGGTTGGTTGATTCTTACGACCGGTACGCTTCGCGCCCCACGCCCTGGACCGGGATATCCTGCGCCTTCAGAACCTCGTTCTGGAGCGCGAACATGCAGGCCGCGGCTTCATCGATCTTACGGGTAAAGGCGAGGGATCCCTTGAGGATCGGCTTCAGCCGTTCCTTGTCCTGGATGCGCGCGGGGGGATACTCATGTTCCACCACCAGCGGGGTCTCGGACACGTCCAGCTGCAGCAGCTCCCGCGCGGCCAGCTGGTGATCGAGCCAGTCCACCGTGCGGTTCTGCAGGTAGGCCAGGGGATCATGCTTGGCCGTGCCCGGCAGCTCATGCTGGTTGTAGGAGACCTGTTTCTTCCATGCGTTCAGATGATCCGCCGGGTTTTCGGAGATGCGGCCGTTCTTCCAATCGCCGCGCTGGGCGACCTGCCCCTGGTAGCCCCAGGCCGCGACGCCCTTGGAGTCGATGACCTGGCCCTTGACGTGGAAGCCGGCGATCAGGAAGTTGTAGCCGGTGTCCTTGAGGTACTGGAAGATGGAGCGGGTGTCCTGGCCCATCAGGATCGCATGCGAGGGATCGTAATGGATGCGGAACTGATCTCCCACCCCGTGCTTCTCGGCGATCTTGTGCAGGGCGATCCAGGCGCCGGGAACGTGGGCGATATTGTTCACCCAGAGGTCGGTGGGATTCCACCCCGGCATGGGGCATTGCTCCACGCGGTATTGCAGGCCGCGATCCTTGGCGGCCTTGAGCATGGGGACGAATTCGGTTTCGAAGAAATCGTAGTTCTGGTCCATGCTCAACTTGATGTTGCGGCCGACGAAGCCGCACACGGCCTTGATGCCGAGGGCCACCGCCGCGTCCATGGCGCGGATCATGAACTCGCGCTTCTTCAGGCGGTTCGCATTGTCGTCGGTGAGCATGTTGTCGAAGTAGCCGATGTCGGTCATGCCCACGCGGGATTCCCGCATGGCGTTGAGCACGCGGGCTGCGCGCGCCTTGTCGAAGGGCTTGCGGAGATCCAGGGTGTTGGCGACGGGATCCAGCATGGCTTCCGGAGGCACGTCGGTCTCGGTGGGATGCAGGGCGGCGGAAAGCTGGATGTTCTCGATGTCGAGTTCGCGGGCGAACCGGAGCCAGTCCTCGATGGCGCGATCGGGATCCGGATCGCGGACCTCACGGGGGGTGAGCTCCTGCAGGGCGGCGGTGAGCACGCTCATCTTCATGAATTTCGGTTCGAAGGGTTTCACGGCCATGGAGCTTCCTTTCACAGATTCCGATTCGCGAGGCCATGGTCTGACGCGTCGCCAACCCTCCCCAGGCGGGGGAGTCGAGATATATAGATTAATGCGCCAAACGGGGTCAAGGGGCCTGAAAATGCGGTTCCCGGACGGTTATCCCGCATGACGCCGTTTTTTTCCAACTCCACGCGGCTTTTATACTTGCCGCGGGGGTCCGGACTCAAAAGGCTTAAGCCTTCGGCCATGGAAAGCGGCCGGGAAGCACCGGGAAAAAGGCTTCGGGTCTCCCCGCGGATTTGACCCCGCCCCTATAAGGGATGCACCGGCTCCTTTTCATTGACGCTATTGGCGGTACCGGTTCGCGGCGCTCCGCCTTGGACCGCGCGCATTGCCGCCGCGGGTTCGCCCGCCCAATGGGCCGCGTTCACCAGTACCTTCAGGATGTCCTGACGATGGTAGATGGGATAGGTCTCGTGGCCGGGGCTGAAATAGAACAACCGTCCCAGGCCCCGCTCCCACGTGCATCCGCTGCGGAACACGTTCCCGCCGGCGAACCAGGAGATGAAGATGACCTGATCGGGTTCGGGGATTTCATGCCTTTCCCCGTACATTTCGTGATGTTCCAGGATGATCCGCTCGCCGACGCCGCGGGCGATGGGATGGTTCGGCGCGATGGTATGGATGATTTCCTTCTCGTCCGCTTCGCGCCACTTGAGGCTGCAGTTGGTCCCCAGCAGGGCTTTGAAGACCTTGGCGGCATGGCCGGAATGGAGGACCACGAGTCCCATGCCGGCGAGCACCTCCTGCTGGACGCGTTGGACGATCCCGTCGTCCACCTTGTCATGGCCCATATGGCCCCACCAGAACAGGACGTCCGTATCCGCGAGGACCTCCTTGGTCAGGCCGTGTTCCGGCTCTTCCAGGGTGGCGGTGCGGGCCGTGATGCCCGGTTGGGCGGAAAAATGCGCGGCCAGGGCGGCGTGGATCCCTTGGGGATAGATTTCCGCGGGCTTGCCGCCGGCCTTCTTCTCATGGAGGAATTCGTTCCAGACGGTAACCTTGAGATTCCCTGGGTTTCCGGACATGTGCGACCGCTCCTGGCTGAGGATCAGGGGCGCTGGGCCCCGAGGCGATGTTATGGGTGGCCGGGATTTCCGACCGCCGTCCTGAAATTAGGATCGGAACGGCCGGTGGGAAAGGGAATCAGGGATGGACGGAGAAATTCAGTCCGGCGCCGTCGGCCGTGCGCAGGCTGATGAACATCTCCAGGCGCGAAGCCGGGAGGCTCCAGGCGCCTTCCGGGGCATGGGTCGCGGAACCGATGAGGGCGCCGCGGGAGTCGTAGCAATCCACCGCGAAGACCTTATGGGACTTCAGCCAGGAGCCGCCCAGCTTGCCGTTGCGGACCCAGAGGTCGCGGCCGCCCGCGCGCGCTACGGTGAAGATGCCGGCCTGACCGCCGAGCTTCAAGGTGGAGATGGCCTTTTCCACGTCCGCATAGGGCATGATGCCGCCGGGCAGGATGGACATGAGGGCCAAGGTGAAGACGAAGCCGTCCGCCTTGAGGTAATAGACGCGGAAATTGCCGTCCTTGAGATTGACCTGCAATCCGGTCTGGGCCGAGATCTGCGTGCTCAACTTGGGAAGGCTGTCGTATTTGAACTGCTGCCACTGCACCGTGCGGCCGCCGATCAGCTTGGCGCCGCTGGAATCCGCCGTGATATGCCCGCCGAGGGAGTCCGAATAGAACTGGGCGAGGGAATCGAGGTCGGGCATTTCCGTCCCGGGCGTGGCGCCCAAGGTGGCCATGCCGGAGAGTCCGCCGTATTTGCCGACCACGTTGGAAGACTTCACGGTATCCCATCCGGACGGGAAGGTAAGGGAGAAGTTGTCGCCCTTGATGAGCTTCTGGGCCGCGGCCGCTTTCGGGAAAACCATTCCCATGGTGACTATGGCGGCCAAGGCCACCCAATGCAACGCGCGCTTCCCCATGCTCATCCTTTCGCACGGACCGTTGAATCGGTCCGCCCTCTGCCATTCTACAGCGGCATCCTAGCCAATATAAGCACGATCGGACCGGATCCACTTGTGGATTTGGGGGAAATCCGGGAAATCGGTCCAGACCCTTCGGGAGAGGCGGTTCCGATCTCCCCTCCCCCGGAAGGGAATCAGGTCACTTCGGTGTAGAGGACATCCTCTACGTCCCTGCCGTCGGACGCTTCGCCCTTGTCCGCGCCGGGTCTGGATTCCGCGCCGGAAGCGTGCTCCACCCGGAAGGCGAAGGCGTCCTGTTCGTGGTCCACCACGAGCTTGCTCTTGGGCGGGAGGGTGCCTGAAATGATCATCCGGCTCAACGGGTTCTCCAGGTGCGTCTGGATATACCGGTTGATCGGCCTCGCCCCGTATTGCGGGTCGAAGGACTTCTCCGCGATGGCAGTCGCCGCGGCCGGAGTGATCTCGGACTCGACTCCGCGTTCCAGCAGGCGTTTGGCCAGATCCCGGAAGCGCAGTTCCGCTATCCGGACCAGGGCGTCGGTTTCCAGGGGCTGGAAGACGATGATCTCGTCGATGCGGTTCACGAACTCGATGCGGAAGAATTTCCGGATGTCCGGCATCAGATCGTCCACCGTGGCCGGCGTTTCCGCCTGCGCGATCTTCTGCGAACCGATGTT
>JAQBPO010000087.1 GCA_028287465.1 Fibrobacterota bacterium
TCGCCGAGTGGCCAATGGGAAATAACCGCCTTCTTCTCCCTGTCCAGCACCGCGATTTCCCCCGCCTCCGGAATATTGACGAAGATCCTTTTGCCGACAGCTTCAGGTTGGAAGGCTTCCGGGTGTCCGGGCAAAGCCACCTTGAATGCGGCTTGGTTGGAATCCGGATTGAGGGCGGTGATGCCTCCCTCCCCAAACCCCGCATAGATCCGGGTCCCGGTCGGATCGGGCTGGAGATTGTCGGCGTCGGAGCCCAACTTCCAGACTTGGAGCGGGGCATACGTCTTGGCATCGAATTCCCTGACCGTTCCGTCATCGCCGTTGGCGACATAGATCCGGTTTTTGATCGGAAGGAAAACCACTCCTTGGGGTTCCGGAAGTCCGTGAATGGAATGGGCGACCCTGCCCTGATCCAAATCGACCACCTCAAGGCTGTTGTTGCCCAAGGCGGCCACGAACAGCTTGCGGCCCAGCGTATCGATTGCCATATGATCGATTCTTCCCCGTACGCCCGGAAGGCCGATGGATTGGAGAAGCGTCCCCGGGAGAGTCGAATGGATGCCCGGGACCGCCGCATGGATCGCCGAGCAGAGCGTGAATGCGATTCCGATCGCTTTGGCCCGGCGTTGCATCTCTCAATCCTTTTTCTGGGTGTCCAAGGCGGACTTGATCCCGCGGGCCAAATCCAGAGCCTTTCCCTTTCCCCAATAATGCAGGAACAGGATGCGGGGCTTTTCCTCGATCATATGTTGATGGATGGCTACGATGTCGATGCCCGATTTCCGCAAGGACCGCAGCACGCCTTGCAGTTCATCCTCCCGCATGGCGAAATCCCCGTCCACCAAAGCGTTCGCATCCGTTCCGGCGAAGGCGGCCCAGGTATTGACGCCCATTCCCTTGCCCGCCTCGCATCCGCAGGGCATGTGGGTCTTCCGTCCGAAGGTGAGCTTGAGCATCCCGTCCTTCTTCTCGCCTTCCCCGCCCAGGATGGTTTCGATGGGCTTGGGACTGATGGCGCTGGGTCCGGTAACCTTCGGTCCCGGGAACGCCGTGGCCGGAGCGGGGGAGGATTTCCGGATTTCCCGGATCGTCCCCAATGCCCTGCCCACGCCGGCCGCCAACCTGGATACGCTATCGTCGCCGCCGATATGCATGAAGTAGACCTTGGGATCCTCATAGAAGAAATGGTTATGGAGCGCGGTAACCTGCAATCCGCTTTCGAGGAGGACGCTCAGGACGGGATTGACTTCATCCTGGAAAAGGACGAGGTCCCCCATGACCATGGCTTCGGACTTGCCGCCATCCTTGAAGGACGCCCACGAGGTGAGGCCCATGAATGGAGCCATGGCGAATCCGTCCACCGTGATGGGGACATCGTTGCGCGGACCCGCCACCCGGTAGATGGATTCCGCGGCGTTCCAGGCGCCTTTCAGGCCCGTCAATGAGGAGATGCGCGCCGAATCCGCGGCGATGTCCTTTCCATGCGCCTGGGGAAGGCAAAGGTTCGTGAAGAGGACGGAAAGGGCAAAATGGATCCACCGGGTCGACTGCATGCTGAAATCCCCTTTTGAAAAGATCAAGAAAGGCCGGTGCCAACCACGGGTGTGATTAGTCTGATCCCGTCCCTTGTGGAAATTAGGTTATGGCAGCGATGGCGATCGGATCCGTTTTCGGTAGCGAGTGTTTTGCATGCCTCATTAATGTATTTTTCCTCCCATGTCCCCAAGGTCCGTCGCATGAAATCCCGCCTCCTCCGGACGCTGTTCCTGGCGGGGTTCCTGCTTCTGACCTTCGGTCTCCTGCATATCGCAGGCCCCCAGCACAACCATCAATACGGTCAAGAGCATAGCGACTGCCAGCTTTGCCATGCCACCTCCCAGCCGTATCTCGCGCCGCCCGATGCGCCCCTGGTCTCCTTCTCCATGGCCATCCGCTACCTCCTCCCGGAGCGATCGGATCGGGTCCATGTCCGCTCCTACTCTCCCTATGGCGCGCGCGCGCCTCCCTCCGCCTGAATCGATCCCCATAAGCTGAAAAGCGGATAGGGCCCGGAAGGGTTCCATTCCATGCGACCGGGCGAAGCGTCCGGCTCGCGGCCATTTTCCAAATCGATTCGAATTCCCTGAGGAGGAGAAATGCATCCATTCCGCATGAAAGCCGGAGCGTTCCGGGCCGCCGTGCTGGCGATACCTTTGACGTGCGCCGCCGGCGTGGTCAATCCGGACATTTCCGCCATCGGCCAGGTGCGCGCGGGCATGACCGATGACCGGGTTTCCCCGGATGATGGGGAACCGACCCTGTCCCTGGGCGAGACGGAACTCGTCCTGGACGCCTACCTGAATCCGTTCCTGAAAGGCTCGTTCACCTTGTCCGGTGGCGAGGAGGGGGTGGGGGTGGAAGAGGCTTATGCCGCCTGGGTCAAGGGCCTTCCGTGGGGCCTGGGGCTGAAGGCCGGAAAATACCGCATGGGCTTCGGCAAGCTCAATCCGGTCCATCCGCATGCGAACCCGTTCATCGATCCGCCCAGGGCCTGGATTTCCCTGATGCCGGGCGGGGAAGAGGGCTTCAATGAAACCGCGGTGCAGGCTTCGGTGCTTTTGCCGACCCCGGGGGATTGGGCCTCCACCTTGTCCGCGGACGTGTTCCAGGGGGCGCAGTTCCACCCGGATGAGGCGCGGACGCGCCTGGGCTGGCTGGGCCGTTGGAGCAACTCCTTCCTCCTGGGGGAAAGCGGGGCCCTGGAAACCGGTATCTCCGGCGCTACCGGCGTGGACAATGTCGCGGAAGACCTCCGGGGTTACCTGGCCGGGGCGGATTTCAAGGCCAAGCTGTACCTGGAAGGCGGGTCCCAATTCACCATGCAGGGGGAAGGGATGTTCCGCCGCAGCCATTCCGTGGACAGCGTCTCGGGCGCATCCGGCGAAGACCGCATGGGTTTCTACGGGGCCGCGGATTACCGGTACCATGTCCATTGCAATATCGGGGGCATGTACGATCAGTTCGAGCGCGCCGGGGAGCCGTCCAGGACGGATAGATCGGTCCGGGCCTTCACGGGATACACCATGCTGGAGGAGAGCACCCTCCTGAGGCTGGCGTACGAATACTTCATGCCGGACGGGGAAGCGGGCGTAAACACCTTCTCCGCGCAATTGCTTTTCACCATGGGGCCGCACAAGGCCCACCAATTCTGATTGAAAGGAAACCCATGAAAAACCGGATCCTCCCGTCGTTCATCCTATCGCTCGCCTTCGCCATCCTTCCCGTTTCGGCCAAGGTCAAGGTGGCCGCTTCCATCCCGGACCTGGCCTCCATCGCCTCCTACGTGGGCGGCGATCAGGTCGAGGTCTTTTCCATCGCCAAGGCGAATGCCAATCCGCATTTCGTCGAGGTGCTTCCGTCCTACATGATCAAGGTTTCGCGGGTCGCCGTCTTCCTGAAGGCCGGTCTCGCCCTGGACCAATGGGCCGATGCCATCATCGAGGGCTCGCGGAACGGCAAGCTCGCCATCGTCGATTGCTCGAACGGGATCGAGGTCCTGGACAAGCCCACGGGCAAGGTCGATGCCTCCCAGGGCGACGTCCACCCTTTGGGGAACCCGCACTATTGGCTGGACCCGTCCAATGGCGCCGTCCTCGCCGACAATATCGCCGCGGCCCTGGCCAAGGAGGATCCCGGCCATGCGGATCTCTTCAAGGCCAATGCGGGGAAATTCAAGGAGGAGAGCGCCAAGCGCGTCCTCGCCTGGAAAGCCAAGCTCGCCCCCCTGAACGGGGTCGCCATCATCACCTATCACTCTTCGTGGGTCTATTTCGCGAAAGCCTTCGGCATGCGCATCGTCGGCATGGTGGAACCCTATCCGGGCATCCCGCCCACGGCCAAGCATCTCCAGGAGCTTGTGGACGGGATCAAGGCGGACAAGGCCGGGATCCTGATCCAGGAGCCTTACTTCGCGGGCGATGATCCCAAGTTCCTGGCGCGGCAGACCGGGATCAAGGTCTTCCGCTTCACCCCTTCCTGCGAGGGGACGGGCGCCGGCGACTACTGGAAGCATTTCGACGGCATGGTCGCCTCCCTGGCGAGCGGAGGCGGCACGCCATGATGCTCTTCCAATACGCTTTCACCCTCTCGGCCCTGGCCCTATGCCTGTTGCTGACCGCCATCCTGAGCTTCTACGGGTATCATGTCGTGAGGCGCGGGGTGATCTTCGTGGATCTTTCCCTGGCCCAGGTGGCCGCCTTGGGCGCGAGCATCGGGATCCTGCTCGGATTCGGCGAACAGCATCCCGCGCAGAATTTCATGCTGTCCCTGGCGTTCACCTTCCTGGGCGCAATGTTGTTCTCCTGGTTCCGCAGCAGGGAGAAACTCCCCATCGAGGCCCTGATCGGCATCACCTATGCCGGCGCCATGGCCTTCTCCCTGATCGTGCTGGAGAAATCCGCCACCGGCTCCGAGGAGTTGAAGGAAATGCTCGTGGGCTCCATCCTGACGGTATCTCCCGAGGTACTGGCGATCGCGGCGGGATTGTTCGTGGCGGTGAGCCTCATCCTGTGGTTCGCCCGCAAGCCTTTGTTCCGCATCACCGAGGATCCGGCCGCGGCGAAATCCCGGGGGATGAGGATCTGGCTCTGGGATCTGCTGTTCTATTCCACCTTCGGCGTCATCGTCACCTTTTCCGTCAAGGTGGCCGGGGTGCTGCTGGTTTTCGCCTTCCTGATCGTGCCTTCCGTGGCCGCTCTGATGGCGGTGCGGGGCACCTGGAAGCGGGTGGCTTTCGGCTGGGGTTTCGGGTCCGTGGGCTGCATCCTGGGCCTGGAGGCGTCCCTGAGGCTGGACTGGTCGGCGGGGCCGACCATAGTGGCCGTGTTCATCGTATTGCTGGTATTGGTCGGGGTCATGGCCAGGCTGCCGCGCAAGTAAGGGATCCACCCCTTCCTTCCGGTTTCCGAGTTGTCATGAAAATATCAACGGAATGTACGGTGCCCGGAAGCGCAGTCCAAGGCCCTGAAGTACCTTGGACTTGAAGCCGATGTCGGCCAACAAGGCGGCCATGCCATGAATACCTTCCTTCCTTCCCTCCTCTTCTTGCCTTTCCTGGGTATCGCCTCGGGTACCTATCCCAGCGCGGAATACCTCGCCCCGTTCTGGGCCTCGGACACCATGTATAACGAATCCGTGCTCATGGTTTCGGATCAGGGAGCCCCTGCTTCGGCATCCCTGCTCTTCCCGCCCATCGCCATCCGATCGGTGCGCAATGCGGGCCTGGATACGGTTTTCCGGGAAGGCGTGGATTGGGAATTCTCGAACGGCAGGCTGGTGCTCCCGCCCGGATCCAAGGCCGCGTCCCTGACTTCGGCGGATATGTATCCGGCAACGGAGGTTCCGGGCTGGGTTCAACCGAGGACCGGGGGAGGCTTCGTCCTGTTCCAGGAAGGGCATTATTTCCACGATCGGCAATTGGCCGTGACCTATACCCATGCCCGCGACCTTTGGAGGGGTCCCATCACGAAAACGGCGACCGCCAACCTTCCCAACAGCCTGGCCAAGCTCGCCAAGGGATCGCCTTTCAAAATCGTCCTGTTGGGCAACAGCATCACCGCCGGCTACAATGCCAGCGGCTTCACGGGAGCCCCGCCCTTCATGCCCTCGTATGCCGGCCTGGTCGCGGAAAACCTCAAGGCGCATTATGCCTCCGCGATCACGTTGAAGAATGCCGCCGTGGCCGGCAAGGATGCCGCATGGGGCGCGGCGAACGCGCATACCCTGGTGACGATCGAACATCCGGACCTGGCCATCCTTTCCTTCGGGATGAACGATGGGGCGAAAGGGGTGCCGGCGGATACCTTCCTCACCCATATCAAAGCCATCATGGCCGATGTAAAGGCGGGGAACCCATCGGTCGAGTTCATCCTCATCGCTCCGACCGTGGCGAACCCTGAAGTATCCTGGCACGGCGATCAGACCGTGTATAGGCCGAAACTCCAGACTCTCGCAGGGAGCGGCGTGGAACTGGTGGATATGACCGGAGTCCACCAGGAACTTCTCAAGCACAAGTCCTTCCGGGACATGACGGGGAACAACGTCAATCATCCCAACGATTTCCTGCAACGCTGGTACGCCCAGGAGGTTTCGGGCCTGCTCATCGAATCGGCGCCTCCGGCGAGCGCCCGTTCCCGGGAGCCTGGAATCGCGTTCCCGCGCCTTGACGTTCCCGGCAAAGGGGAAAAGGTCAAGGTGGACGGGCGGGTTGAACCCCTTCCCCTCAGGGCCCGGAGCCCGCTTTTATCCCGCTGAATCCGGTTTCCCTACCTATTACTGGCAATTCCGGTATATTGAACTAGACTGACGGCCTCCCGGCTCCCGGGTATCCGGATCCGGTTTGTGAGTCAAGGCCCAGGGCGAGGCGGTATTGCGTTGGAAAAAATCCGGATCCTCCTCATCGAAGACAACCGCATCCTGCGGGAAGGCATCACCGTCCTGATCAATGAACAGCCGGACCTGACGGTCGCGGCGGTCTCGGAAGGCCTGGACAAGTCCCTCGAAAAAATGCGCAAGGTGAAACCGCAGGTGGTCCTGATGGATCTCGGCTTGAACAGCCAGAACGGCCTGGACATCGTGCAGTCCCTGAAGAAGGCGTTTCCCGGCGTCAAGGTCATCGGAATGGGACTGGCTCCGGCCCAGGCGGACATCCTGGAATTCGTCCAGGCGGGGGCGGAAGGATTCATCCTCAAGACGGCCGCGGTGGAAGAGGTGATCGGGACGATACGCAAGGTCGCCGCGGGCGAAACCGTGCTTCCTTCCCGAATGGCCGGAACCTTGTTCTCCCAGGTCGCCGAGAACGCGCTCCAGAAAGGCAAGCGGGGCCTCAAAACCGCCGTCCGGATGACGTCGCGCGAAAAGGACGTCATCGCCCTCATCACCGAAGGGATGAGCAACAAGGAAATCGCGGCCCGCCTGAGCATCGCCACGTTCACGGTGAAAAGCCACGTGCACAATATCATGGAAAAGATGGCCCTCCACAGCCGCCTGCAGATCGCCAACCATGCCCGCGATCTCAGGGACGCCTGACCCCTCCTTCCTACTCCCCGATCCGGTCCCATCCCGTCCCGCCCGGCGCGGAAAAGGATTAACTACTTAATCATCCTTTATCATTACTGTACCCGGTCCTCCCAAACTTTATGTTCCATGCAACAACCGGAAGGCCTTATGAACATTTCCCCCAAGCGTTCGGCAATCGCATTGCGCCGATTGACGCATTTCACCACCGTCCATCTCGTGGCGGGTCTCGTCGCGGCATCGCTCTCCATCGCCTTCCTGGGCGGTTGCGCGAAAGAGGAATCCGGGATCGTGAACGTCTGCGTTCCGCCTACGGTCATCCGCACCTCGCCTTCCGATGGCGGGGCCAACGAGCCTTTGACCAAGGCTGCCGCCTCCTTCGCCGCTTCCGCGGGCATTTCCGGGGTCAAGGTCGTCTCGGCCACCTTCAGCACCCCCATGCGCGGGAATACCATCAACGCTTCCAGCTTCTTCATGATGCAGGGCGCCGATACCATCCGGGGCACGGTTTCCTATTCCGATACCACCGCCTTCCTGATCGTGCCGAACGGCCTGGAACCCAATCTCACCTATACCTGCAAGGTCACCAAGGCCGTGCGGGACCTGGACGGCATCGCCATGGTCGCGGATTACGTCTGGACCTTCAAGTCCATCGCACCGGGAACGCCCACCCTGGTTTCCCCCGCCAACGGGGCTTCCGGGCTCGCCTCGAACCCGATCCTGGCCTGGAACGCCGTTCCGGGAGCCGAAAGCTACCGGTTGCAGGTTTCCCTTAGCCCGGCCTTCGTGAGCACGGTCTATGACGATTCGACCCTCACGGGAACCTCCCGACAGGTGACCGGATTGGCGGCCGGCACGGCCTACTTCTGGCGCCTGAACGCGAAAATCTCCGGCACTTCCGGCGCCTATTCGGACGTCTGGAAGTTCACCACCATCGCGCCTCCCGCCGCGCCCGTCCTCGTCGCTCCCGCGGCCGGTGCAACGGCCCAGCCGACCACCTTGAAGATGACCTGGCTCGCCTCCTCCGGAGCGGAAACCTACCGCCTCCTGATCAGCACCAACCCCAATTTCACCGGGGTCTCCTTTTATGATTCCACGGTCGCCGGCGTTTCCCAGCTCGTCAACGGCTTCGCCAACGGGACCACCTACTACTGGCGGGTGAGAGCCCGGAACGCCGCCGGCAACAGCGACTTTTCCACGTGGACCTTCACGACCGCCGCCGCCATCCCGCCGGCGCCTGAATTGGTTTCCCCCGTGGACGCGGCCGGAAACGCCACCACCATACCCAACCTGGATTGGACCGCCTCCGTAGGCGCGTCCAAGTATCGTCTGCAGGTGGATACGAGCTCGGCTTTCGGAAGCACGGTATACGACGATTCGACCATTTCGGGATCTTCCCAGAAGGTGCCGGGCCTCATCGTCGGCCAGACCTATTACTGGCGCGTGAACGCCAAGAACGCGGGCGGTACCAGCTCCTATTCCAAGACCTGGCGTTTCACGGTGGCGACCCTCGCCGTCCTGGACGCTCCGGTCCTGGTCTCCCCGGCCGATTCCGCCGCCGATATCTCGACCCATCCCCTCCTGGATTGGGATGAAGTCATCGGCGCCGCCACCTATCGCCTGCAGGTGGATACCCTCATCTCCTTCGCCGGGCCGGTATTCGATAATGCGACCCTCACGGCCACGTCCCAGGGCCTTACCGGCCTGGTGGTCGGCAAGACCTACTTCTGGCGCGTGAACGCCAAGTATAGCGGCGGAACGAGCGCCTTTTCCGTGGTGCGCCGGTTCACGGTCGTTGCGGTGAGCGCTCCGGCCGCCCCGCTCCTGGAATCCCCTTCGGATTCCGCCACCGGCATTTCCAGGAATCCGATCCTGCGGTGGAAGGCTTCGACCGGTGCGGCGACCTACCATCTGCAGGTCGATACCAGCGCGCTGTTCAACGGCGTGCTGATCGCCGATGATTCGAACCTCAACGCCCTTTCGAGGCCCATTCCGGCCGGCTTGACGGACGGAAAGACCTACTTCTGGCGCGTGAACGCCAAGAACAACGGAGGCACCAGCGCGTATTCGACCGTCTGGCGCTTCACCGTGGACTCCTCCCTGGTCAACCCGGTCAATCTGGGGGCGGCGGCCCGGTTCGGCAGCATCGGCGGCGGCGCCGGCATCACCAACCACGGCATCTTCACCCAGGTGAACGGAAGCCTCGGAACCACGGGCGCTTCCACCCTGGTGACCGGGTTCCATGACGGGACGAACCCGCCTTCCAACGTATTCACGGAAACGCCCCTCGATATCGGCGCGGTCAGCGATACCATCTATACGGCTACGGCCCCGCCGGGTTCCATCCCGGGCAAGGTCGCGACCGATGCCTTGGCCGCGGCGCAAACCGCGTTCAACTTCCTGAAGGGCCTGCCCCCGGGATCCGATCCCGCCGCCGGCGAACTGGGCGGTCTCACCCTTGCGCCCGGCACCTACACCTCCGCGGGAGGCACCTTCAAGATCACCCTGCTTGACCTTACCTTGGACGCCCAAGGCGATCCGGACGCGCGCTTCGTCTTCCAGGTCCCAAGTTCCCTTACCGTGGGCGCGGCAGGGCCCTTGGGCGCCCGCAGCGTCAACCTGATCAACGGCGCACAGGCCAAGAACGTCTTCTGGGTGGTCGGCACCGGAGGCGGCGGAGCGGCGACCATCAACGGGGCCGGCGGCGGCACCATGGTGGGCACCATCATCGCCTCCTCGGGAGTCACCTTCTCCACGATCGGCAACGTGACCCTCACCAGGTTGGAAGGCCGGGCCCTGAGCCTGAACGCCTCCGTAACCATGGTGAACACCATCATCAATGTGCCCGCTCCTTGAAGCGGCCCGTGATCGGCACCGGCGATACCATGAATAAAAACAATCATTCCTCCAGTAAGGGGCCATCCATGTATCGGGTCATTTCCATGCTACTCTGCCTGTTCTGCTTCCTCGCCGTTCCCAAGGCGGAGGAACCCGAGCGCGCCCGGCCCACATGGTGGTTCGGCGGCGCCGCGGGCGCCAACCTGAATTGGTACAGCGGGACCCTCCAAAGGCTGAATCCCGACCTGACCTCACCGGCGCCTTTCCACAAGGGGTTCGGAGCCGGCCTGTACCTGGCCCCCCACGTGGAGTACCGCCACGATTCCATCTGGGGCGGCATGCTGCAGGCGGGATACGACGATCGTCGCGGGACGTTCGACGACGTGACCTGCCCTTGCGGCGAGATCGCGACCCTGAAGACGACCGTCAGCTACTTCTCCATCGAACCGAGCCTCCGGGTCGCGCCCTTCGCGGGCCGGTTGTACCTGTATGCGGGACCCCGCTTCGCCTTCAATTGGGCCCCCAACTTCGGGAAATCCTCGACGGACGATGAGAAGACCTTCGAATACGCCCGGGAGAACAATCCCGACGTGAAGGCCGAGCTCAACAAAATGAACGGATTCGTTTTCTCGGGCCAGTTGGGGCTCGGTTACGATATCCCTCTCGCCGCCCGCGACAACAAGACCCAGGTCGACCTGTCCCCCTTCATTTCCTACCAGCCCTATTGGGGCCAGGAGCCGCGTTCGATCGAAACCTGGGCCGTATCGACCTTGCGCCTGGGCGCCGTCCTGAAGTTCGGGACGGGGAAGGTCCTTCCCGCCTCGGAAGCCGCGGTCGTCGACGCCGATGTCCGTTTCTCCGTACGGGCGCCGAAGGCCATAACCGTTAAGCGCCGGGTCCGGGAAACCTTCCCGCTCCGCAATTACGTGTTCTTCGAAGAGGGTTCCTCGGAAATACCGGCCCGCTACGTGGCCCTGACCAAGCCCCAGGCCTCGGCCTTCAAGGAAGAGCAGTTGCAGGAGATCCAACCCATCAGCAATACCGGCCGTTCCCTGCGCCAGATGACCGTGTACTACAATATCCTGAACACCCTCGGGGACCGCATGAAGCGGAGTCCCAAGACGACCATCGTCCTGAGCGGCGCTTCCGCCAGCGGACCGGAACAAGGCAAGGCCCGGGCCGCCTCGGTCAAGAAGTACCTGGTGGACGTATTCGGGATCGACAGCGCGCGGATAGCCACCGAAGGCCGCGACAAACCCCGGATCCCGTCCGAAGTGGCCGGCGGTACCCAGGACCTGGCCCTCTTGCAGGCCGGGAACAACCGGGTCGATATCGAGACCACTTCCCCCGAGATGATGGTCCAGGTGGGCGGGGATAACCGTTACATGCTGAAGCCGGTGCAGATCGTGGCGGACGTGGAAGATCCCCTCGACAGCCATGTGCTGTTCAACGTCGAGGGCGCCGGGGAGGCCTTGTCGACCTGGTCCCTCGAGATAACCGATGACCAGGGTAAGGTGCAGAATTACGGGCCTTACATGGGCCAACATGAGAGCATTTCCGGCAATACCATCCTTGGGGATCGCACCGAAGGCGACTATAAGGTGGCCATGATCGGGATGAAGAAGGACGGGAAGGCGGTCCGCATGGAGGCCGCTCCCATCCATCTCATCCGGAGGACGGAACCGATGAACGAGGCCTTGCGCTTCAGCATCCTTTTCGACTTCGGGCAATCGAAAGCCAAGGGCGCATACGAGACGTTCCTCAAGGACATGGTCGTTCCCCTCGTGGCGGACAGCAGCGTCATCATCATCCATGGCTATACGGACATTATCGGCGACGAGGCCTATAACCAGAAGCTCTCGGACGAACGCGTCCAGGACACCCGCGGCATGCTCGAGTTGCTGATTCCCGACTGGGAGAAGCGCGGGATGGCCTTCGAAACCTTCGGGTTCGGGGAAAACCCCAAGAATGCGCCGTTCGACAACAACCTTCCCGAGGAACGGTTCTACAACCGGTCCGTATTCATCGATATCGTCCCCAAATAACGGGATCCCTCGGGGCTGGTTTGGCCCCGAAAACCGGCCGGCTCCGGACAAATCCATTCCCCTGCCGGACCGCTCGGCGGTATCCTGAGGAGGGTAACCGGGGGTGGTCATGAAGTACTTGGGAATTTTGAATCTCCTAATCGCGTCGTCCGTGTTCGCCCAGTCCTGGCAATGGACCCTGAACACGGCGACGGATTCCCTCAAACGCAGCTTCCAACCCATGCGGGTGGAAATCCCCGTTTCGCAATTCGATCCCGCCCTGCCCAAGGATCCGGTCGCGCTCTACGCCCAACTTCAGATGGTCGGGGAAACTTCCGGCAGGGCCGCGCAGGTACAATGGAACAAGTCCGATGCCGGAAAAATCACGGTAATGTGGATGGAAGAGTCCCTGCTCCCGAACAAAGCCTACAAGTACCAGCTGACCGTGACCCAGACCCCGCCTCCCGGCGCCGCCGCGCCTTTCAAGCTGACCAAGGTCGACTCCGGCATCGACGTGGCCCATGGCGACAAGATGGTGTACCGCTACCAGGACGTGTACGATGCGGCGAACTACGGCGAAACCCGGCGCCCGTTCAACCATGTCTACGGCACCGACGGCAAATACATCACCAAGGGCAATGAGGGCGAGCATCCGCACCAGCGCGGGATCTTCATGGGCTGGGACATCGGCGGCCACGGGTATTGGACCGACGGCGGCGGAACCGTGCAGATCCACAAGAGCTACGATCCCGCCCTGGAGGTCATGGGTCCGGTTTTCTCGCGGGTGTCTTCCACCATTTCCTGGCAGCACAACAAGGTCGAGGAGTTGGTCGAAACGCGTACGGTAGAGGCCTGGTGGATCAAGCCCGGGGTGACCTTGCTCGATTTCCGGTACGTCCTGACCGAACCGAACGGCAAGGAGTTCTTCCTGGACGGGGAGGGCGCCCATGCGGGCATGCAGTTCCGCGCCGCGGACGAGGTGAACGTGAACCGGCTCGATTCGGCCCTGAGCGCCCACCATTTCTCCCAGGACGGGGCAATCAAGTCCGGATACAACTATACCGGCAAGGGGCATTGGATCGCCCAACTCTTCCCCGTACGCGGCGTCAAGTACCTGGCCATGGTGATGGACCACCTGGACAATCCCAAGCCCACGGAATTCCCCACCCGGGATTACGGCCGTTTCGGCATCTTCTTCAACCATACCCAGCCCGCGGGAAAGCCCCTGCCCCTGTATTACCGGTTCCTGATCGCCGACCGTAGCGTGCAGGATACGGCCGGGATCGCCTCGGCCTACAATTCGTTCCAATATCCGCCATTGGTGACGGCGGTCAAGGGACCGGTAGGCCTCGCGCGCGGGTCCGCGCCCAAGGCGCGACCCTTCCCGATGACTTCCATCGACCCGCGCCTCGGCATCGGGATTTCCGGCAGGGAATTGCGATTGATCGGGAACCGTCCCGTCGTGGCGAGCCTGTACAATCTCGCGGGGCATATGATCGCGAGCCAGGAGGTTACGCCGCGGTCGGCGATGTCCCTCGCGGCCATCCCGAAAGGCCTGGTGTGGATCCAGGTGCGGGGAGCGGCCGGGACCATGACCCAGGCCTATCTCCTGCGCTGATTCGATGGCCTTCGGAATCACTTAAGCGCCGGGTCCGTGACTTCCGGAACCCGCCTTCAGGCGATTTCGAGGACGAGCTTACCCGTATGGAGACCGGACTCCATCAAAGCGTGGGCCTCGCCCGCGCTTCCCAGGGGAAACGTCCGGGTCACCTTGGGCGCCACCTTACCCGATTCCAGCAGGGGCCAGACCCGATCCAGCAAGGCCGCGGCGATGCGGCCCTTTTCGCCTACGGTGCGGGGGCGCAGGGTGGATCCGGTCAACCTCAGGCGCTTCTGCATCAGCTTGCGCAAATCCAGCTCGGCCTTGTGCCCGCCCAGGGTCGCGATCTGGACCAGCCTTCCCAGGGGCGCCAGGGCTTCCAGGTTCCTGGGCAGGTAGGAACCGCCCACCATGTCCAGGATGACGTCGGCTCCGCGCCCTCCCGTAACCTCCAGGGTACGCTGGACGAAATCCTCCTCCTTATGGAAGAATACCCGGTCGGCGCCGCATTCGCGGCAGAGGGCTTCCGACTCCCGGCGGCCTACGGTTGTCAGCACATGGGAACCCAGGGCATGCGCCATTTGGATGGCCATGGTGCCGATCCCTCCGGAGCCGCCGTGGATGAGGGCCGTCTCGCCTTCGAGCAGGCCCCCGTCCTCGAACAGGTTGGTCCAGACCGTAAAGCAGGTTTCCGGGACCGCGGCGGCCTGGATGAAGTCGAAACCGCGCGGGAGGGGCAGGCATTGGATCGCGGGGGCGACCGTATATTCCGCGTAACCGCCTCCGGCGAGGAGGGCGCATACGGCATCGCCGGGCTTCCACCGCGTCGATCCGGCGCCGCAGGCGGCCACGGTTCCCGCGACCTCCAGTCCCAGGATCGGGGAGGCACCCGGCGGAGGCGCATAGTGACCCTGGCGTTGCAGGCAATCCGGCCGGTTGATCCCGGCGGCATGGACCTTGATCAGGACCTCATCCGGACCCGGGGAGGGAATGGGGGCTTCCGCCAGGTAAAGGACCTCGGGCCCGCCGTGGCCGCGCATATCGATGCATTTCATGGGGATCCTATAGGGTTGGCGTGTGTCACGGGAAGGTTAAAATAGCTTGCCGTTCCCCCGATTGGCATTGTCCCGGATTCCGAAGTTGGGATATTATGCCGTATGGATCCCGGCAGCCTGTTCCAAAGGAAAAAACGCAAATTGTACGTGGCCTACGACCATGTGCGGGACGCGTCCAAATACTCGGCCTTCGAAGACCTGTTCTCCTCCCTGTTCAATATCGTGCGGGACAATTCCCTGGAGCGCGAACTCGATACCGGGGACGCGGAATCCTATCTCCGGAACCTGCGGGAGGGGGCGATGGCCGATTGCGATTGCGTCATCGTCCTATGCGGGGCGGAGACCCATTCGCTGAAATTCGTGGACTGGGAGATCAAGGCCGCCCTGGATCTCAAGCTCGGCCTGATCGGAGTCATCCTTCCCGACAACCCGGGCGGGACCCGAGGTGACCCGGTCCTGCCTGATCGCCTGCGCAGGAACTTCGATGCCGGGTTCGCGGTGGTTTGCCGGGCGGACGAATTGGCCCAGGGACGCATCGACCTGGCGCCGCGCATCGTCTTCGCCCAGGATCAACCCGTTTCCCGGATCGACAATACCCAGCCCCTGCGCGATCGCGACGGCTGAACGGATCCTCCGCTTCTTCCATCCCCAGGACCCGATCGGCCGGCCCGACCCGGCTCAGGGGACGTGCGGGTGGATCCAATCCAAGGTCACGGAGCCCTCCATGCAATCGATACGGATCCTCCGGCTTCCGGGAAGCAGGGGCAGCGAGGCGGTAACGGTATTCCAACCGCTACCCGCGGGGAAACCGATCCGCGCCGAGGCGCCGGACCCCGTATCCATCACCCTAAGGGAAGATGCCTCAGCCGCCTGGTAGCGGAAATCAAGGGCGTAGGTCCCGGATGAATCGGCCGTCACATCGTACTCCGCCCAGGTGCCCGGGCCCGGCCAAATGAGGGCTTCTCCGGAACCGTCCAGGCCGGGGGAGACCGAAACGCCGGAATCGGCCGCATAGGCTTCCGCCAGGATGCCCTCCTTCAGCGGCCAGGGATGATAGGCGCCGGGGTCATTGATGGTGGAGAAGAATTCCGCCTGGATCGCGTTCCAATCGGTCGCCGAGAGAGGCACGTCCACGAAGTCGAACGGCTTGCCCGAGGCCGCGTCCGGGACCGCGGCCGCGGCCATGGGCGGCGCGACCCAGTCCGCCGCGACCGCACCGCGCCAGACCTTGCGCTGGAACAGGAAGGTCGGGGCCCCGAAATCGGCATAGAAGCCCAGGGCCCAAAAATACGGATCCTTGTTGGATTCCAGGTAGGCCTTGAGGCGCTCGCCGTAACGATTGGAAAGGCGCGGGGAATCGGTGGCGGCCGGCAGGCGCGCATCCGCCCAGGTGAAATCGCGCGCCCATTCCACCAGCCTGGCCTTCCTGGAGACGACGGCCAGGGCCAGGGAATCCTCCTTGTTGAAGTTGCCGTTGTTGGTGGCCAGGACGATCATGCGGTCCGCTATCAGGGGATCGAGGAGCAGGGCGCAAGCGACCGTGGTGAGGTTCGCGCCGCTTATGACCAGCAGGGGTTTCTCCCGGCTCGCCTTGCGGGCCTGGTCGATCAGCATGCGCGAGCCTTCGCTCGAATCGGGATGGATGTCCGCCAGGTTGCCTGAGGCGGGGCGCTTGAGTTTGGCCCGGGCACCCAGGACCGGGTCCGGAATGGAATGCATGCCGCTCAGGCGCGCCAAGCGCATCAGGCCCAGGCAACTGCGCCGGTTCTCCTCCACGGCCGCCTCGCCGGTATCCTTCCCGTAGCTGACGAGCACTCCGCGCAGGTCCAGGCGGCCCATGCTGGCCTTGGCCCAAAGGTAGGCGCCGTCCACGGGATTGAAAAAGGCGCCGTTCTCGTAGACGACGGGATTGGTCGAATCGACGCCGGGGATTTCCATCATCCCGTCCACCATGCGGAAGTCCTGTTTCAGGCCGCGCCGGAGCAGGGTCCTTCCCGCGTCCGTGAGGGAATCGGGGGAAACGCGGATTCCGTATTTGTCCTCGGACGGCACGAACGGCTCCAGGCCCGAGAAGCGCAGGGTATACTCTCCGGGGGGGATATCGCCGAAATCGAACCGCCCCGAGACCGGATCGGCCATGGCGGCCCGTTCCAGCCCGAAGATGCGGACCAGAACGGGACCCGGAAGACTGTCGCTGAAATTCACGTAGCCGGTGATGCGGCCCAAGGCGCGCACGGTAACGCCGTTCAGATCCATCCCCACGCCCTCGCCGGCGGCCTGGAACCGGATCAGGGCCCCTTTGATTTCCCGGTCGCGCGCTTCCAGGGAATAATGGCCGGCGCGGACGGAATCGAAGGCGAAGCGGCCCAGGGAATCGCATTGTCCGTCGAGGATCGATCCCATCGATGCCGATCCCCACCCGGATCCGGAGCCCGACGGATCCTTGGCCAGGTAATCCTCCGGGCGCAGGACCACGAGGGAGCTCGCCGCGGGCTTCCCGTCCCCGCGGAAGATGATGCCGGTGACCTTGGAACCCGTATCCGTATCGGTCCAGCCACCGGCCAGGCGATCCGGATCCCGATCGCACGAGGCGAACAGGATGAAGGCGATGGCGCAGAACGCTTCCGCCGCCCCGCGCAACCGATGCGGCCTCGCCCGAAAGAAGTTCATTCGTCCCCGACCAGTCGGCTCAAGGGGAATAGGCTCATGTTCAACTGGAATACCTTTTCGGGATGCGCATCCTGGTTCACCATTTCCATGAGGTGGGCGCGGAAGTCCCGGATCTTGCGGACCACGCGTTCGAAGGTGACGAGGGATACCCCCATGGTGGACGAGGATGTCATCCGTTCCCCGGCGCGGCTGCGCTCGAAGGCCTCGGCGGCCAATTGCATCATGCGGATCTGGTAGCGGATGACCTGGTAGTCCGATACCCCGTGCCCGGTGGTGAGGATGGGCTCGGCCTGCTTGTACCTGCCTTCCGCCTTGGTGAGCAATCCAAGCTCCAACAGCAGATCCACCGAAGCCTCGGCCTCCGCCGCCGTGATGGGCGGGTGCACCAGCTTGCCCAACCGGGCGAAATCGTCCCCGAAGTCCGCCATCACCGCCAGCTCGCGGACGACGCAATGGTGCCATTCCCGGAAATATTCCAGCTGGTCCTTCTTGATGAGCGGGAACTCCCTCGCCTTGCGGGAGGAGATGAGGCGATCGAAATGGATGTTCTTCTCTTCCGCGGTCTTGGCCTGGTTGAAGAAGACCAGGTTCTCGAAATATTCCGCTTCGCGTTCATCAAGCTCCAGCGCCTTGACCGTCTTCATGATGGTGGCCTTGCTGAGGTTGCGCTTGCCCTCGATCACGAACTTGAAATAGGGGGAGGAGTTGATGCCGGCGGACTCGGCCATGGTACGGTAGGAATACCGCGAACGTCCGGCCTTTTGGCGATCGTAGAAGTCCTTCAGGAAGACCCGGTAATCGGAATAGGAGTAGATGTCGTTCATGTCGTGGCCGCCCGATAGAACCTACCCCCGGCAGGCGCGGCCGGGCCGGGCCCCGCGCCGATTGCGTTTACTTTTGTAAACGAAGCCGCCTTTCCCGATCCGGCCGCGCCGGTCAAAGGGGATTCAAGCGCATGGGGCCGGGAATGCCCATTCCGGAGCGTCGGACGGACCACGGAACGGAGGAATATCCCCTAAACCGCCCGGATGGCCGGGACCGGGGCCGCCGAAACCCATTTTCCCCAAATCCCGGTTCCGGCACGGATCGTTCCGCCCGGGCATGAGGGGTAACGCCGGTGTTATCCGGTCCGTTGTTTACAATTGTAAATCGGGGCGCGATTTTCCGGCCCCGGGGAAAAACCTTCCGGTTTAGAATAACCCTGCAGGTCAACCAACCTACGGGGGTCATATGGATACGCATGGGGGAAATCTTCTTCGGCTCGGTAAAGCCGCGACTCTGGCGGCGTCCTTGGCCATGGCCTTGGCGGCCCAAGGCGCGGCCGTGGACCCATCCACCATCGAGGGTAAGGTGCTCTTCGGCTACCAGGGCTGGTTCAACTGCCCCACCAACGGTTCCGGTTCCTGGGTGCATTGGTCCCGCGGCGTTCCGTCCCCCACCGCCCTGACGGTGGAAATGTATCCGGACCTGACCGAATTCAAGAGCGCCGATCTCTGCGCCGCGGGCGGCATGACCATCGGAGGCCAGCAGGCTTACCTGTTCTCCTCCCGCAACGCGAACGTCGTGGACGCGCATTTCCGCTGGATGGAACAGTACGGCCTGGACGGCGTCTTCGTGCAACGCTTCATCGGATCCGCTCCGGGCGCGAGGAATTCCGGGGACCAAGTGCTCCGGAACGTCATGGCGTCCGCCGCGGCCCATGGCCGCACCTTCGCCATCGAATACGATCTGACCGGCGGCCAGGAAGCCAGTTTCACGCAGGCCATCCAGACGGACTGGAAATACATGGTGGATGTCCTAAAGGTCACGTCCCATCCCAACTACCTGCATCAGAACGGAAAGCCGGTGGTTTCGCTTTGGGGCCCGGGCATCAACGACGGCAGCCATATCCCGGCGGATCCCAAGAACCTGGTGACCTTCATCAACTGGTTCAAGGCGGGACCGGAGCCCTATCGGGCCTTCTATATGGGCGGTACCCCCGCGGGCTGGGCCACGGGGAACGGGGACTCTTATGGCGGCACCGGTTGGGCGGACGCATTCAAGCTTATGGACGCGATTCAACCTTGGACGGTGGGCCGGTACAAGGACACGAACGAAACCAAGAGCTGGGCCCGGTCCAAGATCGCCCCGGACGTCGCGAAGACCAAGGCGAACGGGAACCTCTACATGCCGGTCATTTTCCCCGGCTTCTCCTGGTCCAATCTCAAGCCCGGGAGCAAGCAGAACCAGATCCCGCGCATCGGCGGCAAATTCCTATGGAGCCAGGCTTACGGCGCCAAGGCGAACGGCGCCACCATGCTCAAGATCGCCATGTTCGACGAGGTGGACGAGGGCACGGCCATGTTCAAACTCGCCCCGAAACGTTCCCTCGCGCCCGACCAGGGCTTCTGGCTCACCTTGGACGCGGACGGCCATACGGGCCTCCCCTCCGATTGGTACCTGCGCCTGGCGGGGGAGATCACGGCCATGTTCCACGGCACCAAACCCACGACCCCGGTGATGCCGATGAATCCGGCCAATCCCATCGTCGGCATCGGGCCCCGTGCGGAGGGGATCCAGGCGGCTCCGCGCTTCAGCCGCGTGGCCGGCGGGTTCCGGTTCCGGAGCGGCGCCTCCATGCGGTCGATCGGCGTCTATACGCCCATGGGCCGGCTCGTGCATGAGGTGGCTTTGTCGGGAGGCGAGGGCTTCTGGGACGGGCGCGATGCCATGGGGGCCCCGGTGCCCACGGGAACCTACCTGGCCAAGGCTTCAGGGGGCGGAACCGAATCCGAAGTATTCCGGGTCGTCCTGCCCTGAGGATGGCGGCCTCCTGCGGGGCCCGCCATTCACGTCAGGTGGATGATTTCCACCCCGCCCCATTTCTCCTGCAGGTACTCGGCCACCAGCCTCCGGTGGCAATGCTGCGGATCATCTTCCGTGCACAGGAGGCACCCCCCGTCCAGGGAATCCGGCGTCACCTTCTCCTCGATGGCCCGGCGTTTGATCAGATCCAGGAACCGGCGCTCATAGCTTTTCCAGTTCATGTTCTCCTTCTTGCGCGCATGGAACAGGTCTTCGGACGGCGCCAGGTCCGGGAGATGGACATAGTCGGCCTTGCAGATCGCCTTGGCGAAATACTGCAGGTCCTCCCGCTTGGAGAAGCCCGAAAGTTGGGAAACGTTGTTGAGGCGGATGTCCACGATTTTCCGGACGCCGGCCCGTTGCAATCGCGTGAAGAAATATTCCGCTGATTTTTTGGTGAAGCCGATGGTGTAGAGTTTCATCCCGGGACCTCCCTGGGTTGGAAAATACCAAGACGGGCCGGAATCCCCTTCAGGGCAGGCGGCGGCCGTCCAGCAGAAAGGCCGATCCGATCCGCGGCCGGAAAGCATGGGCCTTGGCCGCTTGGGAGCCCGCACGCGCCCGGATGGCCGTTCCCTGGGTCCCCCAGAGCTCCTTGATGACCGCTTCCGTTCCGAATCCCTTGGGGCAGGCGTCGCTCGCGCCATTGGCCCAATACCAAAAGGGACCGGCCGCGGAGCCCGGCGACATCACCCGGCTTCCCGGCATCTCCAGATGACCGTCCGCATCCGTGTCCTTCACCCATTTCCACGCATAACGGAGCCAGGCATCGCGTTCGGCCTGGGGCATCAGGGCGAACCAGGTGATTTCGTCCCAGCCCCATATGAAGGGCGTATTGGAGGGCTTCCCCACGTTCCCGTTGCTGCCGAAATTGTCGAACTCCACGAGGTAGGGCAGGTGCGCGCAGGACCAGCCGCTGGGCGTAATCCCGCCCTTGCTCTTGAGGAAGAGGGCGTCGGTATGCCCGACCTTGAGCTCGCCCTTGGTGGGCTGCCCCGCCACTTCGGCGATGCGCAAAGGGAAGGAGTGGAAATCGAAAAGCAGTTGGCCGCCTTCCACGTACCCGCCGGTGGGCGTATGGGCGTCGCAGAGGATGAAATGCCGGCGGGCATGGGAACGGGCGTAGGCGCGGACCTTGCCCAGCATCTCCTGCCAATTCGCGTGGACCGGATCCTTCCAGTCCATCAGGCCCACCTGGCCGAAATGGATGGCCTCCAGGCCGGCATCGATGTAGCTGGCCGCCAGGAAATAGAACCACATGCGGGTCTCCAGCCGGCTCATGTCCGGTACGGAGGCGTCCGTTCCCCAATGGTTCACCTGCCTCCCGTCGGAGTAAAGCATGTCCGCGTACCTGAAGTTCCGGACCGCCGCCGGTTGCCCGAAGGCCTGGAAAACGTGGGCCGGGATGGCGACGCTTTCCACTCCCTTGGTGACGATTTCGAAGGCCCCGCCCTGGAGGACCATTTCCGGATCGATTTTGTGGAGGGTGTCGATATAGGGCTTGGCCTTCTGGAGGAATCCCGCCAGGTTCTGCTCGCCGCCCCACAGCAGCAGGGCGCGGCCGATGAACTTGGCCTTGGACGCGGTCAGGAACCGGATGCAATCGCGCGGATCGACGCCCTTGGCATTGCGCGCCTTGGAAAGGTCGTCATGCAGGACCTCCGTATAGGAGATGGATCGGTTGAGGTAGTTCTCGAGCACGCCGCGGCTGATGGATGAATCGAAACGGAAGTCCTGGGCGGGGGTCCGGGGGCATAGGAGGGCCAGGCAGCCCATGGCCAGGATGCGGGGGACGGACCGGCCGGTACCCCTCATGATCGACCTCCTTGAAATCCCCATCCGTGGCCCCCTTTTGAAGTGGTATGCGAAGCGCCTGGGCCCCTGAAACCCATAGGTTAATCCCGGTCCCGGCTCCGGGTCGGCGGAAAATCCCCGAAAGAGGGCTCGGAGCGGCGCGATGCGGATTTTTTACAAAGGACCCGGAGGATTGTACAGGTCAATGGGCCGTTTTCCCGGGCGTGCAATGGCCCCTTGAAAGGCGAGGAAAGACGGGGAAAGGGACGGCGTCGTAAAGGAATCGGAAAATCCGCTCCGCGCCAATTTTTTATCCGACCGGAAAGACCCATTCAAAGGTCCAACCATGTAACCTGTTCCGTGAGGCCCCATGCGCGCAAACCCCTGGTTCGGTCCCTTGTGGATCCTGACCTTCCTGGTATCCATCTGCCTGGATCTGCTCCTGAGCAACATGATCCATGTGCATGCCCTGTTCATCGTCCCTGTGGTGCTGGCCTCCTATGCCTCAGGCCGGTATTGGGGATATGCGCTCTCCCTGGGCCTGCCCATGGCCCATGGGTACCTGATGCATCGTGCCGGCGCGCCGGTCTCCCTGCCGCAATTATGCATGGGCATGACCATGCATATCCTGACCTTGTCCCTGCTCGCGGAGCTGGTCTATCGGGTGACCCAGCAGAAAAAGGAGCTCCTGATCCAGAAAGCCGCCCTTGCGAAATCCCTGGAGGACGCCAACGACAGCATCAAGATCCTGAGGGGAATGCTGCCGATCTGCTCGGGATGCAAAAACATCCGCGAAGGCAACGGGTATTGGAAGAAGATCGAGGATTACCTGCAGGTGCATTCGGAACTCGAATTCAGCCACGGGATTTGTCCGGATTGCGTGGAAAAGCTCTATCCGGAATTCGCCGGCGTGGTGCTCAGGCGCAAGGCGGATAAACAGCCGGAGCCCTGAAGCCCGGCATCAAGCATCAATCCGGCGGCAGGGATCGCGATTGCCGGGGGGATATGCCGAAGTGCTTCTTGAAGAGCCGGGAGAAATAGGCCAGATCCTCGATGCCCACCTTTCCGGCCACGTCCGTGATGGATAGACCGCTCTCGGACAAAAGGGCCTTGGCCCGTTCCATGCGGCAGGCGCATTGGAATTCCTTGATGCTCATCCCGGTTTCGCGTTTGAACAACTCCCCGAAATAGCGCGGGCTCAGGCAGAAATGCCGGGCGAGTTGCGCGGCCCCCTCCCCGTCCTGCAGGTGCGCGAACAGGAATTCCCGGGCCAGGCGCATGAGCGACTCCCGGCTCCTGGGATTGTCGCTCCGCGGGGGGGCTTCCTGCAGGAGATGCAGGCCGATGACCCGGCTCACGACCGAAAGCAACCGGCCGCGGATGGCCTCCATGGCATGCCCTTGGGGCTTGTCCCTCAGTAGGCCGAGATTGGACGCGAGTTCGGATTGGATCATGCCGTTCAAGGCGCCGCCGGGCAGGACCTGCGGAGGCCTCGCTTCCATCGCTTCCGGCACCGCGAAATCGAAACTGAAGCCGATATACAGTTGGTCGAAGGCCGATAACGGATCCGCTTGGAATTGATGTTTCCCCCCGGAGGGGATAAGGATGATATCGCCCGCTCCGCAGGGGATCGAACCGCGGTCATGCCGCAGGGACCCTTTCCCGGCCCCGATGAAGACGAGCTCCCAAAAGGGATGGGAGTGCAGGGCGCCGCGGTATCCTTCCGGGAAACTCACGAACCCCAGCAATTCGAGGCGTACCCCGCCTTCCGGTTTCCACTGGAGACGATCCAATTGGCCATCCGCATGGCCCAAGGCTATGGTTTGCATGATTGATTCCCCCTCCATGAAATTAGCCTGGAAGGGCCGGCATTACAGCCGGAATCTGGGGGAAAATCCGCCGGGGTTCAGGTTTTGGGCTTTGCCTGGTCGAGCAATTCCCTGATTTTCGCCTGCAAATCGGCTTGGCCGAAGGGCTTCTGCAGGAATTTGGAGGCCGGATCGATGACGCCCCCCGGCAGGAAGATATTGTCGGTGTAACCGGACATGAAAAGGATCCGGATGTCCGCATGCATCGCCTTGAGCTTTTCGGCGAGGACCGCGCCGTTCATGTTGGGCATCACGACATCCGTGAGCAAGAGGTCGATGCTGCGGCATTTGCCCCCCAATGCCAGGGCCGTGGCCCCGTCCTTGGCTTCCAGGACGGTATAGCCTTGGGAGGAAAGGGTGCGCAGGATGAATTTGCGCACGGTTTCCTCGTCCTCCACGAGCAGGATGGTTTCCCTGCGGATGTCCCCGGTCCCTTCCGGCCGAGGCGCCTTCGCGGCCCTATCGGCGTCCTGTTCCACGATGGGGAGGTAGATCTTGAAGACCGATCCGATCCCGGGCTCGCTTTCCACGTTGATGATGCCGCCGCTCTGCTTGATGATGCCGTAGACGCTGGATAGGCCAAGACCGGTTCCCTTGCCTATCTCCTTGGTGGTATAGAACGGCTCGAAGATGCGCGCCTTGACGTCCGGGGGCATGCCGGTTCCCGTATCGCGCACGGAAAGCATGGCATGCGGCTTGTCGGAGGCGCCTCCCTGGCTCTTGTCCACGATGACGTTGGCCGTTTCGAAGATCAGACGCCCGCCCGCTTGCATCGCGTCCCTGGCGTTCAGCACCAGGTTGAGGATGATCTGCTGGATCTGCCCCGGATCCGCGCGCACGCTTCCCAGGTTCCGATCCAGGCGGGACTCCATCTGGATATGCTCGCCGATGAGGCGCCGGAGCATCCGATCCATGTCCTCCACCGTCTCGTTCAGGTCGAAGACGGTCGGGGCCAGGATCTGCTTGCGGCTGTAGGCCAGCAATTGCTGGGTCAGGGAAGCGGCCCGGTCCCCGGAGCGCTTGATCTCGCCCAGGAACTCCATGAGCGTATCGTTCCCGGCAGCCAGGGCCAGGGCCATTTCGCTGTAGCCGTTGATGGCGGTCAGCAGGTTGTTGAAATCGTGCGCGATGCCGCCGGCGAGCCGCCCCACGGCCTCCATCTTCTGCGCTTGGCGCAATTGGTCCTCGGTATCCTTCAAATCGGTGATGTCGATGCAACTGCCGATATGGCCGAGGAAGGTTCCGTTCTCGGCGAAGCGGGGGGAACCGGTATCCAGCATCCACCGATAGGACCCGTCGAAACGGAGGTAGCGGTATTCGATGCGGATGGGCGTGCGCGAGGCGTTGGCCTTGTCGATGGCGAGGCGGGCGCGTTCCTGATCCTCGGGATGAATCCCGTCCGTCGTGTCCATCGCGAGTTCGGCCGGGAGCGTGCGTCCCGTGAACTCGAGCCAGGGCTTATTGACGTAGACCGGCTTCCCTTGGCTGTCCGTCATCCAAACGAATACGGGGGCGGAATCGGCCATGCTGCGGAAGCGTTTTTCGCTTTCGCTGATCGCGTATTCATAGCGTTTCCGGTCGGTGATGTCCCTGCTGATCTTGGAGGCCCCCACGACCTTGCCCCGGCCGTCCAGGATGGGCGAGACCGTCAGGGAAATCTCGATCAGGCTGCCGTCCTTGCGCAAGCGGACGGATTCGTAGTGGTCGACGAGTTCCCCGGCGCGGATGCGGGCCAGGATCCCGGGTTCCTCGTCCTCGCGGCCAGGGGGAATCAGGATGGAGCTGACCGGCTTGCCGATGACTTCCCGCGCCGTGTATCCGTATATGCGCTCCGCGCTCTTGTTCCAGGAAAGGATGACGCCGTTGAGATCCGTGCCGATGATGGCGTCGTTCGAGTTTTCCACGATGGCGGTGAGGCGCGAGCTGGACTCATGGAGGTCGCGCATGTCCATCACCTGCTGGCCGAGTTCGACGGTGGCGCGGCGCAAGGCCTCCTCGGCGCGCTTGCGTTCCGCGATTTCCGCTTCCAGGGCGTTGGCCTTTTGCTGCAAGGCCGCTATGGAACGCAAGCGTTCCCCGTCCGGGGCTTCATCCTGGTAGGATTCCGCCGGGATGACATGGGCGTGCTCCCTGCAGACCCGATCGAACTGCCTTCCCTGGGACGAGTCCTGGAAACCCTTGATGGGGTAGGCGCAATAAAGGGAAAAGACGAAGGTCTGCCCCAGCTTGTTCCACAACCGCTCCAACTTGATCGCCGCTTCCGTGTTCCCGTCCGACCAGAGCAGGGTGACCATCTCGCCGAAGGCGCGCACTCCGGGCCTCCCCAGGGAGGATTTGGCGACCAGGCCGCCGATGGCCTGCATGAACCGGTCTTCGTCGGGCATGCCGTCTACCAGGAACTTCCCCAGGGTTTCCCGGGCATCCAGGGAAAGGTATTGGCCGCGCGCTTTCACCCCGGCCAGGTCGATTCCCTGGGCGGCGAGCTTATCGTCCAATTCGCGGCGATGGGTTTCGTTCGCGATGACCACGGCGCCTTCGCCCGCTCCAAGGCCGGCGCCCAGGAAGGCGCTTACGGATTGGATGAGGACGGAATCGTCTTCATAAAAGCGCACGAAATGGCCGTCCCGATCCGTTTCCGAAGCGCGGCTCTGGGGCGCGAAGACCGGGGCGGGGCTTTTTCCGGGGTTTTCCATCTTCATTCGGGAACCCCTGGTCGCATTCCTGTTACGGGAACCGGGCGGATTTCAGGCATTTTGCCGGCTCGGAGTAATCTAGAAAACTGGCCATCCTGGTACAACAGGTTTGATTTCCGCGCGGGTTCGCGCCATGCGATTGCGATTCCATTGGGATCCGGCGAAAGGTATTTTATAAGTCTGGCCGCCATCGGGCCCAATCCCACCATCAAGAGTAGGGGACTGTATGAGCCTTTTGCAGAAAGGGACGCCGGCGCCGTCCTTCAAGCTTCACGCCACCCCGGACCAGGAGCTTTCCCTGGAGGATTTCCGGGGCAAGAACCTGGTCCTGGTCTTCTACCCGGCGGACTGGAGTCCCGTTTGCGGCGATGAACTCGCCGTGTTCAACGAGGTCCTTCCCATGATCCGCAGGCATAACGCCGAACTCGTCGCCATTTCCGTGGACGGAACCTGGTGCCATCAGGCGTTCAAGGAGTCCCGCAGATTCGGATTCCCCCTCTTGTCGGATTTCGAGCCGAAAGGGGAGGTATCCCGCAACTACGGCATTTACCGGGAAGGGGACGGCGAAAGCGGGCGCGCCTTGTACGTCATCGACGGGGACGGCATCATCCAATGGAGCTACCTCTCGCCGGTGGGGATCAATCCCGGTGCCGAAGGCATCCTGAAGGCTCTCGAATCGATCCCCGTAAAGGAGGAGGTATGATGGGCGAAGCCAGGCTCACCGTTCCCTTGGAAGAATCCGATCACGTCCAAGGCCCGGCTGGGGTACCCCTGGAACTGGTCGAATACGGGGACTACCAATGCACGCACTGCCTCAGGGCCTATCCGATAATCAAGCGCCTCCAGCAGAACCTGAAAAGCAGGCTGCGTTTCGCCTACCGGAACTTCCCCATGACCCAGCAGCATCCCGAAGCCCTGAACGCGGCTAGGGCGGCCGAGGCGGCCGGGCTGCAAGGCCGGTTCTGGCAGATGCACGATATGCTATTCGAGAACCAGGAATACCTCGATTACGAGAGCCTGCTGCAGTACGCGGCGGAACTGCGGATGGACGTGAACCGTTTCGCCCGGGATTACCGCAGCCAAAAGGTGGAGGACAAGATCCGGGAGGATTTCGAGAGCGGCGTCCGGAGCGGCGTGAACGGCACCCCGACCTTTTTCATCAACGGGCTCCGGTATGACGGGGACTGGTCCTTCTATTCCCTGTTCCAGGTGCTCCAAGAGGTGGAGGCCGGGACGAACGTCTGACCCGGGAACGGATCCGATCATAAACCCTCCGCAACCCGAGGGACATCCCGGTCCAGGCGAGCATCGCCAGGGTGAATGCCGCCAAAGCCGCCGCGATCTGCCCGAGCGGCCCGAATCCGCGTCCCGTATGCAGGGCGGCCGTCCAGGACCGCGCCTTCCTTCCCGCGGACATTCCTTCGAAGGGCTCCCATTTCAACAGGGAGCCGGTCCTCGCGTCCAGGGTCAAGCGGGAACGACGGGAGAACCCCGCGAACCCCGGACTCTCGAAGGTGGCCATCAGGGGCGCGCCGGTTTTGCCCGGCAGGCGGACGACAAGGCTCCGCCAAACCGGAACCTGATCCGCGGCGCGCATCCGCAGGGAATCCCAGGCCGCGGGATCGGGATCCGGGGCCGTTGCGGCCCCCGCGCCCGGCCTTTCCCCATCCGAGGCTTTCCGCGCAGGCGGAGCCTGGCTTCCCATAAGGGAGAACAGGAGGCTCTCGGCCCAAGGATAGGCCATGACGGCGCCGGTGAATCCGCTGACGAGCAGGAGGCCGCCGCTCCAGGCCCCCAAGGTCATGTGCAGGTTACGCTGCCCCGCCCGGCTCGGAAGTGCGGGATCCGGGATCAGGGCCCGCCTGAACGCAGCCCGGGTGAAGGCGCGCGGCAGCCAGAGCCGCAACCCGGAAAGGACGAGGAACAAAACCACGAGGGCCGAGGCATCGGTGAGGGCCTTGCCCCTTTTCCCCTCGCCCATCCAACGATGCCAATGCTCTACCGATCGGAAATACCCGCGCAGCGGAGAGGCCTTTCCCGAAACGGTACCGGAATACGGATCCAGGTAGACGCTTCCCGCCAGGATCGCCGCGGAGGGATCCGATTCGAACGCCATGGATTCGATGCGGGAGCCGGGGAAGGCTTGCCGGACCTTGGCGAGGAGTTCTCCCGGCGGCAACGGCGTCGCGCCCGGAGGCGCGGCCACGCGGGATACGCCCCGTTCGGCGATGGCGGTGATTTGGGGCGCGAAAGCCAACAGAAGGCCGCTGCAGGCCATGGAGAACAGGACCGTTCCTGCGATCAGGCCGGCGGCCAGGTGGGCGGGGAACAGGAACTTCCGGGAATGCATTCGGCAACCTCCTCTTCTACATCCGGTAACTGGTGCGGAAGGAAACCCGCCGGGGCGCGGCGAGTTCGACATTGGTTCCCGTGGTCCCGCTCACCCCGACCCGCCGATCATCGTTGAGGTTCTCCACGTTCAAGGCCATGTCCACGTTTCCGTCCAGGCGGTAATACAGGCCGGCATCGAGCCGCGCGAACCAGGGGAAGACCAGGGGATCCGGCGCCGCCGCGGTACGGATGGCGGATATCCGTTCCGTCTGGGCGATGGCCCCGATGCCCGCTCCCAGCCCCCGCAAGGGACCCTCGGCCAGATCATACCGGGTGAAAAGGCTGCCCGACCACTCCGGGGTCTTGTCCGCCGGCGCCCCGTCCGCGACGGGATCGATGGCGCTGCGGTTGCGGGCATGGACATAGGCCGCTCCCAGCATCAGGCGCCATTCGCGTACCGGCCGAATCTCCCCGCCCAGTTCGACTCCGCGGCTGAGGATCCCTTCGCCTTCCCGTTGGGTGTAATACCGGAGCCCGTGCGCGTTCAAATCGTTCACGTCGGATTGGACCATTACATCGGTCCTTTCGTTCCGGAACAAGGCGAGATCCAGGGATGCGGCCCGGGCCGGCAGATCGTATTTCGCGCCGACCTCGTAATTCGCCCCGATCTCCGGTCGGAAACCCCGGGCAATGCCGTTCCGGTCCTCGCGTTCGCCGGGAGGGAGGGTATAACTGGTCGCATAGCTGGCGTAAAGGGCCCATTCCTTCGAGGCGTTGAAGACGAGGGCGGCGTTCGGCGTCGGCCGCCCGTACCGGGTCGATACCAGGTCGGCCAGTCCCTTGACGGTGTCGGGCCTGATGCCGGTGCGTGCATAGTCGCGGTCCGGGTGCTCCTGCCCGTAACCGATCCCCAAGGTCAGGATCCACCGTTCGTCCGCCAGGGAAACCTGGTCCTGGGCGTACACGTTCCACGCGAATGACTTCGCCAGGAAGCCCGGGATCAGGGCCAGGTTGGAATCCTTGGGCGCGGTTGCCGCCGCTCCCGTATAGATGTTGATGGCGGACTGGTTCCCGCCGGTAGCCGTGGCGGATCGGTCATTGCCGTTGTAGCGCGCGTTGGCTCCGGCCATCGCCAGGTTCTTCCATCCGGAGGCCGGCCTGGATTCATAGGAGCCGCCCAGATCCGCGCCGTGGTTGAAGCGTTCGGTTATGGATTTGGCCTGGCGCCTCTGTACGGTCCAGCTTTCCGGATCGGAGGGGGAAGCCTGCGCCAAGGTCGCGACATTGGGCGTGAATTGGTCCGCTTCGGTGTCATAACCGAGGTATCGGTAACCGGCCCGCAATTTCAAGGCATCGATCGGGGCGGCGGTGAAGTCCGCTCCCGCGAGGATCTGATCGTCCTGGCGCCCTCCGGCGGACAGGTTCACGTCCATGGGGGAGAGGTCCCCGAAGTCGAGATCCTCGCGGCCATCGTTCGTCGCGCGCGAAGAGGCCGGGGAGATGGCGGAGCCGCGCCCGGCCGGATGCCACATGCGCGTGAACTGCACGAGCGGGGAAAAGCGGTAACGCCCTTCGGCATCGAGCCTGTAAGCCAGGGACAGGCCGGCGAAGCGGTTCTTGTCCAGGACGTTGGCCGTGTATTGGCTCATGTCCTCGAGGGTGGCCATGCCCCGGTAGAGAACGCGCCCGTCCCCGGTCAGCGGGCCCGTAACGTCCAGGTCAACACCGTAGGCGGATGTGTTCCCGACGCCCACGGCGCTGCCGCCGAAGGGGCCGAGGCGGAAATCGGCCCGCCGGGAAGGCGACTCCGAAGGTTTCTTGGAGACCAGATTGATGAGGCCCCCCGGCGCCCCCGAAGCCCCGTACAGCAAACCCGCGGGACCCCGGAGCGCCACGACCTGTTCGATGCCGTAGAGGTTGGGGCTGAAATCCCCGCCGGCGGCGATCCCGGCGAATCCGTCCACCCGGGTGTCGGCGGCGGCCATCCGCTGGCCGCGGGCGTAATAGTGGTACCCTTCCGTGGCGTTGCTGTTGATGGCGAGGCCGGGGATATAGGCCATGGTCTGGGCCACGGTCCGGAAGTTCTGTTCCCTCAGCCGTTCGGCGCCGAGCACGGTGAGGCTCCGGGGCGTTTCGTGAAGGCTCATCGGAATCTTGAAGGCGGTATTATCGATCCCGTCCCCGGGCGACGCCGCGCGGCCGCGGACTTCCTTGGAGGGAAGGTTGAGAATGGCTCCGGTCGGTTCCCCGGACGACTCCGGCATCCCGTCCGATAAGGCCACCTCGGGCATGGTCGGGAGGGAATCGGTTCGGCCGGATTCCGGATCGTATTCCGCGTCCGTATGCTCGCCCGCAGTCCCGTCCGAATCCGTATACCCGACGACATCCTTTCCCGAATCGTTGGCATCCGCCCATACGGGATGTCCGGTCAGGAGCAGGCCCGCAAGTAAGACGGCTGAAGTGGGCAAAGAGCGGTTTAGGCCGGACATCGAAGGCTCCAAGATAGGCGCAGGAGAGGATCCAGCGCCGGAAAAAAGATGAAAAAAGAATGAGACTAAATCTCAATCTCGATTTAGAATATATCCTCGGCACGGGAAACGCGGCAAGGGGGAATCCCCGGTCCGCTCATTACCTTGGTCCACGAGCCCATGGGACGCATGGGCGGAACCGTTGATGGGATGCGATGCGTAACATAATCCGGATATGGGATGCGGAAGGATAGGATGGACGCGGATGACTGCGAAAGGCTTGCGATGGTTCTGAATGGATAAGGAGCGCCTTGCGGAGCTGGAAAAACGGATCGAGGAATCGGGGAACGTCAGACGGGCCTGCCGTGAAACGGGGATAAGCCGTAGCGCGTATTATAAGCATATCGCCGGATCGGGGGAGGGAACGATAGGGGAGGCGAAACCCGCAAGACCGCACCCACAGGCGATTTCCCAGGCCTTGCGCGATGGGATCCTCGCGCTATCCCGGGAGTTCCCCGAATGGGGTTGCGATCGCATCGCGTTCTACCTGGAGCTCCGGAAGGAACGGGTCAGCGCTTCGACCGTGCAGAAGGTGCTGCGGAGGAATGGCCTGGGCGAAAAGACCCAGCGCGGCGCGCGGTAAGGCCCGGGGACTTCGGCGCAAGAATCCCTGCTTCCGGGACGAGTTTTTTTTCACAGTTGTGAACCCCGGGATAACCGGCTTTTTAGCCCGTAATCGGTCACCGGACCCCCGGTTTTGCGGATTTAGGGAAAGCCCCGGCGCGCATTGCGGCGGGTTTATGGGGAGTCCTTATCCGTACGCCGCATTATGGTATGGACCGGAGTGTAACCGGGAGAGTCGATGCTGGGAGGGAGAACCGGCACGGGTCGCCGGCCGTCGCTGAAAGCGATGGCCGTGGCGATCGGTGCCGTGATGTCCATGGGAACGGGATCCGCGAGGGCGGAGTTCCCCGTCATAGGCTATTGGGCCAATTGGGGCGGCGGCATCCCGGATATCCAATTCCAGTACATGACCCATCTGATGTATTCCTTCGCCGGGGTCGACGCGAACGGCGCCATCTCCGTGAACGATGCCCAGGTCAAGCAACTCGTGAGCCTGGGCCATGCCAAAGGCACCAAGATAGGCATCGCCCTGGCCGGCGGCGGCGGGGACGCGGGCTTCCAGAAATTCATCTTCACTCCCGCCATCGTGGCGCAGTTCGTGAAGAACTCCGTGGCCATCGTCGACAAATACGATCTCGACGGCATAGACATGGATTGGGAATACCCCAACTCCAGCCAGGCGAACGCCTTCGAAGCCATGATGATCGCCTTGGCGGACGAGATGCACAAGAAGGGCAAGTTCCTGACCATCGCCGTGATAGGCGGGGACCCCAGCCGGGGCAAGGATATCCACGACGGCGTGGTCGCGGCGGTGGACTTCGTCAATATCATGGCGTACGACAATGGCGGGACCAACCATTCGCCTTACGAGCTGGGGACCTTGTGCCTGGATTACTGGCTGCTCCAGCATAAAATCCCCCGCGCCAAGGCCGTGCTGGGCGTCCCCTTCTATGGACGCGATCCCAACGGCGGGAGCTATACCGGGTACAACGAATTGGTGAAGCGGGATCCCACGGCGCCCACCAAGGATCAGGTCGGGAACATCGGGTACAACGGCATCAATACCATCCAGCGCAAGACCCAGATGGCCATGGACCGGGGCGGGGGAATCATGGCCTGGGAAATCAGCCTGGACACCCATGACGGAACCTCCCTGCTCAAGGCCATGTTCGAAAAGGCCAAGCCCCTGGTCACCGCGACCCTGGGCGCTCCGCAGGCGCGCGCCACTTTCTCCATCGGGCCGGATCGCATCCGCTTCCAGGCTCCCGCCGCGGGCGGCTATTCCCTGCGCATCCTTACGCTTTCCGGAACCGAGGTGGGCGCCGAGCGCCTGCACATCACCGGTACGGGACAAGCCAGCATGGCCTGGCACCCCGGCCGCCTCGCTCCCGGGGCGTATACGGCGGTTCTCCAGGGTAATGGATTCAAGGCTTCGGGGCGCTTGGCCCTGCCGGGGCGCTGAACCGCGGAAATCGGGCCGGCTCCTGCCGGCGACGTAACCGTGCGGTCGAGGGGGCCGGACGGAGTCTTTGTCCACGTCACGCGGCCCAAGTGGGAGGGCCGGCATTCAAATCGAACCGTTCAATCCGAAAGGACGCGCATGAAAACAGGTTTTCATCGTCTTCCGACCATTCCCGCATCTTCATTCCGGCCCGTGGCCTTCGCGGCCGCGCTGGCGATCACGGTAGGCGCCGCCTTCGGCGGCGACGACCGGGGCTGCCCCGCCGTCAAGGACGCCGATTTCACCATGACCACCCTGGCTTCGCAAACGGCCAATAACCTGCAGGAGCCCTTGCGCGTGGCCTTCGACATGTCCGCCAAGGGGGACGTGGACGTCTATTTCATCGAGAAGGCGGGCAAGGTCCGCAAGTACGATGCCCTCACCAAGGCCGTCGTCACCCTGGGCACCATCGGGGTCAAGACCACGGGCGAGCACGGCCTGCTGGGCATCGCTCTGGATCCGGGCTTCAAGGCGAACCGTCGCCTCTATCTCTTTTACGGCACCAGCCAGACACCCTACCAGTTCCGCCTCTCGCGCTTCACCCTCGCGGGGGAGCAATTGGACATGGCCTCGGAGAAGATCATGATCCGCGTCCCGGCGGATTACAATTCCTGGCATACCGGCGGGGCGCTGGCGTTCGACAAGCTCGGGGATCTGTGGATCACGGTCGGCGACAACAAATCCGACGAGAGCGGTTCGCCCAATACGAACGACCATCGCGGCAAGATCCTGCGGATCCATCCCCTGGAGGACGGCACCTATTCCATCCCGGCCGGGAACCTCTTCCCCGCGGGCACGGACAAGACCAAGCCGGAGATCTACATCATGGGCAACCGCAATCCCTATTCCATCGCCCTCGATCCCAAGACGGGGTGGGTGGGCTGGGGCGAAGTGGGGCCGGACGGTTTCGGGCTCACCGAAGAGTGGAACGTCGCCACCAAGCCCGGCAATTACGGCTGGCCCTATTTCGCGGGGAACAACATGGTGCTCAAGACCGGCAAGATCCCCAGCGCCCCGGTGAACAATTCCACCCTGAATACCGGTCTCGAGAACCTGCCGCCCGCCATTCCCGGCAGCTTCACCTACAACCAGGGCGCGGCCATTACCGGCCCCATCTACCGGTATGACGCCTATCCCGTCTCGCCCGTGAAGATGCCTCCGCATTTCGACGGACTCTGGTTCGTGACGGATTTCAACAACTACGGGACCTACGGCCAGCTCATGGATACCATGTCCCTGGACGATACCGGGAAGCCCAAGAAGATCGGGCGCATTTGGCCCAACTGGAAGCTTTCCCGTCCCACGGATTTCGTGGTCGGCCCGGACGGCGCGTTCTACGTCGTGAACTATTCCGGCTATTTCTCCACCGTGTCCACCACCGCCATCGTGCGCATCGAATACAAAGGAACCTGCCGGCCCGTGGGAATCCGCGCGGACGCGCGCGCTGCGGACGGCGGATTGCTGGACATCCGGGGAAGCCGCTTGAGCGTGCGCGCGGCCTGGCCTTCGGAGTTGCTGGTGAGGGACATGGCGGGACGGACGGTATATTCGGAGCGCATCGCTGGCGCGTCCGAGGTCGACCTGGCCTCCCTGGTCAATGGCAAGGCGGGCCTCTACGCCGTCACCCTGGCCTCCGGAACATCGGTCCTGTCCCGCAGGGTCATGGTCGGCGGAAACTAGTCCTTAAGCAGATTGATCGCGACCGTGCCGGTCCCGGTCACGACCAGGTAGACCCCCGGCCTGAGCGGGGCTGCCGGCCGGAACTCCCCTTGGCCCGATCGGATCAGGGCATAAGGCCGCCCCCGCAGATCGAGCAGGCCCGGGACCGCTCCGGGGCCGAGCGCTCCGGGGGAAACCCGCAAGATACCCTCCCGGAACATCGGACGCGGGAACCGGCTCCTCGCCGCGCCGCCATGGAGCGCCGCGGGGGGGTCCCAATAGCTGGCATCGTCCTGCACCTCGGGCAGGCGGCAGGCCGATGCGGGGCGGCTTCCCAGGCCGCAGATCCAATCCTTGAGCAGGCCCAGGCCGGCGGAATCCGGCAGGAAGGTGGCCAAGGTGGGCATCTGTTCAGTGGGAGTGAATCCGAAATCCTGGCGCACGATCATGCGTTTGAGCACGTAGGAGCTTTCCGGATATCCCTTGAAGATGAATTGGGGAAAGGCGTCCCCGCCCTGATGGGTGGTTTTGCCGATATAGGCCCCATTGAGGCCTTCCGGTCCCTGATCGATGGAGCGGTCCGGATGGAAGTAATCGAATTTGTGATCGGCGGGCGATTCGCCGACGCCGTGGCAATAGGAACAGTTGGCCGCGAAATAGGAACGGGCCCTCAGTTCCAGGGACGCCCCGGTTTCCCCCAACCCGGCCCAGCGGAAGGCCCCGGGCCTGCCCGCGATGGGATTGGACGCCAGGACGCCCCGGTCCTTGAGGTCCTGCAGCTGGTTAACGGCCGCATCGCCGCCGGAGGGACGGTTCAGTTGCGGGGTGATGAATCCCAGGATGCCCCGGTTGCGATGGCAGGTGACGCATTGGTCCTTGTTCGGCCATGTCCAGCGCTGGCCCCGGAGCGCGCCGCCCATGCGGATATTGACCACCCCGTTCTCGCCCGCTTCCTGGGAGACCAGATCCGCGTCCGATTGGTCCCGCGCCCAACGATAGGTGATGCCGTGCCAGGGGAAGTCTTCGGCCGACGCCCCCGCGTGCCTGACCAGGAACCGGGTCTCCACCAGGATGCGGCTGGACGAATCGCCCTGAACGGTATCGATGCGGAAGTTCTTGATGAAGACGGTCCCTTCCGGGAAGGCGTAATCGTCGGTATCGGTCGGAACGGCCTTGGTGCCGGGCGGGAGGGAGATGAAGCGTTCCTTGATGGCTCCATCGCTCCATAGGGGGCTGTTGATCCGGAAAGGAACGATACCATCCCCGAGGACCCGGGCTTCCGTCCCTATCGACTGGTAGAGGCCGGTTCGGGAAAGTTTGCCGGGGGGCGGGGAAATCGCGCTCCCGTCGAAATCGCGGATGGCGGGCGAAAGCCCGGACGACGCCACAGGCGCGGATGCGACCGCAAGAAGCGCAAGCCCGCGAAACCCCATCATCAATCCGTATCCTCCCATGATTCCCACCTCCCCGTTCCCCCGCATTCCATTCTATCATCGCGCCGGGAAGGCACCACGGGATTCCCCGCGCGACCCGGGAAAACATTCACAGATGTGAAAAAAGAATCCCCTCGCCCTCCGGAACCCGCCCCGGCGGGCGCCGCGGCCAATTATGATTGGAGTGAGCTGCTGGACAACGGATTTTCCCGCTCCATCATTGCCGACGGCGAACTTCCCCTCGTCATCGGATTGCCCAATTTTGGGGCGGGAAAGCATTTACCGAGGGTGGAAACGGCGCCGGTGCCTTCCACCCGGCACTTGGGATAAAAAAGAAAAGCCCCCGCTCCTGAGGAACGGGGGCTTTTTCTTTGAGGCGGTCCGGGCCGTCCCGGCGCGGCTGAAGGGGCCCTAGTTGCGGATCGCCTTGACGACCTTGGTGCCTTCGCTCGTGGTCACGTGGACCAGGTAGATCCCGGCCTGCTTGACCTCGCTGAAGGAAACGGGTGCGGGGCCTTTGGCGGTGCGGGCGGCCAGCGGGCGGCCCATCAAATCGCGCACCACGATGGTGAATTCGCCCTGGGTCGCCACCGAAACCGCGAAGCCGGGCGTGGGCAGGATGTCGACCTTGGGTCCGGCCCAGGCCAAGCCTTCGCGGGCGGCCTTGAAACCGACCGTGGAGGGGGTCTCGAGCTTGGGTTCCGGCGGACGGCAGGTCCCGGTATATTCGATGCGGATGATCCCGGTATTGGCGCCGCTGGTGCGGTACCCATCGTAATTGTTGACGTAGAGCGCCCCGTCCGGGCCGGCCTGCATGTCCAGGGGGCCGTGCAACGGGATTCCGATGACCTTTTCCTCCGCCGTGATTTTGGTTCCGTCCTCGTTCAGGCTGAAGAGGGTCATCTTGTTGGCGTCCCCGTTGAAATCCGAGACCATCCATTTGCGGGTGAAGTGGGGCGGGAACTTGATGGAGGAGTTGAGATCCCCGTCGTACCGGAAGATGGGACCGGTGATGGCGCAGGACTTCCTGTACGCATAGATGGGCGCGATGGCGGGAGGCAGGGTCTTGAGGCCGGCTCCGGAAGGTCCCCAATCGGCATTGTCCGGGACCACGGGCGCGGCGGCATTGGTGCCGGGCTTGGTGGCGAAATCCCCCGCGAAGAACGGGTAGCCGTAATTGCCGGGAGCCTTGGCGAGATCGTACTCTTCGGTCTTTTCCGTGGAGCCGGTCTGGTTCATCGGCTGACCGTCCATGTTCACGTTGTCGGGACCGACGTCGCCCCAGACCGCCCAACGGCGGACCGGATCGAGGGACAGGGTGTACGGATTGCGGTTGCCCATGATGTAGATCTCGGGGCGCGTATTGGCCGTGCCCGCGGGGAAGAGGTTCCCGGCCGGGATGGTGTAGGTGCCGCTCGCGGTGGGATGGATGCGCAGGATCTTGCCGCGCAGATCGTTCGTGTTGGGCGAGCTATAGGTGGGGAAGTCGCTGCCGTTCTTGTAGTCGTTTCCCGTGGTGATCCAGAGGTCGCCGTAAGCGTCGAACTGGAGGGCGCCGCCGGGATGCTTGGATCCGGAATTGATGGGGACCTTGATGACCACGACCTCGGAGGCCAGGTCGATCTTGTCATGGGCCTCATTGACGGTGAAGCGGGATACGCGCCAATTCTTCTCGGTCCCGGAAACATAGGTGTAATAGACGTAAAGGAAGTTGTTCGACTTGAAGGCCGGATCCAGGGCGATGCCCAGTACGCCGTCCGAGGAGTTCGCGATATCGATGTTCAGGGTGATCTTGGCCAGGGTGATGACCTTGGAAGTCTTGGAGTCGAACTTCCGGATCTTGCCGAGGCGTTCGGTGAAATAGACGTCCACCTTGCCCTTCGCGTCCTCGGTATTGGATGCCAGGAGGTCGAAGGCCATCTTCATGGGTTCCGCGGTGGTATCCGTCGTGCGGGTCGCGATCGGGACGGCCTTGAATTCCGTATTGGCGACGTCCGTGCAACCGGGCCAGGTGAGGGCGGCGTGGGTCGAGACGGCGAATCCCAACGCGAGGATTGAGAGGGATGCATACTTGGATTTCGAAGCCATGTTCCAACCTTTGTTCGTGGTCGCCCGGATTATCCCCCGCCGGACGGTACCCATAACATAAATCCAAGGCCGGGATTCTCCATGCCGAAACGCCCCGGATCCGTCGTATTTAATGAACAATTTCCCGGCCGAAGTGGGGAAAAATAGTGTCCGCGCAATCGGGTTGATTGTCCGCGCAAAGGAGCCTCAAATACGGAGAAACCGGATTTCCCGGAACCCCCACGGATCAATACGAGCCGGCCGCGGGAGCCGGGGCCTTCCAATCGCGCGTTCCGGCATCGATCGCAACGGCCTTTTTCCCGAAGAGGTAATGCGAGACGAGCCACTCTTCGCCGCCCTTGAAATCCCAGAGTTCCTCGCAGGACATGAAGAAGATGCGCCAATACTCCAGCCACTTCCGCGCTTCCGCCTTACCGTAGGTCCCGATGAGCAGGGGCATGGCCCGTTCCCGGTTGCGGTCCAGGTTTTCGAGCCACGCGCGCGAGGTCCTGGCGTAATGGCTGCCGTTCACGCGCCAATGCTCCAGGATGCCCAGGTCCCGTTGGAAATACAGGAGCAGATCGTCCGATGGCATGTTGCCGCCCGTGAAGAAATGCCTTCCCATGAAATCGTCTTCGCCCGTCGTCTCGAAGGCGTACGCGTATTCCTTGTGCGTGAAGATATGCACGAAGAGCTTTCCGTCCGGATTCAGCCAGGAGGCGACCTTGGCCATCAGCCGTTCATAATTCTTCATATGCTCGAACATCTCCACCGAGACCACCCGGTCGAAACGGAGATCGGTATCGAAGCGGTTCATGTCTTCCGTGACGATGCGGAGGTTCTTGATCCCGCGGCGCCGGCATTCCGCCTGGATATGCTCGCGCTGGGTGCGGGAATTGGAGACGCCGAGGATGGCGCTGCGCGGGTACCGTTCCGCCATCCAAAGGGAAAGCGATCCCCAGCCGCATCCCAGTTCCAGGATGTCCATGCCGTCCTCGAGGCGCGCGCGCTCGCAGGTCAGCGAAAGCATGGCGTCCTCGGAGGCGTCGAGATCGGCAATTCCTTCCGGCCAGAAGCCTCCGCTGTATTTCATGTTGCGGCCCAGGCAAAGCGCGAAAAAGGCGGTGGGCAACTCGTAATGCTGGGCGTTGGCCGCTTCGGTTTCCACGGCGATGGGACCGGCCTTGAGCCCGCGGATGAACCCTTGCAAGGCCTCCGTACGCGCCTCGATGGGCCCCTTGTCCTCCTCGCGGAGGCGGTCCTTGAGCAGGCGGCGTATGCCGAAGCGTATCAGGGCATCGGGCACGAGCCCCTTTTCGACGAGTTTCATAATCGGGATCACGGTGCCGTCCTTTCGTTCGCGTTCTTTCCCCGCGCGCGCGGGAACCAGGGGAAGAAGGCGTTGACGGAGGCTTGGTAATCCGCATAGGCGGCCCCTCGGCTCCGCATGGCCTGTTTTTCGGTGGGAGGGATTCCGCTCACCTTGAGGAGCAGGAACAGGATGATGGCCGGGCTCAGCCAGCCCAGGGCGCCCCACGCTCCCAGGCCGCCCGGGATGGAAGCGGAGGCCATCAGGGCATAGGCGCACCAGATCAGCCACTCGAAGAAATAATTGGGATGGCGGGACAGGTTCCAGAGTCCCTTGCGGCATACCTGCCCCCGGTTGGAGGGATCGGCCTTGAAGGCCTTCAATTGCGCGTCCGCCAGGGATTCGCCCGAAAGCGCGACCAGCCAGAGGGCCGCGGCCGAGCCCTCCAGGAGACCGGGACCCTCGCCTGGGTTGTAGGCGGTGAGCAGGAAGGGAATGGCGAGAACGATATTGAGGACGCCTTGGCCGAGGAAGAAATACAGGAAATAATGGTTCGCCTGGGCCCCCCAATGGGAACGGAGGTAAACGTATCGCCCCTCTTCAGGAGTGCCGCCGGCGACGCGGTCCCGGTAGAGGTGCCAGGCCAGGCGGAAAGCCCAGGCTCCCGCAAGGCCGGCAAGGAGCATCCGGCGCTTCACAGGGGCGGTGCCGATCGCGGCATAGAGCCAGGCCAGGAGCCCCAGGCCCGCGGCCCAGCCGACATCGACGATGGCGGCGTTACGGATACGCAGATGGTACCCCCAGAGCAGGGCCATCAGGACGATCATCGATGCGGAACCGGTACAGGCCGCGATCACCATGGTTCGGATCCTTTGGACGCCCCGGCGGGCCGGAGGTATCCCGGCTTCATCCCATCATGGGGGCGGAAGGCCAGCGGTACCTTTTTCAGCCATAGTTTCAGGGCCTGCCAATGGATCCAGGCGATGATCCAGACCGTCATGAAGGGGATCCTGAGGAAGGATCCCAAAAGGGGCCAATCCCCCATGGGCGACCACTCTCCCGTAATCCGGGTCTTCAGGACCGGCTTCCCGTCCCGGTAATCGTCGATGAATACGCCCAGCCTGCCGCCGAGGGCTTCGAAGCGGAACCGGTAGGTCATGCCCATCTCCAGGAAAGGGGAGACGTAGAAGACCTTCTCCGCGGTGAATTCCGCCTCCGCGCCCGCTCCCGGGCCGAAGAAGGCGTAGCAATGCCGCTGATGGAAGGTATTGTTGACCTCGGCCACGTAGGCCACCGGCCTTCCCTGGGAATAGCAGTAGTAGAAGGTGACGGGATTGAACAGGTATCCCAGGATGCGCAGTTGCGTCACCATGAACACTTTATCGACCGATCCCCGGAATCCGCGTTCCCGCAGGAGGGCGAGGACGCCGGCCTTGATGCCTTGGGCGGGCGCATCGGTCCCGCCGGACCGGACCGGAAGGCCGGTCTCGTTCAAGTGATCCCCGTCCCGGAGGGAATAAAGCGAGAACCGGTTATGGCCGAAGAGGAGCAGCTTGCGGTCCCACCCCGCGGTTTCGTCCAGGTCCATAGAGAAGATGAATATCGGGTAGGTGAAGGAATGGCGTTTCGGGCTGAAACGGTTATGCGCGATCCGGCCCCAATAGATCCCCGTTTCCGGCATCGCTTCCATCAGAACTCGACCCCGAAATGCCTGGCCACGGTGACGGCGGAGCGGAGGCCGTCCTCATGGAAGCCGTAGCCGCAATAGGCGCCGCAGAAATAGGTCCGGTTGGATCCGTTGAGGGAGTCGATTTCCTTCTGCCGGTCCATGCCTTCGGAACTGTAGAGCGGGTGCTCGTAGCGGATGCGGAAATGCTCATCCGGCATGGGCTCCGCGGTGGCGGGATTCAGGGTCACAATGTATTCCTTCTTCGAAGGGATTCCCTGCAGGCGGTTCATATGGTAATGCAGGCAGGGCGCGGCATTGAGGGCGCTTTCGTCGACCTCGTAATTCCAGGCGGCCCAGGCGTCCTGGCGCTTGGGGAGGACGGACTTGCCGGAGTGCAGTACCGCATCGTTGGCCTGGTAGGCGAACAGGGAAAGGAGATCCTTTTCCGCCGCGGAGGCGTCCCGGAGCAGGCGCAAGGTGATGTCCGCATGGGTGGCCATCACCACCTGGTCGAAGGCGAAGGTCTCGCCGCCCGCCAGGACCACGCGCGCGCCTTCCCGATCCCGGTACACGCCGGTCACCTCGCTGGAATAGCGGATACGGTCCTTGAAGGGGGCGGTGATCTTCTTGACGTACTCCCGGCTGCCGCCCTTGATGGTGCGCCATTTGAAGTTGGTGGTCACCCCCAGCATGCCGTGGTTGGCCAGGAAAAGCAGGAAGGAGTGCAACGGGAAGTCCATCATCTTGGCGGTGGGGGTGGACCAGATGGCCGCGCCCATGGGCAGGATGTAATACTCGCGGAACTTTTCCGAGTACCCGTTCCCTTGGAGGTACCGGCCCAAGGTATGGCCGGCATGGGAACGCGCGGCCAGGATGCGGTTGCCCTCCCGGTTGAAACGGAATATCTCCCAAAGCATCCGGTAGAACCAGGGGCGGAACAGATTCCGTTTCTGGGCGAATAGGGTGGCCAGGTTGGTGCCGCAGTATTCGAAACCCGACACGGTGCCCTTCACGGAAAAGGACATGTCGCTTTCCATGGTCTCGACCTTCAACTCTTCCAGGAGCTTGCAGAAGTAGGGATAGGTGTGCTTGTTGTAGACGATGAATCCGGTATCCACCGGCAATTTGCGGCCCTCCTCGTCCACGTCCACGGTATTGGCGTGGCCGCCGGGGCGCCCTTCCTTTTCGAAAACGGTGACTTCCGCGACCCGGTGGAGGAGGTACGCGGAGGCCATTCCGGCGATCCCGGTGCCGATGACGGCTATCTTCGGTTTCCCGGCAGCACCTGCGCGCCCGATCTGTTCTGGTGTCGGGGACATCTCAATCCTCCAGGAAGTTGGGGCCGCGGAAGGCGGTATTGTTCGGAAGGGAAAGGACCATCTGGACCAGGCCCAGGTTGCGGGTCTTGAAGGCCGATTCGCAATAGGCGAGGTAATATTCCCAGGTGCGGATGAAGCGCCCGTCGAACCCGAGTGCGCGGACCTCGTCCAGCCTGGCCATGAATCCCAGGCGCCAATCCTTGAGGGTGCGGGCATAATGGAGATCGAAATTCTCCAGGTGCTGGATCATGAGTCCTCCGGAATCCCGCACGGCGCGGGACATCTCGTAGACCGAAGGAAGCAGGCACCCCGGGAAGATATGCTTCTGGATCCAATCGCATCCGCCCTTGTACGCGTCGAACCGGGAATCCGGCATGGTGATGACCTGCATGGCCATGAGGCCGTCCGGCTTCAGGGCCGCGCGGCAGGTTTCGAAGAAGGTCCCGAAGTATTCGTGGCCGACGGCTTCGAACATCTCGATTGAAACGATCTTGTCGTAGCTCCCCGTGATCTCCCGGTAATCCTGGAAGCGGACTTCGATGCGATCCGAAAGCCCGGCCAGGCGGATGCGCTCATCGGCAAGGGCCTTTTGCTCCTTGGACAGGGTCAGGGTCGTGACCCGGCAGCCGTAACGCCCGGCGGCATGGATGGCGAAGCCGCCCCAGCCCGATCCGATTTCCAGCACATGGTCCGAGGGTTTTAATTCGAGTTTGCGGCAGAGGATGTCGAATTTGTTGATCTGGGCCTCGTGCAAGGTGTCCCCGGGACCGCGGTAGACGGCGCTCGAATACGCCATGGAGGGGTCGAGGAACAGGGCGTAAAGTTCGTTGCTCAGGTCGTAGTGGAAGGCGATGTTGGTCCGGCTTCCTTGCAGGGTATTGCTGCGCTTGCGGTGCAACTCCAGGTTGGCCGCGGCCTCCCGTCCCACTTCCGGCGCCTTGGAGGTGGAACCGCTGATGCCGGGAAGATGGGGGATGTTCAGGAGGAGGATGCGCAGGAAAACGGTGAGGTCGTCCACGTCGAAATGGCCCGCCTGGTAGCTTTCCCCCAGGCCCACGTCCCAGAACCGGACCAGGTTGTCGAAGAGCGCGTTGTCCCGTACGACCACGCGGCTGCGCAGGTCGGCGGCGGGATCGCCCAGGACCCACAGCCCGTTGTCCAGGGTTTCCACCTCGATGCAGCCCACCTTGATATTGGACAGGATGGAACGCACGGCCTGCTCCGGGAAGAACCGGGCCGCGGCCTTCACGGCCAAGGCGCCGGCGGCGCGGGCCAGGCCGCCCGTGAGGTTTTCCGTGAATCCTTTTTTGCCGCCGCTCTTCCAGGTCATGGTGTCTCCTAAAGGTCTTTGCCGTACATACGGATCGATTCTAGAAACGGATGGGTTCCGGGGACGGGTGAAAAAACGGTCATTAATGGGGGAAAAGCGGTTTTATTATTTTAAATCCCGGTGAATCCGAAGCATATTCTTCTACGTAGGTATGCACGCATGATTCCCTTCCTGATGATATCGGCCCTTCTCTCCGCGACCGCCCCGGCGGCCGCATCGGCCACCGATGCGGCCGCATCGGCAGCCGATAAGTCCGTTCAGGAGATCCGGTTGATCATCGGGGAGGCCTTCCCCTTGGAGGGAGGCGCGGGCGCCCCCCAGGCGTATGTCGAAGAGCATCGGGAGCGGCTCGAGGGCGATCGAACGGTCTCGATGAGCACGGTATATCGGGACGTTTCCGGAACGGTCCTGGCGGAGCGGACCCTGGATTTTTCGGCCTCTTCTTCGCATCCCGGATACGCCCTCAAGGACCTGCGCAGCGGGATGGAGGAAGGGGCGACGGTGCGCGGAAAGGTGGTACGGGTGCGGAGCCGGGCCTCGAAAGCCTCGGAAACCCGGGAAAAGGATTTTAAGGTGCCGGAGCCATTCGTGATCGATGGAGGCTTCCATTCCTTCCTCAAGGGGAATTGGGACGCCCTGATCGGGGGGAAGAGGATCAGCTTCTATTTCGTGGTGCCATCCCGCCTCGATTTCTTCCGCTTCGTCGCGTACGAGGATCCGAGCCGCGCGGCCCATGGGGCGGGGGAAAGGGTATTCGTGGCCATTCCCCAGAGCCGCGTCCTGCGCATGGTGGTCGAGCCCATAGTGGTCCGCTATGACGCCGCTTCGCGCCGCATGAAGGAATACCGGGGACTCTCCAACATCGAAGGCCCCGGCGGCAAGCCCCAAAAGGTCCGCCTGGTCTACCGGGAACCCGGGCTGTGAGGATGGAGCTGTCCCTCTGGTCCGGCCTGCGCATCGCGGCCGCCGCGCTATTCTTCCTGACCGGCCTCCTGGCCGTATGCAAGCCTCCGTCCTATTCCTTCTGGAAGCTTTCCATCGTCGTGATGGAAGGCGGGCATTTCCTGGTCCTCCCGTTGCTGGCGTTGGGAGTCTGGTGCCTTTTCACGGCCGGCCCCTCCTATGCCCAGGCCGGATCGGGTTCCGCGCGCCTGGCGGGGGTCCTGTTCCTCCTCTCCGCATGCCTCTATGCCGCGACGGCCATCCGGGCCATGGCCGCGGCAGCCCGGTTGGAGCGCGAATTCTCCAACGGTTGGGCCGGCATCGAGCCGCCCCCAGGCGGTTTCCGCCGGGCAAAACCCCTGAGCATCCCGGATATGTTCCTGGGCATCCCTTTGCCCGCTGGCGCCCCGAAGACATACGCCTATAAACCGGCCGACTCCGGGGACCTGAAGCTGGATTTCTACCCCGCAAGGATCGTTAAGCCGGATAAACCCGATAAACCCGGCGCGGCCGCGAACCACCATAAAGGTCCCGCCCCTTGCGTGGTGGTGGTCCATGGCGGCGGATGGGATGGCGGCGCGCGCTCCCAGCTCGCGCCCCTGAATGCGTTCCTGGCGGCGGAAGGTTATGCCGTGGCCACCCTGCAATACCGGCTCGCGCCCAAGCACCTTTACCCGGCCCCGGTCGAGGACGTCGCCGACGCCATGGCCTGGCTGAGGTCCCATTCCGGCGAGCTGGGGATAGATACGACCCGGTTCGTGCTGCTCGGGCGATCCGCGGGCGGGCAGATCGCCTTGCAGGCGGCCTACACGGCCAAGGACCCGGCCATCAAGGGCGTCATCGCGTTCTACGCCCCAGCGGACATGGTCTTCGGCTATAGCCTTCCCACCAATCCGCTCATCATGGACTCGCGGCTCCTGATGGAGCAGTACCTGGGCGGAGGCTATCCGGCCGTTCCGGAGAAATACGTGGCCTCTTCGCCGGTGGAGCACCTGACGGCTTCCAGCCCGCCCACCCTTCTCCTTCACGGCCGGCCCGATGTCCTCGTCTCCTGGCGGCATACCGTCCACATGCGCGCGAAGATGGACTCCCTGGGCGTGCGCCATTTCATCGTGGACGTACCCTGGGGGGCCCATGGTTTCGACTACGTGGTCCGCGGTCCCGGCTCCCAGCTGAGCCTGTATTTCATCGAACGCTTCCTGGCCGCGGTGACCCGATGAGGGCTCCGGCCATCTCCCGAATCCCCGTCCGGCCCGGCGGCATCGTGCGGGCCGCCCTGATCCTGGCGGCGGCCGCGGCATCGCAGGCCCATGCCGGCGATTACGCCGATCGCGCGGATCGCCGCCTGGGCGTCGAAGTGAACGTCCTTTGGCCGTTACCGCCCTTCAGCACCTACGAGATCAAATTCCGCGGCAAGCTGGGGCATGGCGTGGAAGCCGTGATCGGGTACGGACGCCAGGCCTGGACCTATAAGGGGAAGCGGCACAATCAGGGGGAGATCGATTCCCATGCGCTCTTGATCGGGGCCCGCGCCTATCCGGTAGGCAACGTGAGCGTCGAGTATACGGCCTGGCTCTGCAAGGACGTGTTCCACCACGTGAATGGCCGGACCTATAGCGGCTACGCCTATGCCAACGAGTTCTACCTCGGTTACGCCTATTATTTCGGCCAATCCCCGATCTATGTTCTGCCGCAGTGGAACGCGGGATTCTATTCCTGGAAATCCTACGAGATGCCTCTGAACGACGATTACGTCTTCGACTTCCTCCCCAAGCTTTCCGTAGGAGCCGATTTCTGATGCATCCAATCGCCCGCGGGAACCTTTTTGTAGTTTTTGGCGCCTATGGTGCCGCATCGATGTCCGTAAGCAATCCGTATTCCGGATCCGTGCGTATCTCAATGCGAGCGCAATCATGGAAACGGCAACCCATCAATTCGGCACCGCAGTGGACTGGCTCCCTGAGCCCCCGTTCCGGGATATTCCGTTCCCGGACCGTTGCGGCGGGGGCGCGGGCATGACCCTGCCCGCGGAAATCCCCATGTTGATGCAACGCATCGCGCAACGGGATGATCAGGCCCTGGCGGAACTCTACTCCCGCTTCTCGAAGGCGATTTACAACATCATCTTCGCCATCGTGAAGCGCAAGGAGGACGCCGAGGAGATCCTTTGCGAAATCTTCTTCCAGGTCTGGGAAAAGGCGCCTGCCTATGACATCGCCAAGGGTTCGGTTTACACCTGGCTGCTCACCATGGCCCGCAATCGCGCGATCGATCGCATCCGCTCGAAGGGCTATAGGAACGAGAAAGCCGGTTCCTCCATGGATGTGGATGACATAGCGGGGTCGGATCACTATAATCAATTGGATAACGTGGTGCTTTCGGAACGCGCCGCCCTGGTCAAGTCGGCCCTGGAGAAGATTTCCCCGGACCAGCGGCGCGTCCTGGAAACGGCCTATTTCGACGGTCGGACCCAGAGCGAAATAGCGGTCACCTTGGGGCTTCCCTTGGGTACGGTGAAATCGCGGGTGCGCGATGGTATGAAGGCGATGCAGGGCCTCCTGAAGGATTTGATCTGATGGCCATGGAAAGACGGGAATTCCTCGATCTCTGCCCGGCCCATGCCTTGGGGCTGCTGGATGGGGAGGACCTTGCCCGGTTCGAAAGGGAGCTGGCCTCCGCCGATCCGGAAATGCTGGCCGCCTACCGCGAGGCGGTCAACGCCGCGTCCAACCTTTCCCTGGCCGCTCCGCCCGCCCCTCTCTCTCCCGCCGTTCTGGATACCCTGATGCAACGCGTTCAGGCAGCCAAAGCCGGTACCGGATCGATCGCCTCGCGGTCCGCCCCGGGCGGCTCCCGTCCCGAGGGCCCCCGCATAGCCTGGATCTTCCCTTTCCGGATTGCCGCAAGCGTAGCCGTGGGCCTCGCCCTCCTTTCCCTGGGCCTGATCGCCTACGCGTCATCCCTCCGCAAAGACATGTCGGAGATCAAGACGGTCGTTGCGGAGGACCGCCGGCGGATCGTAGCGCTGACCGATTCCCTGGCCCAGAAGGAAGCCATGCTGGAGGTCCTCAAGTCGGACCAGATGCAGATGGTGGTGATGAAGGGCCAGGAAGCGGATCCCGTGGGCTATGGCAAGATCATCTGGGACCCGGTCCGGAAACAGGCCATCCTGCACGTCTCCCGCCTGCCTGCCCAGCCCGCGGACAAGGATTACCAGCTCTGGGTGATCCGGGATTCCAAGCCCGTCGACGCCGGCGTGTTCCGCGTGAGCGGCAACCGCAAGGACGGCGAACTTTACAAGATCGACCGTTTGGTGGAAACGGACCGCGGCCGCATCAACGCCTTCGCCATCACGCTAGAGCCCAAGGGCGGCCTGCCTCAGCCTTCGGGCAAGATGTACCTGCTCGGCAGCATCTAGGCCGCGCGCAGCCTCAACCGGATCGCCTTTTCAGGGCAAACCTCCACGCATTTCCCGCAAGCCTGGCAGGCATCCGCGCGCACGGCATGGGCCTGTTTGTTCCCATGGGCGAAGGCCTTGAGTTTCGGGAAGAATCCCAGCCCGGCCTTCTCTTCGGCGGTCAATGGCGAAATCTCGAAGACATCGTATGGGCATGCGGTGACGCACGGGCCCTTGGCCTCGCACCGCGAACGGTCGATGACGGGTTCGTATTTCCCCGGCGGCTGGGGACAGGGCTTGACTATGGATTCGGGCATGGCATCATCCTCCGGAACTTCCTTATGCTAACAAAATCCCCGGGGCCGGGCCCGGCTTTCGCATTTTTCAGGAGGCGGAAAATCCCATGGACCCGGAAAGATCCCTGGAACCGCGCACCTCATGCGCAAGGGAACGGGAATGAAAGCGGAAAACGTGCAGTAGGCTTTGCAGTCCCTGGCCACTCCGGAAGCGGAGGCGGTCGCCCGGCGCTTCTTCAAGACCGGACCCGGCGAATACGGCGAAGGGGATCGCTTCCGCGGCATCAAGGTCCCGAAGGTGCGGGGCGTACCGCTTGGCCGGGTCCAAGAACCTTTGGGAACGGCGGATGGCCATCCTCGCGACCCTGAGGTACATGGGAAATCCTTGCCAGGCCGCGGATTACGGCAGGCCGCAGAGCGTGGCCATGTCGTTCAGGGAATCGCGTCCCTCCGACCTCTGGGCCGAATCGGAACCCGCCAGGGAATCGACAGGCTTCCCCGAATCGGCGCGGCACAGCCCCTGGGCTTCCATGGCGCGCTTGGCCAGGACCAGTTCGGGGTGATCCAAGGGCAGGATAACGCTGTCCAAACCGGTCTTCTGGACCGGGGATGCGCCATTTTCGCGGAACAACCTGGATTGGCCGAAGATGGCGAAGGCGACGAGGAAGAGTTTGACTACGATGAGCATTATCAGAAAATAATCTTTTGAGGTTAACGAATGCCGTCCGCCTCGTAACGGAATGTAACAACGGTGGAATTACATTCAAGGGATCTTCCGGGTTACTGTCGGCTTGCGGGCCGCTTGGGAGTAGGTCTGGAAGGCGCAGGCCGTTACAGGAACCGAATGGTTACGGAGCGGTTGCGGCAGGTTCCTCCCGGGCTTTGGCAAAGGATATGCCGTAGTGGCAAACCGGTAACCGGGCGGGCGGGGGAGACCGGTTCGCGCGGAGGCCCCACGACGTCCTGGTTTACGGTAAGGGTCGCGAGGTATCGGGGGGCCTTTCCCGGTGAAAGGCATCCCCGTCGGAACCGTGGCGAGGGTATTTTGGCCTTTTGACGGGCTTTATCCTAGGAAACGCAACCGTGGAATCCGCCCGGACTCCTCGCGAAAAACAAAAATGCGGTCGGCGCTATATTTCGGCCCTAAAAATGCCTTTGGCGTGGCATTTTGGCCGGTCGAGGTGACGTCGCCGCAACCCGGTAAAGTGTCCATGGACCCTGAAAGGGTTTATAATAAAAGGGCATGGCTAATAGCGGGTTTCGCACCCATGCCGGTAGGACGTTCCCAGCGTCGATCCCGGCATGTCAGAGCGGCCCGGGCGGCAACTCCACCCTGGGCGCCTTGCCGCTCCCGTCACTTCCAGGTTACTCCTCCAGCACACCGCACGAGTCCCATACGCCGATGGATGGGGAAAAGGGGATGACGATATGATCGCGGAAACCGGCAAGGGAGCCACGGGCAAGCGCGAACCGCGCCAACTCAACGCTTCCGAATACGCTCACCTCTCCTCCATCAACGAAGCGCCCAATCAGGTGCTGGGCGACCACCTGATCCAGCTGGAGAATTTCCAGGACTTCACGGACAAAGGCACCCATGTCAAAGGCGGCAATGCGGGGCAACGCAAATGGACCGACAAGAGCTTCGTGCCCATCACCCTTTCCACCCAATGCATCGATTGCCTGCACTGCGTGGTGGCGTGCCCGCACCAATCCATCGGCTACGAGGTGACCGATAGGGCGCCGGAGCCGATCTTCCACATGTTCACCAAGACCTTCAACCTGCTCCCCGGGATGAACCTCGACCCCAAGACCGAGACCCATGCGGTCAAGAAGGGCGCGACCCACTACAACCATTGCAAGGGCTGTTTCGTCTGCGCCTCCGCTTGCCCGACGGGAGCCATCCATTTCGTCCCCGCCGAGCTGGTCGATATGGAAGCGCATGACGGGCTGCCCATCACCGCCGCGGACGTGGGGAGGATCTTCAAGGTCCCTTCCGCGGAGGGCGAGCAATGGGTGCAACGCTGGATCCAGGACGCGGCCAAGGTCCTGGCGGCGCATCAGGCCCAGCTCATCGGCGGCGCGGCCCCAAAGGTGTTCAATGGATCGGTCATGTTCGCGGACTTCACCTTCCAGGCCAAGTTCGACAGCGTGTCCATCTTCCCCATCACCCCGAATACGTCCCTGCTGAAGCAGATAGAGGACCGGTCCTCCCACCAGTCCCCGGATGCGGCCCATCGCCTTCAGTTCCGCCCCTGCCTGTCCGAGGAATCGGGGTACGCCTGGCTTACGGGCTCGGCCGTCCGCGGCAAGCGTTCCCTGATGGCGCAAGGCTCCCAGAGCCTGGCCCAGATCTACGAGTTCATGAACATCAATCCCGGCCTGCATCTGCCCATCTTCATGCTGGAGCTGACCCGCGCCCTGTCCCCGGGCACCACCACCAAGCCCGATCACACCACCACCTTCCGCACTTCCGACACGGGGGAGATCATCCTCTTCGGCCGCGGCATCCAGGACGATTACGACAAAGCCTTCCTGCTCCTGAAGGTGATGGAGTCCCAGGGCGTCTGGATCCCGGGACGCCTGGTCGTGAAGGGTTTCGTGGAGACCCATACCCTGACCTCGGAGCGCCAGGGGCACCTGGAAAAGCTGAGCGATGCGGATGCGGACGCCTTCCTGGGACGGCCCAAGAACCCCTTCGTCTTCGACGACGATGAGAACCGATCCATCGGCATCCTGGACATGGACAGCCGGTACGCGGAGCAGCGCCAGGCCATCGACGAGGTCCTGATGCGGGCCGGCCGGAATTTCGATCAAGCGGCCGCGGAACTGTCCGCGTTCACGGGCCGCCCGGCCATCCGCAAGGTGGGGCGTTACCCGGAGGACGGTCCGCTGGATTTCTGCATCGTGGGCCTGAACGATCCCGACATGTCCTCGGCCGAATACGTGGCCGAGCGCCTGAACAGGCAAGGGATCCGCTGCGGCGTGGTCTCCATCAACCTGTACCGGCCCTTCCCCTCGGATGAGTTGCGCAAGTGCCTGGCCGGCTGCAAGTCCGTGGCCGTGGTGGAATACAACAACTGGTCCGGCCGTTCCGGCGGCGGCATCCTGGCCCAGGAAGTCCGCTCGTCCCTGTACGACCTGGAGAACCCGCCCTATATCATGTCCGCGACCATCGGCCTCGGCGGCCGCGCGGTGACAATCCCGTATTGGGTGACCCTGTTCCGGATGCTGGCGGACGTTTCTTCCGGCCAGGAGAATACGCGCACCCACCGGTGGCTGAAGGAATTCGCCAACGGGCACTCCTTCGTGCTGGGAACCCGCGGCAACCCTTATCCCCAGACCGACGCGAGCTTCGACATCCCTTTGATGGAAGAGGGAGTCCGGCAGATCGCGGTGGTTGGCAAGGGCGGCCAGGGCCTGCTGCAGCTCAACTCCATTTTCACAGGCGTGGCCAGCATCCGCGGGCAGTACGCCCTTTCCATGGCCGGCTTCGGGGCCTTGCAACGCGGCGGGGGCATCACCCTCAGCATCAAGCAGAGCAACGAGCCCATCCGGGACTGGTCCGACATCATCATGGCGGATACCATCATGGCCTTCGACGAGGACGTATCCCTTGAACCCATGCTCCGCCAGCTGGCCCCGGGGGGCGTGCTGATCCTGGACGGGGAGGAGGCCGCGGCGGAACGCTACCGCACCATGCTTCCCAAGGACAGCCGAATCATCCTCATCCCGGCCAAGCGCATCTCGCGCCGGCTGTACGGGAGTTCCGCCAGGACGAACATGATCCTGTGCGGATCCATGCTGGCCCATATGGGCGTGGACGACATGGAAGAACTGCTTTCCCTGTTGGACGGGCTGGCCCAGGTTAAGGGGATCGAAAAGGAGGCCAAGCTCCTCCTCACCTCCAAGAACCGCGAAGCCATCCTGGCGGGGTTCATGGCCTACCAAAAGGCCGCGCGCGGCGGCGACGACTGGACCGCGGTCGCGGGAGAGGCGGAACCTCCAGCGGTGGAGTCCCTGGAGGATTTCCAGGCGCGCATCCTGCCGCCCAGCCTGCTCAAGGCCTTGCCGGATCCCAAGAAGCTGCGCTGGGTGGAGAAGATGTACGCGATCAAGAAGTGGGCCTACCAGACCATGTTCCGCTTCCATCCCACCATCAACAAGGTGCAGAGCATGTACGTCAGCCTCAACGGCAAGGGTCCGTTGACGGCCGGGGACATGGCCTGCGCGGGCTGCGGGCAGATCAACATCTTCCGCACCGTGTTCGACTACCTGGGCTACCTGCAGCAGGACAAGGGGAAGATCTACGTGAGCGAGCAGGACGGCTGCGGCACCGTTATCTCCGGCCTCAACCGCACCTCCATCTGGAACCTGCCTTACGTGCGCATCGCCTTCGAGACCGCGCACGGGGTGGCTTCCGGCCTGTCGCACAACGTGCCGAGCGGGGACATCGTGGTTTCCATCTCCGGCGACGGCGGCTTCATGCAGGGGCTCCGGTCGGTGGAGGACGCCCTGCACCAGCAGGATCCCATCTTCCATATCGTGGTCATCAACCAGACCCTGGGCAATACGGGAGGCCAGGCCACCTCGACCACCATGACCGGGGCCAAGACCCGGGACGGCCACGTGTCGCGGCGGGAGCCGGTGAACTTCCTCAAGTACGCGGAGAAGTACTGCGTTCAAGGGGCGGTGGCCTCGACCGTCCATCTTTCCGACCTGTACAAGAAGATCCAATGGGGCCATCACGTGGTCCGCGAGGAGAAGAAACCCTTCCTGCTCCTGATGCACTTCAGCTGCCTGGAACAGGGGATCAACCTGGCGCGCAGCATGGGCGCGCAGAAGATGGCCCTGGACGCGCATTTCTACAACCTGTATTCGCTGCGCTACCACGAGGTGAAGAACCGCGAGGGCAAGACCTTGTACCTGCAGAAGCGCACCACCGTCGATTGGTTCCCCTGGACCTTCACGCGCAAGCAGTGGAAGGATCGGCTCCGCAAGTATTACGGGATCCAGAAGATGATGGCCCATTCCGCCCATGACGAGACCATCCTCGAGCGGGATTACTGGCTGCTGCGGGGCGAGTGGAAGCATCTGGCCCATGAGATGGGTTTCTTCCGCTTCCACCTGGCCATGATCCGGAACATGTTCTCCATCCATCGCGCGACCATGGCGCGCCTCATCCATTGGGAAATCCCCAAGGAAGCGGGGCAATGATGGAAGGGGCCAAGGGAGCGGAGTGGTCCGAGCGCATGAGGGCCGTGGCGGTGCTCGGCGCCGGCGGCAAGATGGGAAGCGGCATCGCCTGGGTGGCCCTCAAGGCCATGGCGGAATCGGACGCGAAGGAGAACGGCGTGCCGGGTTCGGGCCGCTATGACCTGGTCCTGATCGACGCCAACCCGGAGTCCTTCCGGCGGCTGCGCGGATACCTCCGGACCCAATTGGTCAAGGTGGCGGAAAAGGGGATCGGCGACCTGCGTGCCTGGGCCAAGGATCGGGCCGACCTGATCGAGAACGGCGAAATCATCGATGCCTATGTCGACGGGGCCATGTCCATGGTCCGTTGCGAAGGGGACGTGACCGGGGCCAAGGGCGCGAAGGTGGTCTTCGAGGCCGTTTTCGAGGACCTGGCCCTGAAGAAGGAGTTGTACTCCAGGCTGAAGGCGCTTTGCGCCGAGGACACCTTCTTCCTGACGAATACCTCTTCCATCCCCATTTCCCTCCTGGATCAATCCGCGGGACTGGGCGGGCGCATCCTCGGCTTCCATTTCTACAATCCGCCCGCCGTGCAGAAGCTGGTGGAGATGATCTCCGGCCGGCAGACCCGCCCCGAACTTACGGCCCTGGGCCGGGACCTGGGGAAGGCCTTCGGGAAAATCACGGTTCCCGCCCATGACGTGGCGGGCTTCATAGGCAATGGGCATTTCATCCGTGAGTTGCTGTTCGCCTTCGGCAGGTTCCGGGAGATGCGGGCGGGGGCGGGTGCGACGGCCGGCTTGAAGGGTCCGGAAGCCCTGGTGACCCTCAATAAAGCCACCCAGGATTACCTGATCCGGCCCATGGGCCTGTTCCAGTTGCTGGACTATGTGGGGCTGGACGTATTCCAGATGATCCTGAAGGTGATGCGCGAGCATCTGGACGCCAAGGCCGCGGATGGCGTCGTGTTCGTGGACCCTACCCTGGACGCCTTGTTGGCCGCGGGTGTGCGCGGAGGACAGCTGGGATCCGGAGAGCAGAAGGACGGGCTGTTCAAATACGAACGCAACAGGATCGCCGGGGTCTTGGATATCGATGCCATAACGGATGGAGCGGATGGAGCGGATGGAGCGGAGGGCGGTCAAGGTACCAAGGGCGCGGGTATCCGCTATGTTTCCCTAGGGGACGACCGGTTCCGGGCCATTCTGGACGATACGGGAGCGGGGACCTTGGGCGCCTTTCCGGTCGGGCATGCGCCGTGGAGCAACCTGGCGAAGGACCCGGCCCGGAAGGAAAAGCTGGCCGCCTATCTCGCGAAACTGGCGGAATCGGATGCGGCAGGAGCGGTCCTGGCGCGGCGATTCCTCGCGCGTTCCCGGGCCATCGGCGCCACCTTGGTCGCGACCGGCGTGGCGGATACCCACGAGGACGTCTCCAAGGTCCTGATGAACGGGTTTTTCCACCTTTACGGCCCCGCCGATTGGACCCATTGAAATGCGGAAACCCAGGAAGAAAGTCTATTTCGGCGCCGGCTACAATACGGTCTATTTCGGATCGGGCCGCAAGGAATTCCACCCCAAGCATCCCATGCCCACCTTCGAGACCTATCTGCGCGAAGCCGCTCAAGGCACCCTGGCGCAAATCCCCCATCCGGAATTCGACGAAGGCGTGATCGCCAATTTCATGGCGGGCCGGTTCCTGAAGCAGGGCAATCTCCCCGGATTCCTTCCCATGGCGGTCCCGGGCCTGAAGGGGAAGCCCTGCGTGCGCGTGGAAGGCGCCTGCGGATCCGGCGGGCTGGGCCTCGCGGCCGCGGTGAAGAGCATCCTCGCGGATATGGCGGACTCGGTGTTCGTGGCGGGCTTCGAGGTGCAGAACACCCTGAAGGCGGTCTATGTCGCGGATGTCCTGGCGGGGGCCGGGTATTTCAACGGCGATCGCAAGAATGGGCATGCCTATTTCTTCCCGGGGGCCTTTTCCGATCGGGCCGGCGCGTATGGGGAACGGTACGGCAAGGACGTCATGCGCCAAGGCATGGCGAAGTGGTATGAACAGTCGATCCTTAACGCACGGAAGAATCCCAAGGCCCAGGAATACCATAATACGGTCCGTGACCTGTACCAGTTGGGCATGACTCCGCCGGACGGGCGCAAGTTCGTGCCGCACCTGAACCTCTACGATTGCTCGAAAGTCTCGGACGGCGCCTCCTCCCTTGTCGTGGCCAGCGAAGAGGGATTGCGCCGCATGGGCTTGGATAAATCCCGCATGGTGGAATTGGCTGGCTTTCAGGGGAGCGAAGGCGATATTACCGAGAAGCCCGCGGATCCGACCGTTCTGGAAAATACCGGACGCGCGGCGAACGGGGCCCTGGAAATGGCCGGGATCGGCAAAAAGGACGTAGGCGTGCTGGAATTGCACGATTGCTTCTCCATCACCGGGCTGTTGGCCCTGGAAAGCATCGGGTTCGCCAAGGCCGGAGGCGGTCCTGGATTCGTCCTGGAAGGACGCGTTGGCGCCGAAGGCGAGCTGCCCACCAATCCGTCCGGCGGTCTCGGGGGCTTCGGCCATCCGGTAGGCGGCACGGGTGTGCGGCAGATGGTGGATTTGCTGGAACAATTGACCGGGAAGGCCCCGAACCAGGTCAAATCGGCCAAGGATCATGGTATGATGGTGAGCATGGGCGGGAACGATAAAACCGTGACCGCCCTGGTCGTGAAAAGGACCGCCTAGCGGCATCGGAGTCGAAAGTCGACGAGGAGAGAAGATGATCCAGAAGACCGGCGATTTGAAGAACATCAAGGGAATCACCGACCGCGATCGCAAGATGATCGAGGACGCGGAGGCCATGCTCGGCCCGGAACCCAGCGAAATGGGCTTCGTCAAGAACCTCTTCTGGGGGAACATCCGGCAGGATCTCGCCTTTCCCTATCCGGATACCCATAAGGACGAGAAGGAGCGTTGCGACGCCAT
>JAQBPO010000091.1 GCA_028287465.1 Fibrobacterota bacterium
TTACCGCAGGAGCCTGCGGCCTTACCGCAGGAGCCTGCGGCCTTACCGCAGGAGCCTGCGGCCTTACCGCAGGAGCCTGCGGCCTTACCCGGCGCGGGTCCCGAATCCATCGGGTCCGTCGATGAGGAGGATTTCGAATGGGTCCTGGTTTTCAAAGCCGGAAGGGAGGAGGGGTTCAACCGCCTGGTGCTCAAGCACAAGGATCGGATCTTCGGCCTTTGCCTGCGCCTGCTGGCGGGCGATCGGTTCGAGGCCGAGGACGCGGCCCAGGAAACCTTCGTAAAGGTCTACCATGCCCTGCGGGATTTCCGCATGGAATCGAAGTTCTCCAGCTGGCTTTATCGCATCGCCGTGAACACCTGCAAGAACCGGGTGGTTTCAAGGTCCTACCAGGAGTCGCGGAACCATCGCGATTTGGAGGCCGCGGAAACCGATGGCGCGCCCTCATCGCCTTCCCCGGACCAGGTATTGGAGGCGAAGGGAAGGGGAGAGCGCATCGAGGAGGCCATCGGGAGGCTTCCGGAGGAACAGCGCGTCCTGGTGGTGCTGCGGGACGTGGAAGGCCGTTCCTACGAGGAGATAGCGGAGACTACCGGACTGAACCCGGGCACGGTGAAATCGCGGCTCAACCGGGGCCGGCGGCAATTGCAGGAATGGTTGCGGGACGCCTTGTTGGCGGCCTTGCTGTTGGCCGCTACGTGGCTGGCGCAATCGCATAGGATGATGGACGGATCGAATGGATGAGCGGGACGGGGACATGCATCTGGACGGGGATCGGATTTGCGATCTGGCGGAAGGCGCCATGGGCGCCGCCGAGCGCGCCATCGCCGAGACCCACCTTCAAGGTTGCGCCGCATGCCGCCGGGAGGTGGAGGCCGCCAAAGGCTATTTCCGGGAGATGAAGTCCCTGGAGCCGGTCAAGGCTCCCGCCAACTTTCTCGCCAATGTCCGCGCGCGCCTGCCGGCGCCTTCCCCCTGGCGGCGCCTCGTCAGCGCCATATCGCGGCCCCTGCGCGCGATACCCCTGCAGATCGCGGTGCTGACCGTCATCGGAATCACGGCCATTTCCTCCTACCTGTACCAGAGGGGCGGCATCCTGGAAACGGACCGCCCCGTTCCCGGGGCGGTGACGCGGAAAATGGAATCGGCCGCGCCGATCGCCTCCCTGGCGCCGGAGTCCGGGTCATTGAAGGATGGAGACATCCGGACTCCCGAGCCGCCTGGAAAAAAATCCCCGGGCTACTCCAAGGATGGGCCGCAGTCGCGTTCCCAGGCCGGTGCCGCTCTCAAGCTCGCTCCCGCTCCCGTCCCCCGCCATGAGGCCGAACCGTCCGCAAAATCCGACGAATCCGCGCCTTCGAAAGCCAAGGCCCCGGAGGCGAACTCCATCGCACCGGCCCGCATGGCCGAGGCTCCTGTGCCGGGGCAACCGACTTATATCCTGTCCGGAGCGGTTCGGGATGAGGACGCCCTTGCTGGCGCCGCTTCCTCCCATGCCGACGCAGCCCAACGGGGCAGGCTGGCCGCGGGCGAAAACCGCGAGGCGGTCGAACCGGAAAAGAAGGCGGAAGCGCGCATGGCCGATGAAGCGGCAACCGACCGGAAAGATGCGGAATCACCGCCCGGATATATGGTGCGCCTGCGGAACCCCAAGGACACGGCGGCCATCCTGGCGGGGTTGAAAGCGATGGGGGCCGAGGTTGTTTCCGCCCCGCATGAGGAGGAGCCGCGTTACCTGCTGCGTCTGCCGCCCTCGGCATTCTCCGGAATCGGTCCTTACCTCGAGCGCTACGGCAAGGTGGAGCGTCAGGGACCATTCCCTTCCGCACCGACGGGTGCCTCCTCCCCTCTGTATTTCCGCATGCTCCTTCCCTGATTCCAGGGAACCACGGTCCCTAAAACCCCAAATCGATCCCCGCTGTTCGCACCTTTCGGGCCTTCCCCGGAGGGTTCCGGCGGATCGAAAACTTTTTCCCATCGATAGGGAACTTTTCCCGGAACCTGCGGTCTTAAGGACAAACGCGACCGGGTCGATAGCCCGGGCGGTCCGAACACCGAACCCAAGGAGACCCCGTCATGTCCAAGCCCGCCAGATACGCCGCCGCCCTTTGCTCCGCTGCCGTCCTCTTCGCCGCCTGTTCCCTTAAGAAAGCGGAAGTCGCACCGGATGGAAAGGAGGGTTCCGCCGCATCATCCGCGGATCCGCAACCCCGCGCGGCCCGGCCCAAATCATTGATGGATCGTCTCTACCCCAATGATCCCGGCACCATGGTCACATCCCCGGGGACGGCCGCTCCCACCTCCTCCAAGGATGAGAAGAAATCCAAGTCTTCGGAACAGGCCTCCCTCAAGGAACTTCCAAGGAGGGAAGACCAGACCGCGGTCTATATCATGGATATAGGTCCGCAAGGCGCCTTGAGCCTTCCCGGGATCGCCGCCGGATCCGCGAACCAGCCCATTGCGGCGGCCCAACGGGCGGCCGAGCCTTCCAAGTCTCCGATGCCCGCGTCCGCGCCGGTTTCCGGACGGAGGGGATTGGCCGGGAATTCGGTTTACGATGAGGGCTACGACCGGGATACGGAATGTTTTCGCTGCCAGCCCCCTCGGGCCAACTCGGAGGAATACGCGCCCGTCTACGAGAACCCCTTCCTGGAAGCCCGCGCCAATCCCCTGTCCACCTTCTCCATCGACGTGGACGGCGCCGCCTACTCCAATACCCGCCGCTTCATCCAGGAAGGCGGCTTGCCTCCCGCCGATGCCGTCCGCATCGAGGAGTTCATCAACTACTTCGACTATGACTACCCCCAGCCGACGGGATCCGATCCCTTCTCCATCACCACTGAAGTGGCCGCCACCCCCTGGAACCCGGAAACCAGGCTCGTGCATATCGGCCTCCAGGGCCGCCGCATGGAATCGGAAAAGCTGCCGCCCAACAATCTCGTGTTCCTGATCGATGTCTCCGGATCCATGTCCTCGCCCGACAAGCTCCCCCTCCTCAAGAATTCCTTCAATATGCTCATCGATCAACTGCGTTCCCAGGATCGCATCTCCATCGTGGTCTATGCCGGCGCCGCCGGCATGGTGCTGCCTCCCACCTCGGGAGACGACAAGCCCTCCATCCGCGACGCCCTCGACCGGCTGGAAGCGGGCGGCTCCACCGCGGGCGGCGCGGGGCTGATGCTCGCGTATCAGGCCGCCAAGCAGAGCTTCATCAAGGGCGGCAGCAACCGCGTCATCCTCGCCACCGATGGGGATTTCAACGTGGGCGTGTCCTCGGAAGCGGAGCTCGTGCGCCTGATCGAGGAGAAGCGCAAATCCGGCGTGTTCCTGTCCGTGCTCGGATTCGGCACCGGCAATCTCAAGGATTCCAGGATGGAACAGCTGGCCGACAAGGGCAATGGCAACTACTTCTACATCGACAATATCAACGAGGGGCGAAAGGTGCTGGTAGAGAAGATGACCGGCACCCTCTACGCCATCGCCAAGGACGTGAAGCTCCAGATCGAATTCAATCCCGCGACCGTCAAATCCTACCGTCTGGTGGGCTACGAGAACCGCATGCTGGCCGCCGAGGACTTCAACGATGACCGCAAGGATGCGGGCGAGCTCGGGGCCGGGACCAGCGTCACCGCCTTGTACGAAATCGTCCCGGCCGCCCCCCCGGTACCCAAGGTGGATCCTCTCAAGTACCAGAACAACGGCGGATCCCGTTGGCATTGGGGCATGGGTTCAGGCAAGGGTTCCGCGGACGGCGAGCTCCTGACCGTGAAGTTCCGTTACAAGCAGCCGACCGGCTCCGCCAGCAAACTCCTCAGCCGCACCCTCCGCGACCGCGATGCCGCCTGGCAGGACGCTTCCGAGAACTTCCGTTTCTCCGCCGCCGCGGCCGGCTTCGGGCTCCTCCTTCGCGGTTCCCAATACGCGGGCAACATGGATCTCGACAAGGTCGCCGCCATGGCCCGGGGCTCCCGCGGCCGGGATACCGCCGGCCACCGCGCCGAGTTCATAAGCCTGGTGGAATCGGCCAAAACCCTTTATGCCCCGGGCCAAGTGGGCTATCGCCAGAATCGCGAGTAGCATTGAAGGCCGGATGGATCCGAGCCGCGCCCCCCTGGTCGCGGCTTTTTCTCGTTTGGGAACCGCACCCCCGCCCGGCGGAATTTATGTTTGATCCATGACCCAAACCGTTTTCATCACCGGAGTCAGCTCCGGCATCGGCTTCGGCCTCGCCAAGGAATGGCTCGACCGGGGCGCCCGGGTTTACGGAATCAGCCGACGCGCGCCGCCCGGACTGGCTGAACAACCCGGATTCTCCTTCGCTTCCGTGGACCTCTCCGACCTGAAAGCCATCTCTCCCGCGGTCGAACGCCTGCTGGAGGGGGTCCAACGATTGGACATGGCCGTGCTCAATGCCGGCATCCAGGGGGACATCGGCGACATGGGGGAGACCTCCTTGGAAAACATGCGCCTGGTGATGGATGTGAACGTTTGGAGCAACAAGCCGGTCCTGGACGCCCTCTTCGCGGGAGGCCGCCAGGTGGGCCAGGTGGTCGCCATCTCCTCCGGGGCGGCCGTGAGCGCTTCGCGCGGTTGGAACGCCTATTCGATGTCGAAGGCCTCCCTCAACATGATGATGAAGCTGTACGCGGCGGAGCGGCCCGGGACCCATTTCTCGGCCTTGGCGCCCGGCCTGGTGGATACGGCCATGCAGGAGAGGATGCGGGCCGTGCCGGCGGATGCCCGGTTCGCCTCGGTGGAACGGCTCAGGAAGGCGCATGGCACCCCGGAGATGCCGACCCCGGAAGCCCTCGCTCCCCGCCTGTTGGACGCCATGGAAAGGCTCCGCGCACTCAAAAGCGGGGAATTCGGCGATGTCCGGACCTTGCATTGAGGGATGGCGGCGCGTGAATTATATTTCTGTGCCTTGGTCGTTTAGCTCAGCTGGTTAGAGTACATCGTTCACATCGATGGGGTCGTAGGTTCAAATCCTACAACGACCACCAACTTCCCCTCCTCCTTCCCTTCCGATAAACCCTCTCCCAATAAAAAAGCCGGGGATTCCTCCCCGGCCCGTTCATCGGATAGACGCCCTTCAGGGTATGGGACCCTCAGGGCAAAGAACCATCAAAGTACGGAACCATCAAGGGATAAAGGCCGACTTCTTGAAGGACCGGCCGTTCACGTTCACCAAAACCATGTAGAAACCGCTCTTCAGGCCCGGCACCCGGTATTCCCGGGCTCCGGTTCCCAGATGCTGGAACACCAGCTCGCCGTTCATCTTGATCACCTTGAGGGAATGCGGGCCTTCCTGGTTCACGGCGATGCCGATGGACGAAGCGTCCACGGAAACCCGTCCCAGCAGGGCGGACTTGTCATCGGTCAGCAGGGCGTCCCGGCCGATGCTGGTCGGGATGCAGGTGGCGTCGTTGACGGTGGCCAGGGGATTGTAGTTCGACGACGTCGGCTGGGTGCAGCCGCGATCATCCTTGACCACCCAGCGCAGGGAGGAGATCCAGAGGCTGCCCATCCAGCCGCCGGCCTTGGTGAACTCATCACCCGCATGCCCGGGGTTGAAGTAGACGAAGCGTCCGTTCGTGGCCGAAGCGTTCTTGTCGAAGGTCCCTTTGCTGACCTCGCGCGCCCACACCGAAAGCCGGCCTTTGCCCGGAGGCGTATAGTTGGCGCCCTGGATCTTGGTGAGGACCGAGATGATCTTGGTGGGACCGATGCCGCTGTCCGGGTACCCCTGATGGCCGCGAACCTGGACGGGCTGGAACTTGTTGTTGGGATTGGTCACCTTGCCGCCGGTCCCGTCCTCGTACTTGTAGCCCCCATTGAAATGGTACCACTCGCCCGTGACCTGGTCCGTGATGGAAGGCATGCCATAGCCTTTCTTGTCCTTGCTGAGGGTCATGACGTTGCGGATGAAGAAGGTGGAGGAGTCCTTGGATGCCAGGGTCTCTTCGTCGAAGGTGGTCGTTCCCGCCGTACCGCTGCCGAAATGGCCGCCGTTCCCGGAGATCGAAGCGGAAGCGGAGTATTCATCCTGGAACCAGTCCCCCATGAGCTTGGCGCCGAAGATCCAGCCGCTCCGGGAAATCTCGCGTCCCGCGGCGGCGTGGGTGATGATGAGGCCCCCGCCTCCCCGCACGTGCGCGTTGATCTGGCTCATCCGCACGTCGGCTCCGCCGATCAGGGGATTGCCCGTGACGTTCCAATCGCCTTCGCCCTGGGAGAAGACCATCACGTCGATGGCGTTGGCGGGCTTGGTCCCGTCACCCTTGTAGAGCCGGGCGAACACGGCGTTCAGGTCCGTCTGGTTCAGGGGATTGGCCGGAACCTCGGCCGTGTAGCCGTAGACCTTGGCATTGGCCTCCACCAGATCCTTGAGCGCCTGGAACCCGTTCTGGTGGCCGCCATCCACCCATTCCCGGAGCACGTAGACGCGCTTTCCGGCCAGCTTGCTCGGCACGGTCTGGGAAAACCCGAGTCCGCACGCCACCGCGATTCCAACCAATGCTTTTCTCATACTGATCCCCGCTTCATGTATTATACCCCAGTTACCCGAACCCATGATGTCACTTTACCTGAGAGAGTAGTCGACCCGGAAGGAGCCGTAGAACTGGCCCGGATTGGCCGCCGCCTCGTATTGGACGAAGTTGTTGTTGGGAACGCGCCAATGGTCGCTGGCTACCTGGACCTTGAAGGTGATGCGGTCCTGGACGCGTTTGGAGGCGAACAGGGACCATTTCAAATTGTCCTTTTTGGGGTCGAAGTCCACCTGCGCCTTGGAAAGATGTCCCTGTCCGGCCTTGTTTGAGGGCGGAATGGGGGACATGGCGTAGTTGATGGAGTTGCCGTCCGAGAACTGGAACACATCGTAGGCCCCGACGAGCTTGTAGGGATCGTTCTGGTACGGTGCATTGTAATACTCCGCTTCCAGGGAGAGCTGATCGAGCAGGCCGAAGGTCGGGATGTTCACGCCGGCCAGCACGGGGATGCGCTCGCCCTTCTTCTCGTAGATGAGGGGATAATCCTTGATGCCCAGGAGGGCGGCTTCGAAATAGAATACCCAGTCCTTGGAGCTGCCGGCGTATTCGCCCATGACCTGCTTTAAATCCAAGGCGCCCCGGATCATGACCTTGGTACCGGCCATGGAGTAGGTGATGGTATCGGCTTTGCCGCCGGTGGTGTCGATGATCAGGAACGCGCTCTGGTACAGATCCGCTCCGGGACCGGCGGTCACCGTTTTCGGGTCGCCGCCGAGGCAATCGTTCACATCCTGGACGCCGTTGGGGGAAGTGATGCAAGGGTTGAATTCGACGAGGCGCTGGGATTCCACGCCGGCGCCCAATTCGACCAGACCGGCATGCCAGGTGACGAAGCTGGAGAGGTTGAGATCCATGAAGGGCTTATAGTCGGTCTCGAAGCTGGCGAGGACGTCCCAGCGAAAGGATTCGATCGGAGTCCACGAGGTCAAAGCGCCCATCTTGGTGAGCGCCCCGATCTCTTCGAAGCCGCTGTAGATGAAGCCGGGATAGACGGGGCCTCGGAGGAGATACAGGCCCATATTGGTGTTGTAGTCGGAGTAGGTGTAATGGAATTTGCCGAGCTTGAGAGAGAGGGACGGCGTATGGTAGGCGACGCTGGCTTCGTACAGGAACGCGCCCATGCCCAGGCTGATGCTGTTCGGATTGGTCCGGCCGATCACGGTGCTGTTCGTATCCATGATGGTCTTCTTGATGGCCGAATTGCCGAAGAAGACGCCGATGCTCAAATCCGTGGCCCAGTTATCCGAAGGCTTGTTGCCCAGGAACAGCATGCCGCCGGCGCTGAAGAAGGGATCGTGGTCGAAATTGGCCGCGCCCTTGTACATCTCGGTGACCCCTTGCTGGTACTGGGTCCAGGCATAACCGGAAACGTCCAGCTTCGCCTCCGAAAATACGGGCGTCCCGGCGCTTGCGAGGCAGGACGCGAGCAATGCCGCGCGTCCCCAATTCCCGGCGACTTCCATTCTGTCAGTCTTCCAACCCATCTAATCCGCTCCTTTGCCCCAGCAGAAACGCGTCCCACCGAATCGGCGTTATTGATTTGATTTTAAGCTAAAGCAAAGCCGTAAGTAAGTCTTGCGATTTATCGACCGATAAAAGGAGAAAACCGTCATTTGGCGGAAAAAGTCAATATCGCTTCCAGCGGCCTTTTTCCGGCGAAAGCAGGGATTTTACCGGGGATTGGCGAGAGGCGGAGTGGGGATTTTCGACATTTTGCCCAGAACGAAAACGCCTAAACCGATTAATGGAAAGGTTTTTTTGGAAGTTCGGGCACGGTAAGTCTTGACCCATTTTTGACCCGACCCGGATAGCCACCGCCCCGCGCGCAGTGACCGGCGTCACCGGAATCCTTGCGCGGACCGTGACCGCTATCGCAATTGGGAAGGCGACTCCGGACTAATTTCCTCTCCATCACATAGAGGAGGATACCATGATCGCATCGAACCCTGCTCCCAGCAGCACCATAGTCCGCCCCGCGCAAATCCAATCGGACTCCGCCGGTGAACCCGCCGGATCCCGCCCGGCAGTCCCGGTCCGTCCAGGCCGGGCCAACGCGCCCATCCATGCCTCGGATCGGCGTTTCGAGGCCCTCAAACGCGTGGACATGTTCTCCATGCTCGGCGAACCGGATCTCCGCCGCGTGGCCGAATCCCTGGTGGAGCGCAATTACCCATCCGGATCCGCCATCGTCCATGCCGATGATCCGGCCGGCGGCCATTTCTTCATCGTGGCGGAAGGCGAGGTCGCCGTGATCCTGGAGACCGCCGAAGGCAAGGAGACGGTGCTGGCCACCTTGCAACCGGGCGACTTCTTCGGGGAGATGTCCCTGTTGGATGAGAGCCCGCGCGCGGCCACGGCCCGGGCCGTGCGCCCCGCCCGCCTGATGCTCTTGCGCCGCGAGGACTTCCGCCGCCACCTGCGCGACTGCCCTCAGGTGTCCTTCGCCCTGCTCATCGAGATGAACCGTCGGCTCCGCCAGAGCAATCGCAAGGTGATGGGCCTCTCCTACCGCTCCATGCATGGACGCGTGGCGGTGGCCCTCCTGGGGCTGATGGAGGAAAAGGGCCTGCGTCAACGCGAAGACGGAGGCATGCGGGTGCTCATCCGTAACCGTCCCACCCAGCAATTCCTGGCGGAGATGGCGGGTACGACCCGGGAGTCGGTTTCGCGGACCTTGGCGGCATGGGGTAGGAAGGGCTGGCTGAAAGCGAGGGGCAGGGACCTGCTCATTTTGGAGGAGGAGCAGATTAAGGCGTTCGCGAGTTAGGCTCGTCGCTCAGGAGTTTGCGTTGCAAACTCCACGCTCCTCGCATTTAAGGGATGGCGGCTCGTCGCTCAGGCTAATCGCAATGGAACTTGGTGCTGCCTTCGGGGATGCCTTCCGGGTAATTACCCGTGAAGCAGGCGGCGCAATAGTTCTCCGCGCCGCCCGGGGCCGTGGCCAGCAGGTTCTTCGCGCCCAGGTATTCCAGGGTGTCCGCGCCCAGGAGCTTGCGCGTCTCTTCCTTGGTCAGGTTGCTTGCTATGAGCTCGGTCTTGGAGGGGAAGTCCATGCCGTAAAAACAGGGATTCACCACGGGAGGCGAGCTGATGCGGATATGGACTTCCTTGGCGCCCGCGTCCCTAAGCATCTTGGTGAGGAATTTCAGGGTGGTGCCGCGCACGATGCTGTCGTCCACCAGGACCACGCGCTTGTTGCGCAGTACGCCGGTGATGGTGTTGAACTTGAGCTTTACCTTCTGCTCGCGCACGTTCTGCGACGGATCGATGAAGGTGCGGCCCACGTAATGGTTGCGCAACAGGCCGATGTCGAACGGGATGCCGGCCTCCTGGGCGTACCCGATGGCGGCGGTATTGCTTGAATCCGGAACCGAGATGACCACGTCGGCCACGGTAGGATGCTCCTTGGCCAGGGCCTTGCCGATCTTGCGCCGGATCTTGTCGCAGCTTTCCTCGAAGATGCGGGAATCCGGCCGCGCGAAATAGACGAACTCGAAGACGCAGTGGGCGCGGTGGGGCTTGGTCGTGAAGGTGGTGGACTCCAGGCCGTTGTCGTTGATGCGGCAGAGCTCCCCGGGCTTGATGTCCCGCACGTAGCTGGCGCCGAGCAGATCCAGGGCGCAGGTTTCGGACGCCACCACCCAGGTCTTGTCCAGTCGGCCCAGGCAGAGGGGGCGGATGCCGAATCCGTCCCGCGCCACGTAGATTTCCTTGTCGGTGAGGAACACCAGGCAGAAGGAACCGGTCAACTGGCGGAGGGTATCCGTGATGGCTTCCATCAGGGAGGCCTTCTGGGACCGCGCGATGAGATGCAGGATGATCTCCGTGTCGGAAGTGCTCTGGAAGATGCTGCCTTCCTCTTCCATTCGCTTGCGGATTTCAGGGGCGTTGACGATGTTGCCGTTATGGGCCACCGCGAGCTGGCCGCGCTTGGTGGCGACCAGCATGGGCTGGGCGTTGTTGATATGGGAGTTGCCGGAGGTGGAGTAGCGGACGTGGCCGATTGAGGCGATGCCCGTCATCGACTCGATTTCCTTCTCTTCCCGGTTCAGTTCGGTGACGAGGCCCATGCGCTTGAGCACGCGGATCTGCTCACCGTTGGTGGTGGCGACGCCGACGCTTTCCTGGCCGCGATGCTGGAGGGAGTAGAGGCCCATCACCACGCGGCGGGTCACTTCCGGTCCGCCGAAAACGCCCATCACGCCGCATTCGTCATTGATCCGTTCCAACCCGACCGCCTTTTTGAAGTGAATCGCCACCGGGCGGTTCACCCGAGCCCGGAAATATAGGACTTTGGGATGCCCTTCGAGGTTAATAAACTAGAAAATGGCCCGCCCCGGACGATAGGTCTGGTACCGGCCCCCGCCCTTCCCCTATACTTGCCCATGGATACCCAAAAAGGCCCAAACAACCATGTCCCAAAGCGTTTTTTCCGAGGTCGGACGCGTGCTCGCCATCGGGGATTTGCACGGGAACCACGCGGGCTTCAAGCGCATCCTCCATGAGGCCGGCATCCTGGACAAGCGCGGCCATTGGCGCGCCAAGGACACCCATCTGGTCCAGCTCGGGGACATCCTGGGCCGCGGCGGCGAGCCGGGAAAGATATTCAAGCTCCTGCAGCGCATGGAGGCCGAGGCCCCGGAGTTCGGATCGCGCGTGCACGTGCTCCTGGGCAACCACGAAGCCATGTCCATGAGCGGGCAAATCGTCTACAATACCTGGGAGGAATTCCAGGACCTGGCCGGCGAGGACCTGCTGGGCGATGAGACCGAAGACGCGGACAAGCGCGCGCTCCTGGAAAAGCTCGCGGCCATCGATCCGAAACTGGGAAAACGCCTCGACTTGCTGGGCTGCAGGGAATTCAGGTCCTCGCTTTCGCCGAACGGCAAGGTGGGCCGATGGCTGTCCAGCCACGATTCGGCCGTATCCATCAACGGGCACCTGTTCGTACACGGCGGCCTGAACCGCGACCATGGATGCATGCCCCTGGACGTCCTCAACCATCGCGTCCGGACCGAACTCGCCGACGACGGCCATCGCTTGGACGGAAGGCCCGTCATGCTCCGGAAGGACGGCCCCCAATGGAACCGGGAGTTCACCCTGCGCCCCACCGCCGAACGCGGGGACGAGCTGCGGGAGGTGCTGGAGTACCACGGTTGCGAGCGCATGGTGGTCGGGCATACTCCCACCTCCTGCATCGAGCCCTCCAGGGCGGGCAAAATCCTTCCCATGTACGATGATCGCCTCTATTGCATCGATACCGGCATCGGCAAGACCTATGGGGCCAAATTGAGCGCCCTGAGCCTGGAGCGCGGTACCGTCTCCGCCCTTTATTTCTGATTATATTTGCACCCGGGCTGCCGCTTCCGCGGCGCCTCCGGAGCCTTTCCCATGGTAGCGCCCAACAGCGAATTCGACGATCAGAACCAGAACCAGCAGCACATCAACATCGAGTTGAGCGAGGCCGCGGCCGAGGGCATCTATTCCAATCTGGTGCTCGTCTCGCATTCGCCGTCCGAATTCGTCATCGATTTCGCCCGCTTGCTTCCGGGTCCTCCCAAGGGCAAGGTGTACAGCCGCATCATCATGACGCCGATGCACGCGAAATCCCTGATCGCGACCCTGCAGGAGAACCTCTCGCGTTACGAGCGGAATTTCGGCGCCATCGTCCCGCCCGCCGGGCCTGGAGCCCAGCCTCCGGGCGAATTCGATCTCTGAGCGGAACCGTCAATACCAACCTTATGCGGAAGCGAAACGGATGAAAGTCGTTTGTCTTGACATGGAAGGGGTGCTGACGCCGGAAATCTGGCAGCATGTGGCCAAGCGCACCCAGATCAAGGAACTCAACCTCACCACCCGGGACGTCAAGGATTACCGCGAGCTGATGGATCGGCGCCTGGACATCTGCGCCGCCCACGACGTGACCCTGGAGAAGATCCAGGCCTATATCACCGAGCTCGACGTATTCGAGGGCGCGCGCGACATGATCGATTGGATCCGCGAGCGCTACCAGCTCATCATCCTTTCCGACACCTTCGCCGAGTTCGCGGATCATTTCATGAAGCAGCTGGGGCGGCCCAGCCTGTTCTGCCACAATATCTCCTACAATCCGGCCACCAAGCGCCTGGAATACTCCCTGCGCCAGGATAATGCCAAGGCCAAGGCCGTGGCGGCCATGCGCTCCCTGAACCTGCGCACCTGCGCGGCCGGGGATTCCTACAATGACATCCATATGCTGAAGGAAGCGGACGTGGCCACCTTTTTCCGCGCGCCCGCCAACATCCGGGGGGAGTTCCCGCAATACGGGAACCTCCAGGCGTACGACGAACTGAAGGATTTCATCCACCGCTCCCTGTGAACGGCGCGCTTTAAGGGCGGCTCCGCCCATTAAGGGTCTCTCTTCCGGGAGGCCTCCGCTTGAGAGGCGTCATCGCCTATCCCTTGGCGGCCATCCGTTCCACCAGCCAATTCCGGATTTCCCCGAGCTCCTCCGGCAGGATGGTATGGTCCTTGTCGTAGGCCTTGAAGTCCAGGTTCACGCCCGAAGCCTTCAGGAACGCCATCTGCCTTTCGCTTTGGGCGAAGGGCAACAGGGGATCCCGTATCCCATGGGTTACCAGGAAGGCCTCCTTAAGGGCGGCCGGGGAGAGGGCGGCGGGGTATTCCTCCTGGAACGCGAGCCATCCGGAGACGCCGCAGATGCCGCCCAGCACGACTTCCGAGCGTAGTCCCGCGTCCAGCGCCATCAGGCAGCCCTGGCTGAAACCGAAGAGGATGATGTCCGCGGGCTTCACGCCTTGTTCCAACAGCTCGGCTAAAAGGCCCTTGATCCGTTTGCGGCTCCGGTGGATGCCTTCTACGGCGGCTCCCATGTCGGCGCCTCCGCCGGTGAACGGGAACCAACTGTAGCCGCCGTAATAATCCTCCGGCGCGTTCACGAGCAGGTAGGAGAGGCCGTCCAGGCGCAATTGCTGCGGCATCCAGGTGAAGCCGTTCAGGGAGTCGCCAAGACCATGGAAGACCACGAGCACCTTTTCGCCGCCGGCCGCGTTTCCGGACAGGGCCGTCTTGGCGGGAATGTATTTGTACGTGAAGAGATCGGTTTTCAGCATGGGACTCCGATGGAATGGGCCCAAAAGAGGGCAATCCCATAAATTAGCAATCGCCGCCGCCGCGATTATTATTTTCCCTGGAACGAATCGGGCAACCACAGCGGGAGTTCCTCATGCAGGCCATCGATACCTCCACCCCCATCGGATTCATCGGACTCGGCGTGATGGGCTCCTCGATGGCGTCCCGCCTGCAGGAAGCGGGGTACGGCCTCCGCGTGCATACGCGTACCGCCTCCAAGGCCGCCTCACTTCTGGAGCGAGGGGCCATGTGGTCCCCGGGCGTGGCGGCCGTGGCCGCGGAATCGCGCGCCATCGTAACCATGCTGGGCTTCCCCGAGGAGGTGGAAGCCGTCTATTTCGGGCCTGGGGGAGTGATGGAGTCCGCCCGCCCCGGTTCCATCCTGATCGACATGACCACTACGCGGCCGGCCCTTTCACGCCGCATCCACGCCGAGGCCCGCCAGCGCGGGTTGCAGGCCCTGGATGCTCCCGTCTCCGGCGGGGACGTGGGCGCGCGGGAAGGCAAGCTCAGCATCATGGTGGGCGGGGATCCGGAAGCCTTCGAGGCCGCCCAGGCCCTGTTCCGGGTGATGGGATCCCGGTACGTCCTCCAGGGCGGGGCCGGCAGCGGCCAGCGGGTGAAGCTATGCAACCAGATCGCGGGATTCGGAAGCACCTTGGGAACTTGCGAGGCGCTTTCCTTCGCCGTGCGCGCCGGCCTGGACCCGGTTAAGGTGCTGGAGTCCATCGGGGCCGGGGCCGCATCAAGCTGGGCCCTGACCAATCTGGCGCCTCGCGTCATCCGCGGGGATTTCGCCCCGGGCTTCTTCGTGCGGCACTTCCTCAAGGACATCAAGCTGGCCTTGGAGGAAGGCGAGGCCATGGGCGCGTTCACCCCCGGGCTGGCCCTGGCCAAGGAGCTGTATGCGAGCCTGGAGCGCATGGGAATGGGGGATAAAGGGACGCAGGCCTTGTACCTGCTGCTGAGCGGCGCCGGTTCGCCGATCGCGCCGGCGCCTTGATGCCTAGCGCCCTGGCGCGTTCAAAAGCCTCAGGCGCGTGCGGCCTGAAGGCGGGCGATGCGTTCTTCCAGGGGCGGGTGCGTGGAAAGGAGCGCCATCAGGCCCGAGGGCCGGCCGGAAATCTTCAGGGTCGCAAGCGAACCTGAACGTCCGTCCTCGACGGGCTGGGTGCCGAAGGCGCGATTCAGGGATTTCAGCGCTCCGACCATCTTGCCCACGCCGGCATACCGGGCGCCGCCCGCGTCCGCCCGGAATTCCCGGTAGCGCGAGAACCAGGCCACCACGATGAATCCCAACGGGCTCAATACGGCCTGGATCATCATGACCATGAAAGGATTGGCGCCCACGCTCAGCCCTTCATCGTCGTTCCGGGAACGGGAACTCAGGGCCATGGCGATGAGGTGCGCCAGGAACATCACGAAGGCGTTGATGACGCCTTGAAGCAGGGTCATGGTCACCATGTCCCCGTTGGCCACGTGGGCGATCTCGTGGCCGAGCACGCCCTCCACCTCTTCCCGGTCCATGCGGCGGAGGAGCCCGGTCGAGACCGCGACCAGGGCGCGGCTCTTGGTGGGGCCGGTGGCGAAGGCGTTCATCTCCGGGCTATCATAGACGCCCACTTCCGGCATGGCCGGCAATCCGGCCTTCTGCGCAAGGGCGTGGACGGTCTCGACCAGCCCGGCGAATTGGCCCGGCGACTTGGGATCGATGACCTTCACGCCCATGGACATCTTGGCGACGATGCGGGAAATGGCCAGGGAGAAGAAGGCGCCGCCGAAACCCCACACCAGGCACATGATGAACAGGCGCGATTGGTTCGCGCCGAACCCGCCCAGGTAACGTCCCAGGCCCAATACGTTAAGGATCAGGGAAATGGTCAGGACCACCAGGACGTTGGTGGCGATAAGGAGGAGAATGCGCTTGCTCATGGTTCCAATAACTCCGGTTTTGCTAGGAAAGTATTATTTTGGGGATTCGCGGCCCACCGGGCCATCCCAATCTGGGACGGTTGCCGATCGGTAACTTCGAATCGGAACGAGAAAAAGGTTTCCCATGCATCCTTTGACAATACAGCAATACCGGGGCCGGATACCATGATGCATGCGCTCACCGATCCGCAGACCTGGATCAGCCTCGTCACCCTGACCTTGCTGGAAATCGTGCTCGGCATCGACAATATCGTGTTCATCACCATCCTTTCCGGGAAGCTGCCGGTGAATCAGCAGCCCAAGGCGCGCAAGATGGGCCTGGCGGCCGCCCTCATCACCCGGCTCATGCTCCTCGCCTCGCTCTCCTTCATCGTCAAGCTGACCTCCCCGTTGTTCAGCGTCGCCGGGCAGGAGATCTCCGGAAGGGATCTGGTCCTCATCCTCGGCGGCCTTTTCCTCCTCTACAAGAGCACGGTGGAAATCCATGAAAAGGTGACGCACGAAGAGGACATGGCGGGTGCGCCCTTGGGCAAGGGCAAGAAGCAGATCAGCTTCGGCAGCGTCATCGTGCAAATCATGTTCCTGGACATCATCTTCTCCCTGGATTCCGTCATCACCGCGGTCGGCATGGTGGACAACCTCTATGTCATGATGGCGGCGGTGATCATCGCCGTGCTTATCATGCTGGTGGCGGTCAATCCCATCAGCCATTTCGTGAACGAATACCCCACCGTCAAGATGCTCGCTCTCTCCTTCCTGCTCCTGGTGGGAATGGCCCTGGTCGGCGAAGGATTCGACGTCCATATCCCCAAGGGATACATCTATTTCGCCATGTTCTTCTCCATGTCCGTGGAGATCCTGAACATCCGGTCCTCCAAAGGAAAAAAACCGGCCCATTAGGGGAAAAACGACTTCAAAATTCCTTAAAACGGCGAGCGGGGCGAAGAAAGGACTTTACCGAATCCGCCGGTAAGTTACCTTTTGGTTTGGGACAAATAGGACCGAGGCGATGTGTTTCGGTACTGTTTGCGGTCGACCCGGGAAATCCGGCCCTGATTCAGGAAGCCCTGGATTTCAAACGGAATTAATATTCTTTCTGGCCATACATTCCCAGACGAAACGGAGCCGGTGTTGAGAATCAGGGTATTCATCGGAGCGGTTTCGCTCCTGATCTTGTCCGGCTGCAAGCTACCCGAGCAGAAGCAGGCGTTCTATCCCAACGGCTACCTCAAAGAACGCTATTGGGTCTACCGCGACAACGGGCGAGAGGTGATGAACGGGCTTTATACGAGTTGGTTCCCCAACGGGGAGCGCGAGGTGGAAATCCTCTATCGGGACGGCTCGGAAGTGACCAAGACCTACTATACCGAACGCGGCTCGTTCCTGGGCAGCGCGGATCTGGCCTCGCTCCGGGAGCCCTGAGCCCCCATTCCCAATCCGCCTAAGGGCGGCCCCTTTCAGAACCACTTTTTCTTGGCGAAATAGGCTATGCTGCCGCCGGCAAGCAGGGTCGATATCCCCAATACGATGTAGAAGGAGTAGGGGCTATGCTGGATGGGCAAAGGCACGTTCATTCCGTAGATGCTCGCCACCAGGTTCGGGAGCATGATGATGATGGTCACCAGGGTGAGCACCTTCATGACTTCGCTCACGTTATTGTTGATCAATGACGCGAAGGCGTCCATCATCCCGCTGAGGATCGAACTGTAGATCTGCGCCATCTCCAACGCCTGTTTGTTGTCGATTAGGATATCATCGATCAGATCACGTTCTTCAGGGGACATGCGCATGAGATCCATGCGCCGGAACCGATCCATCATGAGATCGTTCGATTTGAGGGATGTGGTGAAATAGACGAGCCCCTTCACCATGTTCAGCAATTTGAACAACTCCTCGTTCTTCATCGTCTGCCGCAGTTCCTTCTCCAGGATCGCGGTGAAGGCGTTGATGTGCTTCAGGTACCGCAGGTACGCCATGACCGCGCGCCCGAAAATCTGGATGACGAAACGGCTGCGATGCGAGGTGTTGAACTCCCGCACGCGGCCGTCCAGGAATTCCTGGAGCACCGGGCTCTTCAAGGCGCAAATCGTGAGCATGGCGTCCTCCATGAGGATGATGCCGAGCGGGAGGGTATTGTACGGGATTTCCAGGTTGGTATCGTAATGCACCGGGATGCGCACGATGATCAGGGTCCTGCCGTCCTCGATCTCGATGCGGGCGCGTTCATCCAGATCCAGGGGATCGGTCAGGAAGTCCGAAGGGATCCCGAAGCGCCGGCTGAGATCCTCGATCTCCTTCTGCTCCGGATTGTGGACATTGATCCAACAGTCCTTGGCGAAGGAATCGAGCTCCTCGAGTTCGCCGTTTTCCTTTCGGTAGATCTTGATCATCGGTCCCCGGTCCCGGATATTCCCGACCCCGCCGGTCCGCGGGCCGGCGGCGCGCGTATCAAGCGAGGGTAAAATCCGGTTCCGAAAAATAGAATATCCGGCCGCGTCCGGAAGCGCGGGGCCATAAGGCCCCCGCCGGTAACATCGCGGTCGCTGCGCGCGGGAACCGCATGGAATATGGGCGTGAATGGGCCGCCCCTCCGGCGCAAGGAAAAAAAACGTTCGCGCCGATGCGTCCGCCGAAGTTTTTTGAGGCGAACCGTGACGCTTGGGATTCGTTTCCGGGTCCCGTCTTCATTGGGTAAAATCATGGTAAATTCAACGGGCCGACCCTGTGCGATCATGCGGGGTTTTGGCTTACTTTGAAGCGCGCCCAGTGTGCGCACGCGTCGATCCGGGTGGGGGTAGCCTGCGGGTTGCGGGTCATCCGAGAGAAGTCCCGCCGCCGGAGACTTCCGGCAACGGCGCGAATGACCGGAAGAATTCAACGGCTCTGCCGCAAACTACTAGGGAAAAAACAACATTGACTAGCAAGTTCGAAAATGGAAAGCGCCCTTCCGAAGGTGAGTTCGCCACGCGCTGGGATGAGCAGTGGGTCCGCCAGTACGGACATCTCTCCCGTTACCGCGCCAAGCACAAGCAATCATGGCCTTCGACCCTCGAGGAATTCCCCAAGGGGAACCGACTCGGGCAATGGGTCCATCGCCAGCGCGATCTGCAGAGCCGCAAGAAGCTGATCGCATCGCGGGTCAAGCTCCTGAACAAGCTCGGCTTCCCATGGGAAAAGACCGACGAACGCGAGTCGCATTGGAACGAACAGTTGCAGTACCTCAAGGATTACCGCAAGGCCCGTCCGGGCGAGTGGCCTTATGCCCGCGAGGAATTCCCCAAGGGGAACCGCCTGGGCCTTTGGGTGTGGCGCCAGCGCCAGAACTACGCCCGCAAGAAGCTGGAGAAGGAACGCCAGCAGGCCCTCCTCAAGCTCGGTTTCCCCCTGACCCTCCCGGACAGCTGGGAAGGGCATTTCCAGACCCTGAAGGAATACCGCGTGAAGCACCCCCAGCGGTGGCCCAAGGCTCGCGAGGAGTTCCCCGCGGGCAACCGCCTGGGCCTATGGTGCCATCTGCAGCGTTGCGCTTACAAGGTGGACAAGCTGCTGCCGGAGCGCGTCTCCAAGCTGAACCGCATCGGGTTCCTCTGGAGCGTCAAGAACCTGGGCTGGATGAAGTACTTCGAGCAGCTCAAGGACTACAAGAAGAAGAATCCGGGAAAGTGGCCGGCGCTTGAGGCCGCGGCATTGCAGGACAAGAAACTGATTTCCTGGTGCAGCGCCCAGCGGCACAAGAAGAAGCTGAAGAAATTGGACAAGGAGAAGACGGAGCTTTTGAGCAAGCTCGGCTTCAGATGGTAGACCGGTTCCCCGCGCTCCGGGCCGTCCCGGGGGCGCGGTCCCTCCCCGCTTGAAGCGGGCTTGCCTCTTTGCATCGAATCGATGATACGGCCGCGGGGATGCTCCCTGCGGCCGTATGCGTTTACGGACGGAAACCGGTCGGCCTCCGGTCTAGAAGCTCGCTTCCAGGCTGAATTGCTGGCCTCCTCCCAGGGGTTCATCCTCGTTGAGCCCGAATTCGTAGCCGTAGTTCAGGGCTACCTTCATCTTCAGGTTCTTGTCCGTCATCCCGTCCGTATCGAGGCCGAAGCCGACGGACAGCTTGCGCACGGCTTCCCTCCCGAAGATCTCGTGGAGGCCGCAGCGCAGGGCCAGGAATTCCCATAGGGTGCGTTCGCCGCCCAGGCGGATATGATCGACCTGATCGGCCCATAGGCCTTTCTGGCCGTCCATGAGGAGGAGCAGGTCGCGGGAGGCGCGGTAGGCCGCGCCCAGACGGTATTCGGTAGGCAGGATTTCCGAATAGGAGCGGTCCGTGAGGGTGTTGGTGTGCCGCAGGAACCCCGCAACGTCACGGATGGCCAAGGCGGCGGTGATCCTGTCCGTGAGGCGGGCCTGCAGGCCGAGGTCGAGCCCCATTCCGAAGCTACGGCCGGTGGAGCGGTCCTCCCCGGTCCCGGATTCGCCGACCTGGGCCAGGTATATTTTCGTTTCCGCGCCGGCCCGGATGCCGGACCATTCCTTGCCTAGGCCCCCCAGGTCGTAGGCGAGGGCCCCCTGCAAGGTCGTTTCGTTGGCCAATCGATCCCCTTCGAATTGCACGCCCACGCCTTGCGACCACTTATGGTACAGAGGGCTGGAGTAAGCCATGAAGAAGGATGGCGTCCCGTCCGGCAGGGTGCGCTTCGCCGCGATCACGTTTTCGCGATCGGCTTCCGCCACTCCGGCTGGATTCATCATCAAGGCGAGCCCGTTGCCCACGTGCGCGATTCCCGCGCCGCCCATGGCCGCGTAACGGGCGCCGAGGGTGGGAGCCGCGAAGAACCCCCGCAGGAAGGATTGCGGGCCCGCCCCCGAAAGCACCTTGCGGGTCGGAATGGCCGAGTTTCCGTCTTCCTGGGACAATTGCCCTTGCGCCCAGGCCAGACCGGTTCCCGCCAAGAGCAATCCCGCTCCGGACCAACCCCAGCGGTTCCGGTTGTTCACGGTATCCCTCGGATTGATCCATGGGATTTCGCGCCATGGACCCGTGGAGAAGTCCATCCCAACGATCCGTGATTTCGCGAGGGCGGAATCGCGATGGCGGTAATCGGGATCCGCCATGAGCAGGGCCGCTTCGCGGGCGAAGGGGATGATCCCTCCGCTGTCCGGCTTCGCCCATATCCGCGCCGCTTCCCGGATCCTCCCGCCCGGGATTTCCGCCAGTATCAGTTTCATCACCCAGATGCTGTCGCGCATGGTGAATTGCGAGGCCACCGCCAGGTTGCCCTTCAGCCTGCGCGCGGCGGACTCGACGCATTTCTTTGAGAAACAATCTTCCGGCATGCCCCACCCTTCCGGCAAGCCCCGGATCGATCGCTCTTCCGTCCAAACCCGGAATCGCCCGGACTGGCCGAACCCCAGGCGCAGGCCCTTTTCCGCCTTGTCGAAATCAGGTCCTTCCGCCCGCGTCCCCGGCGCCACGGTCATCGGCAGCAGGATCAAGGTCGGAGCGCCCGCCATCCCGCCCGAGGGTTCCGCATCGGGATCGGATTCCGCCGTTACCGGAGGCGTTTCCGGTTTAGCGGCCGGAATGACGGGCGCATTCGAATCCGGACGGGCT
>JAQBPO010000094.1 GCA_028287465.1 Fibrobacterota bacterium
ATCCGATATGCACGCGGCCCTTGAATACCGTCGCCGCCACCGTGCCACCCACCAGGGCCGCGGCGATATTGTCCAGGAAGGCGGACAACAGGAAGACGGCGGCCAGGAGGACCATCGGCCCCTTCCAATCATCCGGGAGGACGCGCGGCATCAGGAGCGGAAGCCCGGAAGATTCGAAATGCGAGGCGAGCACGGCGAACCCCACCAGCAGGCCGAACAGGTTGGCCAGCAGGGCCGCTTCCTCCCAGAGATGGTGGAGCAGGTGGAATCCCGGATCCATCGCTTTTAGCATCAGGACCGCGGCCAGGCCGGTAAGGGAAACCGTCAGGGGATGGTTATGGAAAACGGCGACGCCCAGCAAAACCAGGGCGAAGGCGATGAATTCGAGCGGGATTCCCATGGCTCCTCACCGGCGATCCCGGAGTTGGGGTTCCGCCGGGGAAAAGATAACCGTCCGCGCCGGGGCGCGTCAGGCCGCGAGCATTCCCTCGCGCGGGACCGCCCGGGAATGGGAGTGGGCGCCGGGCTCGACTTCGGCCATGGCCGGCAGGGGGCGGGAAATGCGCGCGTTCACGGGATCCCGGGCGAGCATGGCCTGGACGTTCGGGCTCTCCAGGTTCTCCTTGATGGATGTGAAGTCGTGCCGGCCCAGGAGGCGATCCAGCTTCCATTCGGTCGTGTCCAGGTTCACGTAATGCTGGAAGGACTCCAGCAACCCGGCCGGGACGCGCTTCTGTTCCGTATCCAACTCCCAGGGATGCAGGTACAGCATGGCGGGACGCCCCTGGCCGTTCTGCCGGCGGATGTACAGGTCGGTGAGCGCGTGGGGATAGAGGCGCAGGTACCCGCCGCCGGAGATTGGAAAGGCCTTGCCCCCGATATCGGCGACGGAAAGCGGGACCTCGCGGATGGAGGCGCCGCCGCCCAGATGGATGACATGGGGGAGGCGGTTGGGATAGGAGGGGATGCCGTAACGCTTGCGCTTGACCGGGAAAATGCTGGAATCGTATTCGATTCCGTAGCGGGCCAGGATTTCCAGGGCCCACATGGTGGATTCGACGATGCTGAAGTTGGACGCGCGGTGGCCGACGATTCTCTGGCTGGTATGGCGGGAAAGGGCGTTGAGGGACATGTCCAGATCCTTCTCGAACTGGAACGGGGTCAGGTCCGTGACCTTTTCATGATAATAGCCGTGGGTCCCGATCTCGTGTCCGGCGATGTCGATCATGCGCACGACCTCGGGAAAGCGGTCCGCCACCCATCCCAGCACGAAGAAGGTAGCCTTGGAGTCGTGGACCGCGAGCAGCTCCAGCAGGCGGTGGACGTTCTCCACCACGCGGGTCCGGGATCCCTCCCAGGCGGAGCGGGGCATATGGAGGTTGTGGGCATGGAACCAGCACTCCACGTCCACGGTGAAGAAATTGGCTACGGGCTTTGCGGCGGGGGCTCCGGCCAGGACCAAGGTCGGTTTCAAGGTTCCGCGATGGCGGACCATGGCCATGCGGGGGCGTCCCAAGGACTCGAGATCCGGTACGGTCAGGACGGGAGGGCGCGCCGCCTCGGTGAGCGGACCGCGGTTCAGCAGGTATTTGACGGTATTGAACATGACCCAGAATTCCAGGCGGAGCCAGGCGGCCAGGCTGGACAGGGAGGCCCGGTAGGCAAGGTCGAAATGCGTCTTGCGCACCACGCTTTCCAGGGAGTCGTCGTAACCCAGGACGATCTGGGACAGGCCGGTGATGCCGGGCTTGACGTAACGGGTGCGTTCCCGGTACTGGGGGATTTCCTTGAAGTAGCGGACCGTGAAATGGGGGCGCTCGGGCCGGGGGCCGATGAAGCTCATCTCGCCCTTGAGCACGTTCCAGAATTGGGGCAGCTCGTCCAGGTGGGTGGAGCGGAGGATGCGGCCCAGACGCGTGACGCGGGGGTCCCCGCCCTTGCCGCATAACTGCGGTCCGTTCTTCTCCGCGTCGCTGCGCATGGTGCGGAACTTGTAGATGGTGAAAGGCTTGCCGCCCACGTCGGTTCCGCGGCGCGTATCCGCGAGGTTGCCCAGGCGCGACCGCTTGTCCATTCCCACGCGGGACTGGCTGTATACGGCCGATCCCGGAGACTCCAGTTTGATGAGGAGGGCCAGGATGGGATAGGCGATGAGGAAGGCCGCCGTGCCTGCCAGGCCCACCATGATGTCCAGGATCCTTTTAAGGGCCGTTACCGCCGTGCTGGGTCTCATATCCGAATTTCCTTCCGCTCCGCCGGCCTGCCGCATCGCAGTGTCCTTGCTCACCGTGGTCGTGGGATTAAAATCACTTTTTCCGCGGCGGTTGTCCGTGACCATCGTCACTCGGTTCGAAGAAATAAAAGCGGGGTATCCGTTATTCCCGAATCGTACCAGTTTCATGTCCGTCCCGCTTTCTCCGGCCCGCGGTCCACCGGAAGGATATCCGGAAAATCGAGGTCGCCGCCTTTGGTTGGGCTTTAGACGCCGATGCCGCGGAGGGGGGTAACCGTTTTGGCCGCGTGGTCGGGAATGAACGCTCCGGTTTGTGAGCGCGGCGGTCGTTTTTGCAGGATCAGCAGGGAGAAGGGATCAGCAGAAAGGCCAGAGCGGGCAGATCTGCTTGGCCTGGACGAAGGCGTTCTCGCGGATGAGAACCGGTCCGGGCAGGGAGGCGCGCGGGTTGGGCAAGCCGGTGGTTTCCACGACCATCTGCTTCACCAGGCGCGAAAGATTGACGTCCGCCTCCTCGAAATCATGTTCGGAGGTGCGCTTTTCGCGGACCATATTGCGGGTTCCCGCCCGCACGAAATCCCGCACCACGGCGGCGCAGGGAACGGAGTACTCCATGCCCGATTCCCGGGCCAGGTATTGGGCCGTTATCCACAGCCGCTCTTCCATTTTCAAGGTCATAGATGATTTCTAACTTTCAGACGTCGTTTCCGAGCCAAAAGTAATAAAGCGAGGGCATCCTGGGAAAAGGGTCGATTGGAAAAAGGGGGCGGACCTGGCTGGCCATCCTAGGGCTGGTCGGGATTTCCGGGGCGACGGAGGGTCTCTGGAGCATCGGCCTCCGCACCCAGGGATTTTACGACTTCGAACCGGGTCAGGATTGGATGTTGGGCCCGGAAATCGGCTATTCGAACTATTCCCTGGCCTCCCATCGCCTTCAATTGAAGGCCGCGTACCTGACCAGCCGGCTGGAACAGGTTTTCCGGGAAAACATCCTTCGGCAGGATTACTTCCTATTCAGCCCAGTGTGGCACTTCGGCAGGAACAGCATATTCGATCCCACCATCCAAATGGACCTTGGGTATACCCGGTATGATATCGAAAACGGGATTTTCAAGGATTTGGACAATGACAGCTGGATCGCCGCCGCCCAGGTGGGTTTCGCCTTGAACCTTTTCCAGGGCGAATACGGCCTATATTACCATCTGGGATACAATTTCATCGCCCCTGAATCCTCCATGGTCTACCCCGGGGTTTTCGGGATCGGTTTATGGATGATGCTATGATGCCAAATCCCTGGAAACGATACGGATTCCCCGCCGCAGGTCTGATGCTGATCCTTGCCGCCGCCTGCCAGATCAACCAAGTCGAATGCGACCAGAAGTGCGTCGATTTCTGGATGGACGGCCCTCTCGTCAACGATTCCTGCGGCCTCGAGGGAAACCTCAATTGCCGCGTCTCCACCCGGATCGAGTCCCCGGACAGCCTTGACCTGGCCAAACCGGTCGTCATCGCCGTGCATGGGTATACCGCGAGCACCTACGAATGGAAGGAATACCGGACCTACGCCGAAGACACCGCCCGTGGGTTCGGGACCGTGAACGTGTCCATGGTGCTCTTGGGCGGGCATGGCCGGGATATCGATGCCTTCCAGTCCAGCACCTGGAGGGAATGGGGCCGGCCGATTCTGGAGGAGTACCATGCCCTGGATTCGCTGGGTTATAAAAACATCAGCTTCGCCTGCGCCTCGACCGGTTGCGCCCTGCTGATGGAATACATCAGGGGCGGTAACTTCAAGGCCAAGCCACCCAAATGGGTTTTCATGGTGGACCCGATCGTGGTCCCCTCGGAAAAGCTGCTGGCCCTGGCGAACATCGTAGGGCCCATCCTGGGGAACAGCCCCAATCCCGGATCGGACACTGAGAACGCCCACTGGTATACCAATCGTCCCCAGGAGACCCTGAGGGAGCTTTACGAGGTCATCAACCGGGTGAAGAACGATTTGGAAACCGGGTTCAGCCTGCCCAAAGGCACCCAGGCCAGGGTCTACAAATCCAAACGGGACGGTAGCGCGGACCCGGTCGGCGCCCTGCTCATCTGGAAGGGCATGCGCAAAGCGGACGGCAGCCATATCGAGGTCGAGATGGAGGACTCTCATCTGCATGTGATGACCCGTCTTAAGGGGCGCGAGCCCGATCCTTCCCATGCGGACAGCCTCCTGCAGACCAGGATTTTCAGTGAAATGACCTTTAGGGTCCTCGCCAATCCATGAACGCTTACGTATCCATTTTCCATCCAAAGGAGTCCAGATGAGGGGTCCCCAATCCATCGCCGCGCGCGCTTCCCTGCCCATGGCCGCCGCGTTCGCCATCGCTCTGCTCGCCACCGGCTGCGGCGATGAAATCAAACTGGAGCGCCGCACCGTCACCTTTCCCAACGGCAAGAGCATCCGCGAGGATTGGACCTTCATGCGAAAGCCCAATGGGGACAGCCTGGAGCACGGCGTGCATAAGAAATTCTTCTGGAGCGGTTCCACCAGCGAGAGCGTGATCTGGAAGATGGGCAAGCGGGACGGCTCGGCCCAGGCCTGGTACGAGAACGGCTCGGTCAAATGGCAGAAGAATTACGATGACGGCAAGAAGCAGGGGACCTGGCGCCTGTCCTATAAGGACGGCCATCCCTGGATAGTCGTCAATTACGACAAGGATCAGATCAACGGCACCGTACAGGTGTGGGACAAGAGCGGGGCCACGGAACCCAAGACCGCGGAATACGCGAACGGGGTCTGCAAGTCGGGAGACTGCGCCTTGCTGGATGCGCCCGTCGCGCCTCCGGACATGGCCGTGAACGACAAGGTGGAACTGACCCGGGATTGGGATATCGTCAAGGAATTCCTGGACCTGTAAAGACCGGACCCATGGAAACCCGACCGGTAAGCCCCGGTCGCGTAAGCCCCCCGGGAAATCCGCCTAGAAGTTGAAGCGCATTCCGATGCTGTTCTGGATGACTTCGGGATACCCCGGGATCACGGCGTAAACCAGAGAGGCCTTGTCCCAGGCCTTCCATTCGAACTCGGCGTCCCCGCCGTAGAAGATGGCCTTGCCCTGGTAGTCGCCGCCGGTCTTCCCGCCGAAAAAGCTGTCCTTCTCATAGCCCTTCACCCTGCCGGCCCAGTTCTGGCGCCAAAGATAGGTGGGGCCGATCCCGATGCGCATGGAAAAGCGATCGGTGACATCGTAATTGGCGCGGAACCCCAGATGGTAATAGCCCGCCCAGAGATCCGCGCAATCCTTGTAGAGCGAGGTGGACGCGCGCAAGTAGAAGAAGCGGTGCAGCTTGTAGTCCGCATTCGCCTGGAACCCGATCAACCATACCCAGTAGTCCTTGTCGTCCAGGGAACGCTTGTAATGCTCTTCGTTCTCGCCGCCGCCGGGATGGTAGGAGATACCCGTATAGTTGAGACCGGCCGCGAAGCGGGCGGGATCGAGCATGCCATCCGCCCGGACCGGGGCGTTGAGCGCAGCCAGGGCGAGGGCAGCGGAAAGCAGGGCGGCGGGAAGGGCGGAGAGCGGCTGGCGGACGGGTGCGGGCATGATGGGGTTCCTTTTCCCCGGCTAAATTAGCAATAGGCGTACCAGTCCGGCCGCCGCGCCGGATGGCCCTTCCCTTGCGGTTTATCCCGCGGGACCGCAGCAGGTGCGCAAGGTTTTGCGCGGCTTGCGCAGGGACGGATCGCGCAATGATAACGGTCATGGCGCCGGGGTAAATGATATATTTGCGGATATGGACAATGCCGGACTCCCGAATTTCCATCGCGTGCGAAGGAGCCTGCAAGGCATGCCTCCCATCGATGCCGCCGCGGCCATCGACGCGGAGTGGGATCGGCTGTCCCTGGACGTCGACGGAAAACGCATCGCCATCGGGGTGGGAAGCCGCGGCATCACGGACCTGCCGTCCATGGTTCGGCGCCTGGTGGACCGGGTCAAAGCCTCCGGCGGCGAGCCATTCATCGTTCCCGCCATGGGCAGCCACGGCGGCGCCACCGCGGAAGGGCAGCTGGAGGTGCTGGAGTCTCTGGGTATCACCCAGGTTTCCATGGGCTGCCCGCTCGAGGCCACCATGGACACCGTGGAAATCGGAAGGACCGCAGGCGGGCTGCCCGCCCATTTCGACGCCATAGCGGCCAAGGCCGGGGGCATCCTGCTCATCAACCGCGTCAAGATGCATACCAGCTTCCATGGTCCCTTGGAAAGCGGCATCCACAAGATGCTCGCCATAGGGATGGGGAAGGAGAAGGCGGCGACCCTGTTGCATAGCCGGGGGCCGGATGGGCTGCGCGACGACATGCCGGAGGTGGCGCGCGTGCTGCTCTCCAAGCTTCCCTTCCTGGCCGGATTCGGCGTGGTGGAGGACGGCACCCATCGCCCGGTCGCGCTTAAAGGCCTCACCGCCGCGGAAGCGGACGCGGGCGAACAGGAGCTGCTGAAGCTTTCCAAGAGCCTGGCCCCGGGCCTGCCTTTCGCCGAGGCCGATGTGCTCATGATCGACTTCATGGGCAAGGATATCAGCGGCACCGGCATGGACACCAATGTCATCGGCCGCTTGCGCATCCCGGGCAAGGCCGAGCCCGCATCGCCCAGGATCAAGGCCGTGGTGGTGTGCGACCTGACCGAAGCCACGCATGGCAATGCGCTGGGAATGGGCCTGGCGGACTTCACCACGCAAAAGCTGGCGGACAAGGTGGACTTCCGCCTCACCGCCCGGAACGTGCTCGCCAGCGGTTTCCTGGAGCGCGGGCGCGTCCCCCTGGTCCTCGGCGACCCGGCGGAGGCCTTGCGCGCCGCCATCGATCATGTCTTCCGGGACCATCCCGAAGGCAAGGCCGGGGCGCGTGTGATGCATATCCGGAGCACCCTGGATCTCCAGGAATTCCGGGTGTCGGAGAACCTCATCGAAGCGGCCAGGAAGCTCCCGGGTTACCTGGGGGATTCCGGCCCCGAGCCTTTCGGGTAGGCGGACGCTCGCCCTGGAGGCAAATCCCCGGCCATGGTAGGCCGCCCCATCCGCAAGTCCGCCGCATTTTGCAAAATCGGATTTCCATTGCCATGGTATGCATTCCTTGAATTACGGTAATTGGAAGAAAGCCCAATTCATCCGTATGAAAGGAAGGGGAATCCAATGAATTCCATCCGAATCTTGAAAGAAGCCATCTCCGCCATGGAAAAGGGAGATTTCGAAAAAATGGAAAGCCAATTGCATGATGGATTCCAGTTGACGGGTCCCACACCCGATCCCATGGGAAAGCGGGGATCAGGTCTCCTGTACCTTCCATATCACCTGTCGGCATAGCGGCCCTTTGGATCTCGCGTTCATGGGTATGCCGTCCCAATCCCCCACCGGGATCAAGGTGAAAATGCCCGCTGAGCCGGTGCAGGCGACCATTCGGGACGGCAAGTTCTACCGTTTCCAAGTCATGCCCGTGGAAGGCGGAAGCATGGAAGGATTATTGAGGCAAATCGGCGTGAGCATACCCGCCCACGTTTGATGGGAGTCCGGGGTCGCCGTCGATCCCACGGTTCCGGCCAATTCGTCACGCTTTGCCGAAATGTCGCCGCCCTGACATTCCGGCACGGGCCCGGCGGCGCAAAACCATTGCCCCGGGCCCGGCCCGATTTTAGCTTGGATGCATTACCTACATCACAACTTTCATCAAGGAGATTCGTATGGCGGACGGAGCGATGGGTTATCCGGGCGGATTGGGAAGACGTGAGTTCGCGGGGGACGTCATTCCGGCGCTACCGTCGGCGTTGAGGCGGATCTCGTGGGGAGCCGTGTTCGCGGGCCTGATCGTGGCCGTTATGGTCAGCCTGATCCTGGCCCTGCTGGGGATGTCCATCGGCCTGGGCGCCGTGAATCCCACCGAAGAGGCGAATCCCTTTTCCGGCCTGGGCATCGGCGCCGCCATCTGGTGGGTGGCCAGCAGCCTTGTTTCCCTGTTCTTCGGCGGTTGGGTCGCGGCGCGCATGGCCGGCATCCCCAAGGGTTTCGACGGGGCCTTGCACGGAGTACTGACCTGGGGCCTGCTCACCTTGCTCACCTTCTACTTCCTCGGCACCACCATCGGCAAGTTGGTGGGCGGAGTCAGCAGCCTGGTCGGCCAAGGGCTTTCCGCCGCGGGCCAGAGCGCCGGCAAATTGGCCCCGCAGGCCGCGAACGCCGTGCAGGACCAGTTGCACCAGCAGGGCGTCACCATGGACAATATCAAACAGGAAGGCGAGCAACTGCTCCGCCAATCGGGTAAACCCGGGCTGCAACCGGACGCCATGGGGAACCAGGCCCGTCAAGCGGGCCAAGCGGCCCAGGGATCCGCATCGGCGGCGTCCCAGGATCCGGGACAGGCCAGCGAGCAGTTGAACGGGATCATGCAGAGGATCATGACCCAGGGCAAGGGAGTCGCCAGCCAAGCCGACAAGGACGCGGCGGTGAACATCATCACCCAGCGCACGGGCAAGAGCAGGGAAGAGGCCATGGGGATCGTGAACCGCTGGGAAGGCCAGATGAAGCAGACGGCCAACAAGGCGGAGATGGCGAAGGCGGAAGCGGAGAACAAGGCCCGGCAATGGGGCGAGACCGCGGCGGCCGGGATGTCCAAAGCTTCCTTGTGGACCTTCATCGCCTTGCTGTTGGGCGGGATCTCGTCGGCCTTGGGCGGGCGTCTGGGCATTCCCCGGGAATTGCCGACCGCGCAGGTCCGTTAGGATCGGGTGGGCGGCGCAATCCGCGCATCAAGGCGCCCGGCGATCGATTCTTTCGAAGCCGGGCTTCCCGCTTTCAATTCCCCGATAACTCGCGAGAAGCCTTGAACACGTTTTCGAACAGCTTCTCCAACTTGCCCGTCGGCGTCGCGGAGAACGCCAGGCGCAGGATGCTCCCGAAGTTGATCGTGCCCGTGGAATAATCCTTCAGCAGCTTCTGGCGCAGCGCTTCCGGATCGGCCTTGGGCTTGATGCACATGAAGTAGCCCGAGTTGAACGGGAGCGGCGAGAACTGCTCCTTGTACTCCGGATGGGCGGCCAGGATCCGCTTCACCTCGTCATAACGCCTCTTGAGCAGGTCGAACTTCTGCTTCTTCTCGGACTCGTATTCCCCCGCGGACCAGGAACGCACCAGCAGGGACTGGGCCGGATTGGACGAATTGGAAATGTTGCCGCGGATGGCGCCGCCGGTCTTGGCTTCCAGCGCCTCGTACAGGGCCGGGGTGCCGCCCTTGATGGCGTAGGTCAGGAAGCCCACGCGGAATCCCCAAACGTAATCCTCTTTGGTCGCGCCGTCGATCTTGACCGCGAGCACGTTGGGATGGAGGTCGCCCAGATCGCAGAAGATGGACTGCTTATAGACGTTGTCCTCGAACACCAGGCCGAAATACGCGTCGTCGATGAGCACGACGACCTTGTCGCCCTTGGCGGCGGCGGCGTTCACGGCGGCGACGATCTCCTTCACCTCGGAAGGGAGCGGGGTATAGCCCGAGGGATTGTTGGGGAAGTTCAGGAGGACGATCTTCTTCCCGTTCTTCGAAGGCGCGGCCAGCTTGGCCTTGAGCCCGGCGGTGTTGAAGCGTCCCTCGGGGACGCCGCCTCCCGCTTCGGTATATGTGGGGAAGGTGTCCAGGCCGGCGCCGAAAGCGTTGGTGAAGATGAGCCCGTAGTTCTCCCAGAACAGATCCGGCAGGATGACGGTGTCGCCTTCGTCGCAGAAGAGATAGCCGGCCATGGAGAGGCCGTGGGTGAGGGCGGCGGTGACGACCGGATTGCTGAAAGTCTTACCCGCGAGCCCCGGGTTCTTCTTCTCGATCATGCCCTTCCAGATCTTGCGGATGTCCGCGCGGCCCGGGCTGGGCGCGTAGGGGTAGGCGTCGTTGGCGGGAAGGTTCAGGTTCTTGGAGATGCTCGGGAGGGCCACGGGCGATCCATCGTCCTCGAGGGCGATGCCGATGGTGGCGTTGATTTCCTTGCCGTTGGCTTCCGCGGACTGGGCGAGGATGCCGAGTTTCGGGAAGAATATGGCCTTGCCTTTGGCGGAGAGCATGTCCAACACGGCGGGATTGGCGGCCTTGATGGCGTCGTTCAGTTTTACGGCTTGCAGGTCGAGTTCCATTGCGCTTCCTCAGGTTTGGGCCGGGGGGAAATTTACTTAATTGCGGACCGGATCCGGGAAGCGCGGAATCCCGTGAATGCCGGCCATTCCGGGCCTTCCGGTCTTCGGGAAGGCTTTGGGGCGGGCGGGGTCAGCCGGCCCGGAAGCCCCGGAAAACGATGCGGATGAGGCCCGCCCCGATGCGGAAGCCCGGCAATTCCATGTACACGTCCATGGGGCTCTTGGCCAAAGGCTCCACGACGTCCCTGAACTTGCGGAAGAACAGGAAGAAGATCGCCAGGCGCAGGATCCCGGAGAGCAGGAAGAGGCTTTGCAGTTGGCCGGCATGGATGGCGGGAAGGGCGGGCATGCGCGTGGCCAGCAGGCCGCCGCCCAGGGAGAAGGCGCAGCCGATGAGTCCGATCAACAGGGAGGCGAAGGCGATGAAATGGCTGCGGTGCCTTTGGTCGGTGGCGTTCAGCATGTGGTTGAAGTTGGCCAGGTTGTAGCCGCCCCAGGTGGCGCCGCTATAGAAGCAGAAGGCCCAGATCACCCACCGGCTTCCGGAGAAGACGTAGGGGAACGGGATGAGCGCGACCAGCAGGCCCGTGATCCACAAGACCCGGCCGGTGCCGCGGTGATCCGCGAGGCGGCCCCAGAATCCCGCGAAGGCGATGGAGCCGAACACGGTGAGGGACAGGCAGATGGAGAGGAACAGATAGGAGTAGTGCAGATCGCGCAGGTACCATACGGCGAAGAAAGGGCCGGACATCGAGGCCGCGCCCTGGAACAGGCCCGTGGCCAGGCAATAGGTGAGGAAGTCGCGGCCGGGCCGGAACTTCAACGGAGAGAACGCCTCCAGGGCGACCGTGGAGACGGGTTCGTGCTGGCGCGCGATGAAGGCGCAGGATATGGTCCGGAGGGCGGCCGCGACCGCGAAGACGCAGGCGAACAACGTCCATGGCGCGTTATGCGAGTCGTACTTCCGGGAGATGACCCCTGCGGTGAGGGAACAGGACAAGTACATCCAGGAGAAGAACACGCTGCGCCAGGCGAAGTGGCGTCCGCGCGCCGAACCCGGGATGAGATCGCCCATCCAGGCCACCCAGTAGGGACCGGTGAGGTTGGCGCTCAGGGCCGCGGCCACGAACAATGCGATATAGGCCGCGGGCGCCAAGCGTCCGGGAAGCCAGCCCGCGAACCCGGCCAGGAACAGGAACAGGCATTGCCCGCGGACGCCCCAAAGGATGTAATGCTTGCGGCCTTTTTTCGGATCGGCCAGGGCGGGCAGCAGGAACTGCGCGAACGATCCCAGCAAGGTGGGGAGCGAGCTCATCAAGGCGATGCCCATGGAGGAGGCGCGCAAGGAGACGGCCGCGGCGACGCCGAAGGTATCCACCAAGGCGATCATGCCGTTGGCCGCGATCCCGTCGCGGAAGCTGTTCAAAAGCGCGCCCCGGATCACGGGAGGTCCCACGTAGATCCCGCCCAATTCCGTTTTGCCGGATTCCACGACCGGGGCTTGCGGCGGCGCGCCGAAGCCGATGGCTTCCGGCTCCGCTACGGCCAGGATGGGATCGATCCGTTCGCGGCCGATGGGCAAAGGCTTGGATGCGGATATGGAAGAGGATTCGTCGTGCATGAGAGGAAGGTTTCAGTCCCGTCCCCAATATATCATAAAGCCCCGCCGGAATGGAAGACGGGATTCGCGCGATCCGCTATTGGGAAAGGATTGGTAAAAACCCCGCAGCCCCGGACGCCACGAGGCTGGAAGGCGAACCCTGGTCGACCGGCGACCAAAGGTCGACCGGCGACAAAGGGTCTACCGGCCGGTTCGCGGGGACGGTCAGGGGGAAGTCAAAGGCCGAGGATGCGCTTCGCCTTGGCCAATTGCGCCTTCACCGACGCGCTTCCCGTTCCGCCCTGGATATTGCGGCGTTCCGCGGAATAGGCGAAGGTCAGTTTCTTGCGGAAGGCTTTGCCGTCCGGGATGTCCGCCCACTCCGCCTCGGGGAGATCCAGGAAGGATGTCCCGGCCGCCTCGGCCTTGCCGATCATGCGCCCTACGATATGATGCGCGTCGCGGAAGGCCACGCCCTTGTCCACGAGGTAGTCCGCCAGATCCGTGGCCAGCATGCCCGGATGCATCTTGCGTTCGATCTCGTCCTTGCGGAACTTAAGGGAGTCCACGGCCTCGGCCATCACCGTCAGGCAGAGACCCAGGGTCTCCACGGTGTCGAATACGGGTTCCTTGTCCTCCTGCAGATCGCGATCGTAGGCGTGCGGCAGTCCTTTCATCACGGTGAACAGGCGCGTGAAGTTGCCGAGCAGGCGGCCGGACTTGCCGCGGATCAATTCCATGGAGTCCGGATTCTTCTTCTGCGGCATCATGCTGGAGCCGGAGGTATAGGCCTCGCCCAGCTCGATGTACGCGAACTCCTGGGTGGACCAGAGCACGAAGTCCTCGGCATAGTTGCTGAGCAGGGCGCCCAGGATGGCGCCGGCGCCCAGGAACTCCAAGGCCCAGTCGCGGTGCGCGGTGGCGTCGATGCTGTTGGGCGAGAGTTCCGGGAAGCCCAGCCTCGCGGCCACCAATTCCCGCTTGTAGGGGAAGGCGGAGCCTGCGAGGGCCCCGGATCCCAGGGGCATCTGGCCCGCGGAAACGCTTGCATGGCGCAGGCGGGACTTGTCCCGTTCCAGCGCCCAGAAGAAGGAGAGAAGGTAATGGCCGATGTAGATGGGCTGGGCCTGCTGCACGTGGGTGTACCCGGGCATGAGGGCGCTCTTGTATTCCAAGGCCTTCCGGTACACGGCGGCCTGCAATCCGGTCACGAGGGCTTCCAGGGTCTCCGCCTGGCGGCGCACGTAGAGCTTCAAATCCGTCGCCACCTGATCGTTGCGGCTGCGGCCCGTGTGGAGCTTCTTGCCCAGATCGCCGATCCGCTCCGTGAGGATGCGCTCCACCGCCATGTGGATATCTTCATCGGATGGCTTGAACAGATCCCGGCCGGCTTCCAGATCGGAGAGGACCTGCTTCAGGCCCGCCAGCATGGTCGCGAGTTCGGCGGCGGTCAGCACCCCGGCGGCCTTCAGTCCATGGGCATGGGCCATGCTGCCTTCGATGTCCTCCCGGAACAGCTTCCGGTCGAAGGACAGGCTGATGGAAAGGCGTTCCATGGAGGAGGCCATGGAGCCTTGGAAGCGTCCCGCCCAAAGGTTGGCCCCGGGGGTCTTTTTCGAGGTCTTATCCGGAGTCTTGCCCGGAGACCGCTTCGGGGTCTTGGAACCGGCTTTGGCGCCCATCATGCTCTTCATCCCTGTCCTTTTGGTTCAGGAAAAAAGAGTAGAAAGTTTTCGGGTCAAACCCCGGGAAGGGTCATCGCGGACCGTTGCGGAGGATGCGGACCAGGGAGTATTCCACCTTCTTGATGAGCTGGAGCTTGGTTTCCTCGCTGTCGCAGCCGGTGCGCGTGGTGAATCCCACCTTGGAGTTCCGGATCACCTCGTCGATGTCCTCGTCGTCCAGCCAGGTGGAGAAATAGCGGGCCAGGCCCTTGAGGTTGGTGAAGGTATAGTTGTCCGTCCGGCGTTCGTCGAGGCGGTAGGCCCCGAAATTCCCGGTCGGCCCATTTTGATGGCTTGTCGCTTCCATACCCTATCTTAGGGCCAGGATGGGGGGGTCCGTCAAGAACGGTCCCAGGGGCAGGCTGTCGGGTTTTAGGGGTTTTTACGCGGGTTTTCGGGGGAAATTGGAGGAACGCGGGCTTTTCGGCGAAGGCAAAGGCGATCCCGGATCGATCCTAAGGCAGGATGAGATTGAAGGGGGCACTCATGCCGGCGCGCAGGGTCGTATCCGCGTCGCTGATGACCTGGATGAGGCATTGGGAGGACGGGGCCAATTCCCGGTCGGGAACCCAGGGCAGGATGGGCAGGCCGTCCTTGCCCGCATAGGCCTGGGCCAGGGTGATCCACTTCGCGCCGTTGCTCACCGATACCTGGACGGTCACCGGCCCTTTATAAGGCATGTCCCATTGGATATTATAGGCCCGGCCCGGCACCAGGGAGTCCCCCGGCCGGGGCAGGATGATCCGCGGCGGCGGAGGGGGAAGCCTCCTTACCGAGATGATGACGGTATCCATGCGGGTGTGAAGGCCGATGGTCGCCGCGATTTCGAATTGATAGACGCCTTCCTCGCTGAAGCGGACTTCCGTCCGGAGCCGCGTAGGGCTGATGATGGTCGCGTACCGCGGTCCGAAGCCGTCGTGGAAAAAGGGCTCTCCCGCCCGCCCCGAATCGGCCGCCTCCTTGATGAGGCGCCATAGGAAGGACAGGCGCGAATCCGCGGACCCGATCCCGGCGACGTTGGCCTCGAGGAAACTGGGCTGGCCCAGGAAGGCTTCATGATTGGTCCCCGCGGATACGCTGAACTCGGGTATCGAATCATGGAGATGGGTCGTGTCCACGGCGCCGACCGAGGTGGTGCGGGGACGGTAGACGAGGGTGGAGTCCGAGGTATTGAGTGAATCCGTTACCGGATACACCTTTCCGTCCGCGGCCAGCAGCCGCAGGGGGAACAACCCTTCCGGCATGTCATCGATGACGAAGACGCTGTCCACCAAGGTGGCCTGGAACGGCGTGCCCGGAACGAACATGCGGCCTCCGTCCCCGTGGATGGGTTCGCGCGAAACCCTTGCGGTATAGCGCACCAGGGGCCTGGGCCTCAGGTCGATGCGCTTGATCGCGCCGCCGGCGCGTGAAAAGGCCTTGGCGGAGGAATCATACCTGAATCCCAGCGCAAGGCTGCCGGTGCGATCCTGGGTCCTCAGGATCAGGTTGAACCGGGTCGCGGAGGAATCGCCTGTCCGGTAAACGGGCTCCCATGCGGCGGTCGCGACCGCTCCGGCTTTCGCCTGGGCGGTCCCCGCTTGCTTGGCCGCGGCGGTCTGGATGCGCGCGAAATCGTCCCCGGTGATATTGGTGAAGGAAGAGTTCCTGATCTTGACCGTCACCAGGGGCTCCGGATCCACGGCGGGATTCTGATCCTGGGCGTAAACGTCCAAATCACCCGTAACGCGCAGGGCCGCGCCGGAGGGATCGGTGAAGGCCACGGTGAGCTCGGGATTGTCCACTCCGGAACTGGTCCCGCCGGCCATCTGGTTGTTCTCGCCGCAAGCGGCGAAGAAGGCGATTGCCGCCAAGGCGATCAGCGCGAATCTTGCGATGCTTTCGATGGCTTTGCGGGCAGGCATGGATCACCGGGCGGGGGAAGTGGACCGCTTGCCCGGTAAGTTAGGAATTATTCCCGGCGCGGCCCTCATTCCGGCACCTTGCTGTTGGGGAAAAGCTGCAAGGTCAGGGAATAGACGCGGTCGACGTGGTTGTCCCGATCGATGATCTCCCGCAGTTCCTCCTGGAAGGAGCGGATGCGATCCTTGATCGCCTGGAACCCGTCCTTGGATACGCTGAACATCAGGGCATTGTACTGGCGTTGATCCGCGGGCAGGGTTTCGAAGACCTGCATGGCCATACCGCCGAGCTCCTGGATATGCTGGCGCGCCGCCATGGCCTGCACGTTCTTTTCCGTGTAGATATGTCTCTCCGCCACGGCGTAACCGCTGGCGGTCTTCTTGATCAGGCCCAATTCCAGCAGGAGCTTGATCGCCTCCTCGGCCTGGGTGGGCGTGATGGGCGGCAGGATATTGGCGGCGATTACGCCCGGATGCCTCTGCTTCTGATCGATGCCGAAATAATTCCATACCGCGGAGTAATACCATTTGGAAAAGAAGCGATATTGGGTCTCGCCGACGATCTGGGCGCGCGAACTGCGGAACTTCGTCAACTGGGCGAAGAAATGGTTCTTCTCGGTCATGCCCTTGGCCTGGTTGAATTGCACCAGCAGATCGAAGTAGCGGTACTCGCGTTCGCCCAGGCGCATCGCCTTCCCGAATTTGATGCGGAGATTCTGGCTCAACTGGCGGCGTCCCTTGATGACCGCGGGCAGGAGGCTTGAACAGGATACGGGAAGGCCGGCTTCGCGGGCGAAGGTGCGCTGCGAGAAATCCCCGTCCACGGCTTTCCGGTACGCGTAATGGTCGCGCAGGAAATCCCTGTAATCGAGGTATTGCAGGATCTGCGGCGCCGCTGCGGGGACGCTCACCGTATCCTCTTCGTTTCGGCCCTTGGGGTCCATGTCCAAAGTATACTACCCCGGATTGCGGGCCCGGAACTTTTTCACCCCCGAAAGTGAGGACAAATAATCCTCTAAAAAAACCCTATTTAGGACCCTGGAAGGGTTTCCCATTCCGGGTACCCTTCCCATGACCCCATTTCTGGCCTTATTTCAAGGACATTTCCGGAGATTCGATCCAGGAGGCGCGAGGACGCGGGCGGGCAAGGTGAGGACAAATAATCCCCGCTTTTGACGGTGTTCCGCTGCCTGGGCGGCCCGGACGGAACTTATTCTATGGCAGGAACACTTCAACCGGAGGTTATATGAAGATGTCCATTCCGACCATGAAACTATTTACCGGACTCGGCCTCGCCGCCAGTCTGTTCTGGGGATGTCAGGATCTCCTGAGCCAGAACAAGGATGACGGCGCCACGGCCACCGATGAGACGGCGCTCCGCCTGTCCATCAAGGACGACAGCTCCTGCCGGGAACAATGGGGCGAGATCATCGCCGCACGCAAGGCCGGTACGGCCGACAGCGCCAAGGAAGCCGCCTTCCTGGCCGGTTGCGTGACCGAGCACAAGGCCGACCGGGATCATAAACCCCCGGTCATCCCGCCGCGCCTGGTCCCGGATTCCGCCAGCCGTTGCCATTGGATCGCCCGCCAGTTCGACGGCGGCCGCCCCGAAATGGCCGGTTCCTTCCGGCGCTATTGCCATGAGGATTGTGCCAAGCCGGATACCGCCGACAGCACCCGCCATCACGAGCTCTGCCGCGAGCCGGGTGATCGGGATTCGACGCATCATTGGGGAGATTCGACCCATCATTGGGATTCGACCGGGCATGGCCCGTTCATTCCCGGCGATAGCCTGCGTCCGCCCCGCCCTGATACGGGCAAGTGCGATTCGCTCCGGCCTCCCCGCGACACCTCCATCATCGTGCGGCCGCCGCACCATGGAGACACGTCCATCATCGTGAAGCCGCCGTATCATGGCGGTGACAGCCTGCCCAAGCCGGTCCTGGACTGCGTGGCCTTGCGCGCCAAGCTTGCCGCCATCGACGCGGCTTCCCCGGACTATGCCCGCTTCAAGGCCTTCCTTGCCGAGGCTTGCCCGGAAACTCCTTGATCCATTAATCCCGATTGGGGATCCTTTGCGCCCATTCGCCTGGGCGCAGGGGGTGGGGAGGCGGGAGAGCTAGGGCTCCCGCCTTTTTTTTCATCCCTATTCCCTTTTGCCCCCATTTTTTTCTCCCTCCCCGCGCCGAAAAATATTTTTTGAGTCCTGGGTGAATGCGATTCCCCCGGCGCCAGGGTCCGCGACCGCGACCCGTCCCAATCCGCGCCGATCCCATTTCCGGACCGGAGGCTCCATGGCCATTCTGAATCGACCCACGACCCATTACAAATGGAACCAGAGCGCGGGCGGATGGGTCTACCTGCTCATCGGCGTAGCCGCGGCCCTTTTGCTCGGCGCTTGCATGGAACCTGGGGCTCCTACGCGTTCCGGGGAGGCGGGGATGGAACTCGCCGTCGGGCTCGCCACGGTCCCCTCTTCCTTCGCCGACGTCCAGGTGGCCGGTGGACTCTCCAATCCCACCCAGATGGCCATCGCGCCGGACGGACGCATCTTCGTCAGCGAACAGGCCGGCCGGGTCCGCGTGATCAAGAACGGCACCGTCCTGGCGACGCCCTTCGTGACCCTGAGCGTGAGTCCGGACGGGGAACGGGGCGCCCTGGGGATCGCCTTCGATCCGGCCTTCGCGTCCAACCACTTCGTTTACGTGTATTATACCTCGGCTTCAGGGCCCCACAACCGCCTGAGCCGATGGGTCGCGAACGGCGACGTCGCGTCCGGCGGGGAGCAGATCCTCCTCGACCTCCCGAACCTGAGCAGCGCGACCAACCATAACGGCGGCTCCCTCCATTTCGGGACCGATGGGAAGCTGTATGTTTCGGTGGGGGAGAACGCCAACGGGGCCAATGCCCAAAGCCTCAATACCACCCTGGGAAAGATGCTGCGCATCAACCCGGACGGCGGCATCCCCACGGACAATCCCTTCTATGGAACCACCAGCGGCATCAACCGCAGCATCTGGGCCCTGGGCCTCCGCAATCCTTTCACCTTCGACGTGCAGCCCGGAACCGGCAGGCTTTTCATCAATGACGTGGGGCAGGGGACCTGGGAGGAGATCGACGAAGGCATCAAGGGCGCGAATTACGGCTGGCCTTCCACCGAGGGGAATACTTCCGATCCCGCTTTCAAATCCCCGTTCTACACCTATAGCCATGCTTCCGGGGGCTGCGCCATCACCGGCGGGGCCTTCTACAATCCCGCCACCGAGGCCTTCCCTGCGGAATACGTAGGCGACTATTTCTTCGCGGACTATTGCGGCGGCTGGATAAAGCGCATCGACCTCGCCACCAGGACCGTCACCGGGTTCGCGACCGGCATCAACAGCCCTACGGATATCCGCGTCGGAGCCGATGGGGCCCTCTACTACATAGCCCGGGGATCCGGATCGATCCGCAAGATCACCTACACCAACAGCCTGGCCCCGTCGATTTCCCAGCAGCCCGCGGACAGGACGGTTACCCTGGGCGGCAGCGCCTCGTTCACCGTGGCGGCCTCCGGGGCGGCCCCTTTGAGCTACCAGTGGCAGCGCAACCAGTCGGACATCCAGGGAGCGACCGGGACGACCTATACCTTGACCAACGCGCAGCTTTCCGACAACGGAGCCAAGTTCCGCTGCATCGTCAGGAATACCTCGGGCAGCGCCGCCAGCAATGAAGCCGCCCTCACCGTGACCGCCAACCATGCCCCCGTGGCCGATATCACCAGCCCGGCGGAGGGATCGCTTTTCCAGGGCGGGCAGACCATCGGTTTCGCGGGCAACGGGACGGATCAGGAGGACGGGGTCCTCCCCGCCAGCGCCTTCACCTGGGAAGTCCGCTTGTGGCATAACGACGGCAGCCTGCATTCCCATCCCTTCTACGGCCCGGTCAGCGGCGCGAAGTCCGGTTCGGTCACCATCCCCACCCAGGGTGAAACCTCCCCGAACATTTCGTACCGGTTCTACCTTACGGTAAAGGATGCCCAGGGCCTGACCCATCTCGATTCCCTGGAGATCCGACCGAGGACGGCGCAAGTCACCCTGGCCTCCTCTCCCGCCGGATTGCAGCTCACCTTGGACGGATCGCCCGTGACCGCGCCCTTCATCTTTACCGGCGTGGTCGGGATCCAGCGTTCCATCGGGGCGGTCTCGCCCCAGGGCTCGGGCGGCAAGTCCTGGCAGTTCGCGACCTGGTCGGACGGCGGGGCCAGGATCCATTCCATCTCCACTCCCGCTTCGGCCGCGACGATTACGGCGTCGTTCTCGGAAGCGGTCGTCCAGGTCTATGAAGCGGAAGCGGCTTCCATAGCCGGAGCGGTGGTCGCGAGCGATCACGCAGGCTATACCGGTACCGGGTTCGTGGATTACGTGAATGCGAGCAACGATTACGTGGAGTGGACGGTGAACTCGGCCACCGCGGGAACCAGGAACCTGGATTTCCGGTACGCCCTCGCGAGCACGACCTCGCGGCCCCTCAGGATCACGGTGAACGGGTTCGTGGCAAGCTCGAGCCTCGATTTCCCGGGCACGGGTTCCTGGACCACCTGGAATACCGTCACCATCCCGGCCTCTCTGGCGGCGGGAGCCAACAAGGTGAGGGCCACGGCGATCGGGAGCAGCGGACCCAACGTGGATAACCTGGGCGTGCGCTGACCCCGGCGGGTTGGGAGCGGCTTACGGCGCTATTTGCTGGCATGCACCAGGAAATGAAGGGGCGCCAGCATGGAGCGCACCGTGCGGATCGATCGGAAGCCGGCCTTTTCCAACCACTCCCCGTAATCGCGGGCGGAATAGCACTTCGAGGTGGAAGTGAGGCGGAAGAACAGCGCGCTCGCGTCCCGGCCCAGCTCCGGCCTATCCCCTTCGCCGTGGCGTTCGATATCCCAGATGGCCACCGTTCCGCCCGCCCCCAAGCCCGCATGCACCTTCCGCAGGATTCCCAGATTCTGATCCGGGGAGAAATGGTGGAGGATGTTCGCGAGCAGGGCCACGTCCCAGGCTTCGGTTGAAGCGGGGATGCCTTCCAGGATATTCCCCTCACGGTATTCCACCACATCCGAGATTCCCGCTTCCCGGGCGAGCGCTTCGGCGATGGTACGCGCTCGGGGCAATTCCAGGATGGTGGATCGCATGGGCGGGTGTTTACGGCAGATGGCCGCGCCCAAAAGCCCATGGGAACCGGCGATATCCAGGAGCCGCCGCGCGTTTTTGGGAACCGGGACCCTTTTGGCGAGGATGGGCGCGTGCAGCCGCGCGATTTCCAGCATGCCGCGCTGGTAGCTTTCCCATGCTTTGACGTCCTCCATGGTATGGTGGAAGTCCAATCCCCGGCCCGTGCGCAGCAGATCCTCGAGGCTTTCCAGGAACTGCCATTGCATGTAATTGAATTCCACGTAACCGCGGCTGTCCTGGCTTGAACCCGTAAGCAGGGTCTTGCGCGCCGTCCCGGTGAGGCCGAAGCGGCCTTTACGCTCGACCAGGTACTCGGAACCGGTAAGGACCCGCAGGAGCAATTCCAGGCTTTCCGCGTCCAGCCCCAGACGTTTCGCCAAGGTTACGGCCTCCGCCGGGCCCGCCCTCAGGGCCTCGAACACTCCCAAGCGCACGCCCGCCATCAGGGCCCGGGTCTTGACCAAGGGGAAAAGCGCGTCGACCAGGGGCATAGGCACCATGCCGGACCAGAGGGCGATCCGTTCAGGCAGGGATTGCGGCAGGGCCTTATAGCGCATTTCCGGTTTTTTCCTTTTCCGTAGAAGACGTGGGCCGTGGCGAATATATTCACCCTTTCCAGCCTCCGCAAGGTTATGTCTCTTTGCCGGATGCCCTACGGACTCGATGCGCGCGCAACGTTCTTCTTCTGCCTGGGGCTGGGCGCCGCGCTCATCCTGCTCGCCGCCGCGTTGAGGGTACGCTTGCGGCGGAAGACCCGAGGCACCCGCGCCGGGCCGGAACCCCTCGACCGCGATAAACTGGTGGTCTTGCTCGGCCCAGGGGAGAAGATCATCGAAAGCGGGATCCCCGGCGTCTTCATCTCCCTGGAGAAATTCTTCCGCGATATCGGATTCTCGGTCATCGTGACGCCCAGCCTGGCGCGCTTCGACGCCCTGCTCCAGGAAGGGGCCCCCGTCATCATCGGGATCGATTGCCGCCTCGGCCCCAGGGCCATGCGCAAGATCGACGCCATGTGCCGCGCCTGTTTCGGCGTGCGCGCATCGGTGGTCTTCTTCTACAATGCGGCCGGGCCCGAAGGACTCTCCCCCCCGCCCAGCCTGCCGCAGGCCACCTACCTGGGCGAGAGCTTCGCCAGCCTGCAGGTCCTGGAGCTCATTTCCTACGCCATCTCCGTGGATGCCCACGCCCCCCGCCCGGAAGGGACCGGTCGCGAACCTTGTTCCCTGGAAGGCAAGAACACGGGCCATGCCCTGCAGGAGATCATCCAGCTCCTGGAGGCCGGCCGGCGGACGGGGATGCTCAGCGTCGAGGACGGGAAGCCCGCCGGGGTCATCAGTTTCGAACAGGGCCTCATCACCTTCGCCCAGACCCGGCTCAACCAGGGCTTCGAGGCCGTGATGGAAATCCTCTCGGTGACGGGCGGGACCTTCCACTTCTTCGAGAACAAGCGGGTGATGCAGTCCAACTGCCGCCTTCCCGCCCAGGAGGCCTTGATGCAGTGGGCCTGCCGCGTGGACGAGGACGGCAAGGCCGTGCCGCGCTCCTTGATCTGAAGCCATCCCGGAACGATCCTGCGAAGATCGGCCAAACTCCAATCGCGGAAAATCCTCCTTAACCGCTTACTTTCGCTTACCATTTTACTTGGTGGATTGGCGGTGTTTGGATCGGTTTCCCAAGATCGAATCCCTAAATACCGTAATGCGGCCCAACATGCCATACCCGGCTTGAATTCGGATTTCCGAACCTGTACCCTTCGTTAATGCCGGCCGGGCCCTGGGAGGGGTTTCGTCCGGCCGCGCCGCGCTGAACCGTACCGTCCAGGAGATGACCCAATGAACGCATCGAAAACCATCCGTTTGATCGCGGCCACGGCCTTAGCGCTGTTCGCCGCGGGAACCCCTTCCGCCGCCGAGCTCGCCACCCATCTGTTCGCGCACAAGGACGGGGACAATACCTTGAACCAGAACGACAATCTGGATTGGAAGCTGGAGGTGGGCAATAATGGATCGCGATCGACGGCCTGGGTCACCTTCCAGACCGGCGGGTCCGATCTTTCCCAAGCCAGCGGGGCCTCCTTGGTCATGAATGTGGAAGGGATTTGCACCCCGGGTACCTTGAAGGTCTACCTGCTCACCGCACCCATCGGCGCGCACGAGAACCAGGTAACGTATAACGGTTACACGTACAATCCGAACGCGGCCATCGCCAGCATCCCGCTTACGACGGCCAATGAATTCAAGATCATCCGCTTGAATCTCGGGCAGGCGCTGGCCCAGGGGCCCTTCTACGGCCTGGTATTGGGGACTACCGACGGCCTCAAGGCCTATTTCGGATCCAAGGACAGCGATATCCCTCCCGTCATCGAACTCCGGTATCCCTTCATCACCACGGACCAGATGGCCATGGCGACGCAGGCGTTCGCGCTGATGCAGTCGTCCGTGAACGCGGCGAATGAATCCGAGGAGGCGTCCCAGGCGCTCGCCTACGACGCGGAGGGCAGCGCCGGAGAGGCGGCGGCCAGCGCCGAACAAGCGGCCGCCAGCGCGGAACGGGCGGCGGCCAATGCCGCCCTCGCGGCCACCCATGCGACGGCGGCGGCCGGTTCGGCATCGGCGTCCCAGGCGTCGGCTTCGGCCTCGCAAACCTCCGCGGCCGGATCGCAGGCATCCGCCCTCGCCGCCCAATCCTCCTCCGTCGCATCCCATTCCGCCGAAATCGGTTCGCAACGCGCCGCGTCTTCATCCGCCTCCGCCGCTTCCCAATCCGCCGCGTCCGCCGCCGCGGCCCAGGCCGCTTCCGAGATGTCCTCCAGCGCATCCGCTTCGGCGCAATCCGCCTCTTCCCAGGCGTCCGGCGCGGTCGGCGCATCCGAATCGGCCGCCGGGCAGGCATCCGCCGCCGCTTCGGCTTCCGGAGCCTCCGCCGCCCAATCCGCCGCGGCCGCGGGTGCGGCGCAGGCCGCTTCGGCCCTTGCCGCTTCCGCCTCCGCCTCCGCCATCGCAGGGGCGGCAGCGGCGGAAGCCTCTTCGGCCTCCGCGTCCGGTTCCTCCGCCTCCGCCGGTGAAGCCTTGACCCGGGCCCAGGGCGCCGCGACGGCCGCCACGGATGCCGCCGGACTGGCCGCCGGTCATGCCGCCGGCGCGGTGACCGCCTCCGCCGAGGCCGCCGGGCACTCCGCGAACGCGGCCCAATCCGCCATCGCTTCGGCCTCGAACGCCGCCGCCGCTTCCGCTTCCGCGATTGCCGGCGCCGCCGCCGCTTCGGCCGTTTCGGAATCGGTATCCGGGTTCCACGCCCTGCTCAGCGAGGCCGAAGCGCGGATTTCCACGGCCGACATCCGGGCCCAGGACCGGTCCGCCGATGTTGCCGCCGCCGTCGCCCAGGCGCATGGATTCGCTTCCGCCGCCGGCACGGCGGCCTCGGCCGCCGATGGCAGCAGGTCCGCTTCCGCCGCTTTCGCCTCGACGGCCGGCGGCCATTCCGCGGCCGCCGCCCAATCCGCCACCGCGGCCCATACCTCCGCCGAGGCCGCCGCGGCTTCGGCCGCCTTCATCAAGGCAGGTTCGCAATTCCCCGCCGGTACCGCCCTCCTCAACGTGTTCGCGGAACCGCCGGCCGGTTTCATCAGCACCGGAATCCGCATCAATTATGAATTGCCCTGGGTCTCCAAGGCGCCGAACACGGTCGGCCGCTTCGACGTGGCCGGGGCCGTCGCGGGAGGCCGGCTTTTCGTGGCCGGGGGATCCACCGGAGGCACCACGGTCAGCATCGTCCAGGCCTATGATCCGGCGACGAATGCCTGGGCCAACGTAGCCGGCATGCCCACGAGCATCCGCCGCCATTCGATGACGGAATGGCAGGGTAACCTATACGCTACTGGAGGGATGGATGGGGGAAGCAACGTGAGCGGCGCCTGCCTGAAATACGATCCGGTAGCCAACTCCTGGACGGCCCTGGCCTCCATGCCTCCCCGGTGGGGGCACGCTTCCGCGATCGCGGGCGGCAAGCTGTACGTTTTCGGCGGCTATAATACGGCCGCCCAGGGCCATATGGTTCCCACCTACGTTTACGATATCGCCTCCGACACGTGGTCCCAGGCGGCGGAAATGCCGACCTGGCGCGCGAACATGCAGGCGCGGGAAATGGGCGGCAGGATCTACGTGATGGGCGGATCGATGCAAGGGCCCCTCACCGCCGTCAACGAGATATACGATCCCGCGACGGACTCCTGGACCGCCGCGGCCCCCATGCCCGGCGGCCGCGCCAACTTCGGCGCGATCGCGGACAATCACCGCATCTACGTGATGGGCGGCGACGCCGGCGCCGGGGTAAGCAACGCCTGCCTGCAATACGACGCGGCCGTCAATTCATGGGTGCCGGTCAATCCCATGAACCAGGCCCGCCAGGGTTTCGCCGCAGGATTCATCAACGGGAGGATATACGCCGCCCAGGGCACGAGCGCATCGCCCCTGACGACCACGGAGGAATACCTGATCCCCAAGACCGTGTATCTGGTGGTGAAAGTCGATTGAATGGCTACCTTGGAGGCATGGCCACCAAGCCCTTCTTCGGGGATTCGGAATCCCCGTATTTCGACAACGGAGGGATGCCCGTCCAGGCGGGCATCTACGAATTCCACCGCTCCGACGGGCGGAGGATCCTGTACACCTTGGAATTCATGGAGGCGGAGGAGGAGCTGCCGGCAAGGCTGAAGGTGGTCCATTGCAGCAGCATGGCCGACTATCCGTATCCGGCGCATGCCCTGAATACCCTGGACGGGGATTGGGTGCGGTTCCTGGGACCTCCTTCCCCTGTGGATCCCGGGGAATCCGAAGGTCCTGAAGGCCCTGAGGGACCTGATGGAACTCACCGCCAGGCGTAAAAGGTCGCCGTCGTTCCCCATATATCGCTCGTGAAGGCTTCCGGACGCAAGGAGGCGGAAGCGCCGTCCGGCCCTTCCAATCGCATCCCATCGAACTTCTCCACCGTCACGGGCGTGAACCGCACGGTCCCGAACCCCTCCGCCACGGGCGTGATGCGCAGGTAGGCCGTTCCCCGGCGGACTCCCGCTTCGATATCGTATGTCGAGCGCATTCCGCGTTGGTAATCGAAGGTTTCCCCGTCGTCGCAGGCGTAACGGTACTCCGCCTTGCCCTTGAAACCGCGGGACAGGCACAGGAAGAGCTCGACGTTCTTCAGATCCTTCCTGTTGTCCCTGGGGATGCCTTGCAACATGGGGAGGACGGCGCCTTCCCGGACGAACAGGGGCGTATTGGCCGCGTGCTTGCGCGCGGATAGGCGCGCAGGGCCCTCCAGCCACCCGGGATGGTCGGCCCGCCACCAGACGGCGGCAGGGAGGATGATTTCCCTTTCCGTCAGGCCTTCCACGGTGAAAGGGGCCTGCATGATCCATGGCCCCACCAGGAATTGATCGTTGACGTGCGCCAAGGGAAGCCGCCGGGTATCGTCGAAGTCGTAGAAAAGGGGGCGCATCACCGCATCGCCGGTTTCGGCATTGCGGATGAACAGGTTGTAGAGATAGGGCAGCAGTTTGTAACGCAGGCGGATGTAGCGCCGCGCGATCTGCATCGACTCCTTGGGGAAGACCCAGGGTTCCTGGTGCCGGGACGTGCGCATGCAATGGTTGCGGAAGAAGGGGAAGAGGAACTCGGCCTTGTACCAATCCAGGAACAGGCCTTCCTTGCAATTCCCCCCGAAGCCGGGTACGTCCCCGCCGTTGAAGGGCATGCCGGATAGGGCCAGGTTGATCGTCTTTCCGATGGACATGTGCAGGTGGTGGTAATTCGAATAGTTGTCCCCGGTCCAATGGGCCGAGTGCTTCTGGCCGCCGGTATACCCCGAGCGCGAGAGCAGGAAGGGGCGCTGGTTAGGGCGGGCCTGCAGGAAGCCGCGCTTGGTGGCTTCCGCCATCAGGGACGCGTATTGGTTGTGGTAGGCGCCATGGTAGGCCCTGCCTTCCTGGAACAGCATATCGTTGGGATCGACCGGCCCCGTGGACGGATCGTTCATGTCCAGCCAGGCGGCGTCCGGTCCCGTCGCGGCGAACTTCGCCACCAGATCGGCCCACCAGGCCTGGGTGCGTTCCAGGGAGAAGTCCGGGAATACGGTGTATCCGGGCCAGACGACGCCGGTGAACTCCGTGCCCGCCGGGTTGCGGCAGAAGACGTCCTTTTCATGGCCGCTGTCGTAGACGGGATATCCCTTTTCCTTCTTCACCCCCGGATCGATGATCGGCACCACCTTGAAGCCGCGCTTCTGGACGCTTTCCATGTCGGCCTTGGGATCGGTGAAGTGCTCCTTGGCGTAGGTGAATACGCGGTAGCCGTCCATGTAATCGATGTCCAGCCAGAGCCCGTCATTGGGGAACTCATGTTCCTCGAAATTATCGGCCAGCCAGGTGAGATCCTCCGCCCCGCGGTAACCCCAACGGCACTGGTGGTGCCCCAGGGTCCATAGGGGAGGCAAAGGGGACGCGCCCGCCAGGCGCTGCAGTTTCATGGTCAGTTGCGCCAGGCTCGGCCCGAAGAGGATATAAAGGGCGGGCGGGCCGTCCTCGGCTCCCAGGAAGAAGAACGGCGCGTCGTGGGACATGGCCATCATCTGGTTGGCGACGTTCAGGCGGGGGGAAATCGAGATGACGCTCGCATGGGGATTGTCCATCAGGATGCCGGCGTAGGTATTTCCCCGCTTGATGATGACGTAGGGGACGGAAATGTAGTCGGGATCGTAATTCTGATCCCGGACGCGGGAGGTCCCGTGATCGGCCCAGACATCGGTGTTCCAGAACCGATGGGAGCGTTCCGATTTCTCGAAGGGCGTGCTCTTCTCGCCCATTCCGTAGAATTGCATGTCCGGCCGTTGCCGGAACTGGAACATCCAGGCCTTGCCGGAAACGCCGAAGGACCCGCCCGCGAGGGAGCCCAGGAAGGTCCGGCCCAAGGCGCCGGCCTTGAGGGAAAGGGATCCGTCCCTGGCGATTTCCAGATGGGTGGATCGGCCCTTCAGTCCCGCCGGTTCTTCCGCCGGGGTCAGGCCCGCCCGGGAATGGTCGATCGGCCATAGGCGCTCATTCCGGATGCGGATGCGGTAGACGTCGTCGCCGACCGCCGTGGCTTCCACCGCGTAGCTGTCGCCGTTGACGGCCAAGGCGTTCTTTTCGAATCGATCGGCGAATACGAAGTTGTGGGGATTGAAATATTTGGAGAAGATGTACACGGGCCCATCCGGTCGGTCGTTCCCTATATAGGTACGATTTTTAGCCCTGGGGCGGCAAGTAAAAATGGTCCGGCCCCGGGAGGGTAGCATGCATGGTACTGGGGCGGCATCCACCATCGACGGCTTGGAGCCGTCACGAAACCGCCATCCGCGATTGCCGAAACAGCCGTTTTTGGGGCGGGATGTTCGGTTCCAAAAAGCCGGGAAGCCTCCCGGCATCCCCGGAAGCGTCCATTTATATTACAGGAGGTGCCGGAGGCGTTGCCGCCCGAGTCCTGGCAAGCGGCCTTCGACGGATTCCCAAAACCCTAACCTTTCTCCCGATTCTTCCCGGGTCCTGCCCGGAACAGGGTAATTTTATCCGGAAATGGACGGGAGAAGAAGGATGATGGCCATGAAAAAAGCACTGCTTCCTATCGCGGTCCTGGGCTTCCTTTTCGCCGGTTGTTCCTCTTCCGCGCCCAATCAGGGGCGCAAGAATCTCGCCTTGATCCAAGCCTCCCGGGTGGGCGACCTGGGCCAGGTCTCCACCTTGCTCAATGCCGGCGCGGATATCAACGCCGTGGACGAGGAGGGATGGACGCCGTATCTCGCCGCCAGCGCCGAAGGGAACTGGAAGGTCATGAAATTGCTCCAGGCCAAGGGCTGCAAGACCGATCCGGGCTTCTAACTTGTTATTTTGAGGGCCCTGGGGCCTGACCCCGAGGGCCCCATGCCGATCATCGCACCGATTCCATCCCTTCCATCCCTGCTTTCCTGCCTGGCCCTGGCCGTCTTCGCTCCGTCGGCATCCGGCCTCGATCGGGCCCATTCCGATACCCTGTCGGTTCCGGCCTTGGCCGGGAAGGGGACGGGCGGGGACGCGGATACGGCGGTATTCGCGGGGGGATCCTTCTGGTGCATGGAAGCGGCCCTCGAAGTCCTGCCCGGGGTCGACTCCGTTACGGCGGGGTATGCCCTGGGACCGGATTCCGCCGACCGGCCCGGCGCGCAACCGCTCCCAGGGCATAACCCGCCGGATTTCGAATCGGTTTCCACCGGGACCACGGCCTATGTCGAAGCGGTCCGGGTGGTGTTCCATCCCAAGCGGATCGGGTACGGGAAATTGCTGGACGCCTATTGGAGGAATATCGATCCCACCCGCGCGGATGGGCAATTCTCGGACGACGGGAAGCAATTCCGCCCCATCCTCTTCTACGCGGACGAGGGCCAGAAGGCCGCGGCCGAATCGTCCCGCAAGCGGCTGGCGGATTCGAAGCGCTTCCGGAAGCCCATAGCCGCGGCCATCGCCCCGGCCGCGGAGTTCCATCCGGCCGAGCCCATGCACCAGGATTATTACAAGCGCAATGCGGCCCGCTACCGGACCTACGTGGAATTCTCCGGCCGCGAAGCCTTCCTGCGAAAGGCCTGGGGTCCCTCGAAAGTCCGGAAGTCCGGCGCGCCGGAAGGCGGAGCCGGATCGAAATGAAGCTGGGCCAGGTGGCGGAGGTCTTCCACCGGACCTTCGCCGGCGATAACGTGGTTCTGGCGGGCGGCTTTCCCGAACCCTTCTACCGCGCCCCCCTTGGCGATGCCCCCGCGGAAATCCGGTTCACCCATGATTACCTGAACAGCAGCCTGCATGAGATCGCCCATTGGTGCATCGCCGGCCGGGAGCGCCGCGAGCGGGACGACTACGGCTATTGGTACCGTCCCGACGGCCGCAACGGCCTGGAGCAACGCGAGTTCTTCCGCGCGGAAGCCGGCCCCCAGGCCCTGGAGTGGGCCTTCGCGCTCGCCTGCGGGGAAGTCTTCCGCATGAGCCTGGACAATCTGGGAGGCGAGATCGACGGCGAGGCCGAATTCGCGGCCGCGCTGGAGGGGAAGCTTCTGGGTTACCTGGGGTCCGGCTTTCCCGGACGGGCAGACCGCTTCCTGAGGGGCCTGATGGGGCGCTTCCATCCCGAGGTGGAGGAAGCGGCGATTCCCGGCTGGATCCGGGCCCGGATGGCCCCGGCCGGGGTCACTCCACCTCGTCCCTGATCGATTCGCAATAGCGGAGGACGCCCCGGTAGTCCATCTCCAGTTCCCGGCATACGTCGCGGAAGAAGGGGAGCCTCTGCTCCCAGCCATCGGCTTCCGGATGCTTCAGGAACGCGCCCAGGTCCCATCCGGTCCTTTCTTCGAGGGACTGCACGTCCTTATTGTGCTCCAGGTGGAGGCGGATCCGGCGGGCCACCTCCAGAAAGGGCAGGTTGGGAACGCCCTCGGGGATGGCCTCCCCGTTCACGAGGTAGCCCATGCCCACGTGGAGCAGGATGGCCAGCTTGCGGAGCTGGGTCAGGTCCAGGGTGGATTCCAGCTCACCGGAATCCCGTTCCAGATCCTCGTACCATTCCGGGGTGATGCCGATCTGGTCGGCCAGGCCCTCCGGATCGAGGCCGGCCTTGGCCCGCAGGGTTTTCAGTCTTCCGGCCGTATCCTCTTTTCCGTCCATCATGGGCGGAAATATAAACCTTTCCCGGGCGCATTGTTAATTTGCTGGGGTGCCTTACGGATTCACATACCCCGATCTCCCCATCCTGGCGCGCCGGGACGATATCCTCAAGGCCCTGAAGGACCATCAGGCCCTGGTGGTCCAGGGCGGGACCGGGTCCGGCAAGACCACCCAGCTGCCCAAGTTCCTGTTGGACGCGGACTTCGCGGCCAAGGGCCTCATCGGCGTGACCCAACCGCGGCGCATCGCGGCCCTGTCGATCGCGGATCGCCTGCGCCAGGAGACCGGGCGTCCGGAATTGATCGGGTCCAAGATCCGTTTCCAGGAGGACCTGCCCGCCGGGACCCTGGTAAAGGTCATGACGGACGGCATCCTGCTGCAGGAGTTCCGCCGCGATCCGCTCATGCGCCAATACGCCTGCGTCATCCTCGACGAGGCCCATGAACGCTCGCTCAACGTCGACATCCTGCTGGGGATTTTCAGGAACCTGCTTCCCCGCCGCCCCGAGTTCCGGCTCATCGTGACCTCGGCGACCTTGGATGCGGAGCGTTTCGCCAAATACCTGGGCGAGGCATTCAAGGGCCGGATGGCCGATGCGCCCGCCGTCAAGACGGCGCAGGATGCGCCCGCCCCTGCGGCCTATAGCGTTCCGGTCATCGAAGTCGAGGGACGCCAATTCCCGGTCTCCCTCGAGTATTGGGACATCTCCGGCAAGGATGCGGACGAGACGGACGAAGACGACGTGCCGATGCGCGCCTTCCCGCCGGTGGAAGCCGCCGCCATCGCCATCCGGGAGCTGCAGGGCCGCCGGCCGGACAACCTGCTGGCCTTCCTGCCCACGGAAAAGGAAATCAACGAGCTCCAGCGCGAACTGGAGAAGGACATGGGCCGGGACTTCGCCATCCTGCCGCTTTACAGCCGCCTGCCTCCGGGAGAGCAGAAGAAGGTGTTCGCCGAGGGCGGCCGTCCCAAGATCATCCTGGCCACCAATATCGCCGAGACCTCCCTGACCATCCCGGGAATCGGGTACGTGGTGGACACGGGCCTGGCGCGCATCTCCCGGTACCATGCCCAGACCAAGATCCAGGGCCTGCCCATCGAGCGCATCTCCCAGGCCAGCGCGCGCCAGCGGGCCGGCCGCGCCGGGCGCGTGAAACCGGGCACGTGCGTGCGGCTCTATTCGGAGGCGGACTTCAACGAACGCATCCCGTTCACGGAACCGGAAGTCCTGCGGAGCAACCTGGCCAACGTGGTATTGCACCTGTTGGCTTTGGGGCTGGACGTGGACACCTTCCCGTTCCCGGATCCGCCCGCCCCCGCGGCCCTCAAGGGCGCTTTCCGCCAATTGCATGAACTGGGAGCCGTGGACGGACCGGGCTCGGACGCGCGCCTGACCGCGGAAGGACTCAAGCTGAGCCGCCTGCCCGTGGACGTGGCGATCGGCAAGATCCTCCTGAAGGCCGAGGAATTCAACGTGGTGCAGCCCGCCCTGATCATCGCGGCGGGCATCACCATCCAGGATCCGCGCATCGTCCCCCGCGAGGAGCCCGAGAAGGGCAAGGCCACGGGTCTGCACCGCCGGTTCGAGGATCCGCGTTCGGACTTCCTCGGGGTGCTGGCGATGTGGGTGTGGATCCACCGCAACTGGGGCGATCGCTTCACCCAACGAAAACTGCGCGCCCTGTGCGTGGAGAACTTCCTGTCCTACAACCGCGTGCGGGAATGGATGGACCTGACCGATCAGTTCTGCCGCCTCCTTAAGGTGAACCTGGATCCGGCCCAGGTGAAATTCGACGAGGGCTCCGCCGATGCCATGCACAAGGCCATCCTGGCAGGGTTCCTGCCCTTCCTGGGCCGCAAGAAACCCGAGGACGTGAGCTACCGCCTGGCCGGCGACAAGGAGGCTTTCCTGCATCCGGGCTCGGCCCTGGCCAAGCGGAAGCCGGAATGGATCGTGGCCGGGGAGATCCGGCAGACGTCCCGCGTCTACATCTACCGCGCCGCCGAGATCAAGCCGGCCTGGGTCGAGGAGATCGCGCCCGACGCCTGCAAGCGGACCTACGCCAACATCGCCTGGAATCCCGAACGCGGATTCGTGGAAGCCCTGGAGCGGGTGACCTACAAGGGCTTCGCCATCCGCCAGGACCGCCGGGTCAATTATGAATCGGTGGCGCCGGAGGAATGCGCGGAAATCTTCTGGCGCGAGGGCGTGGTGCGCGACGGTTCGGGCGCGCCCTTCCCTTTCCGGGAGGCGAACCTCAAGGTGCTGGAATCCCTGGTATCCCTGGAGAGCAAGGCGCGCGTGCGCGGGCTGATGCCGGACGAGGAGACCCACGCCCATTGGTACCAAAGCCATGCGCCAGGGGTCGCGTCCCGCATCGGCCTGCAGCGGTTCCTCCAGGAGGCCGGGGAAAACGCCCTCTCCTTCACGCTCCAGGATTGGGCCGGGCCCCTGGCCGGCGGGGATTGGGCGGTCTGGGCCGCCTTGGCGGAATCCGCCGGTGGGAAGGAAACCCCCGCGACCCACGGTCTCCACCGGATCTTCCCCGAGCGGTTGCGCTCCGGTCCCGCCACGTATCGTCTGGGTTACCGCTTCGATTTCGGCGACCCCGTCGACGGGATTTCCATCGAGACGGACGCGGACGGCCTGGCCGCCCTGTCGGTGCCCGCCCTTTTCCACGGCATACCGGGATGGCGGAAGTGGATCTGGGAATTCTGCCTGGAGCGTCTCGGCGCCAAGGCGGCGCAAGCCGCCCGCCAGGCCCTGGCGGATCTGGTCCCGGAATGGGAGAGGGACCTTTCCGGCCTTTCCCCCGCCGCGGCCCTGGCCCAGGTGCTGGCCGCCCGCCCGGATACCGCTTCTTCCGCCCTGACCTTGCCCACGGTATGGCCGTCCCATCTGCAGGTCCACGTCTTCGTGCGCGCCGCCACGGGCAGGCGCTTCCTGATGCACATCGATCCGGCCTTCGGGGAAGGGGAATGCTTCGCGGCCGCGCGCCGGCTCCTCCTCGGCGAAAACCCTTCCGGCAGGACCTGGGAGGAATGGGCCCCGGCCGTCCTCGCCGACCAGGGCCGGGTACCCCCGGCGTTACCCTGGCGGAACCTGTGGTTCGGCCCGGATCCCCTCGCGGCGTCCGCCCGGGCCGGAAGCGCCTCCGGCCAGAACCCTTCGAGCCAGAACTCCTCCGGGCTAAACACCTCCGGCCGCACCCACAAGGATCCCAAGGGTCACGGTGCCTGCGGTTGGTCCGCCGATGCCGGCGAAGCCGCTTTCCACGTACGCCTGGCCCAAGGGAAGGCGGACTTCAATCCAAAGCCTCCCGGCGCCGAAGGCAAAGCCCTGGCCGCGCTCTCGGCCTTTTTCGCCAGGCGCCTACAGGCGCTGCTGGACGCCTGGAACGCGCCGGAGCGTCTGCGCAGGGAAACCGCGGAGCTGCGGGAATTCCTGTCCGCCACCCGTCTGCCCTCGCTCTATCTCGCCGAATACGGAGGCGAAGCCCTGGCGCGGGCGGAGAAGGATTTGCCCCCTCCGCGTCCCGCGTCTTTGGCGAAACCCGGGACCCAGGTCAAGAATCTGGCGGCCCTCGGACAGGCGAACCTGGCGGCCTTGGGCCAGGCGGCGCGCGGCGGCGAGTCCTCGGCCTGGGCCGGAGCGGCCTTGTGCCTGGGCGCGGCCCTGGTGTCCCGGCAATCCTTCCAGGCCTGGTTCCGTTTCTTCGCCCAGCCTCCGATCGACTCCAAAGCCGCCATTCCGGATCTGCTCGGCAAAGTCGTGTCCTTTCCGGAATGGGAGGAGATGCTGCTCTCACCCTATCATGCCGCCTGGGCTTCCCATGTGCTGTTCGGCAGGCTGCCGGCGGACTTGCGCCCGGGCGCTGCCCCCAAGGACGCCTGGATCTGGCAGGGCGGGGAGGCGGAAATGGTTTCGGCCTGGAAGGAATCCCGCGCCGCCGGCGAACGCATCCGTAAAGGGGCCAAGGCCCTGCGGGACAGGTTCTGCGCCCGCTTCACCGGTTACGGCCAGGCGGTAACGGGCCTGCCCGCGGAAATCCGCGCGTCCCTCGACGCGCTCGACAAACCCTTGCCCTGGGCCGCCAAGGCCGAGGCCGAATTGCAATTGGAACTGCATTTGAACCGGATGTCCGGCAAATCAGGCAAAGCCGGAGCGGTCGGGTCGGCGCCCGAGGCGAAAGCGGATCCGGTGAACCTGGAGCGCAAGGAAAAGCAGATCAAGGATCTGTCCGGCCGGTTCAAGAAGCTTTAAGCCCAAGGCGCCGCGTCAACGCGTGGATACGCCCAATCCGCCGCCCTGCCGCAGGGGTCCGGGCCGTGCGCGAAGGGCGGGAGCGGATCCGGCCCAGGCCCAGAGCACGGTCGCCGTGGCGATCCCGAAGACCAGATGGGCGATGAAGGCGTGCGAGGCCGGAAGGAAACCCAGGGCGGGATCGATGGCCGGACCGATCCGGAGTCCCGTGGTCATCCAGGCGATGAAACCCAGCGCCAATCCTACGGCCGATTGCGACCAGGTCCCGTTGAAAAGGTCCGGCAGCGCCTTCCTTTGAAGGGTTCCCAGGACCAGTCCCCAAAGGGTGGCGACCCCCAGGTGGATGGCCATTCCGATGAAGGCCGCCGCGGGATGGAATCCGGACAAAACGGGGCGGAAGGGCGGGAACACCGCCGCTACCAGGTTCATCGGGGTGAAGAATCCCTGCCCCAGGATTCCCAGCACGGCCATCAGGTAACTGGCCATCGCCAGACCGCCTACCAGGCCCGATACCATGGCGCGATTGCGCCAATCCGCCGTCAAACCCCGTTCCATGCCATCAAACAACGTTTTTCCGGGATCGGATCAAATCGCCGCGTTCCGGCGGAATTCGTGCCGTATGTCGGCTTCCGGGAAGGTTGTAAAGGGGACGCTACGAATCTTTTTTCCCCTTGAGCCGGATTCAGGCGGTTCAAGGGTATCAAGCGTCCAATCCAAAGGCTGGGCTATCATGGCGAAACCGATCTACCGCATCTTCCTCACGGCCCTTATCGGCCTGCTGTTCTGGAATTGCGATCAACTTGGGATAGGTGAGGGGGACAATGCGACCGGGCCCAAGGATACGGTCAACACCAACGGCCATTCCAATTCCGGGATCAACCATGCGCCCACCATCGGCCTGGGCCTGCACGATATCAGCATGCTGGAGGGGGAGAGCAAGGCCATTACGCTTCGCGGCAAGGATGAGGACGGCGATCCCATCCATTTCTCCATCCCCAACCTGGATAGCCTGCGGGCCCTGTTCCCGGACGGCAAGAAGGCCATCGAGGTCGTGACGGGCGGTGATTCCATCGTCATCGGATTCTATCCCGGTTCCGCCAAGGGCAATTACCGGTTCCGCATCGCGGTCATGGACACGTCAGGCGGGGTCGAAGAGCAGATCCTCACCATCACCGTGGGCAAGGTCAATCGTCCCCCTTCGATATCCTTCGCCTCGCCCGCCACCGGTACGGTATTCAGGATCAAGGAGGGCAAGACCATCAGCCTTCGCGTGATCGCTTCCGATCCGGACGGGGATGCGGTGACCTTGCAGGCCCTCTCCAATACGCCCTGGTCGCGCTTCGGCCAAGGCAGCTACGATACCAAGACGGGCATCCTCACCTTCACCCCGTCCTTCCAGTGCGTCAGTTCGGGCGAGACCACCTTTTCGGATCTGGTGTTCCGGGCCAAGGACAATGGCGCGCCTTCGGAAACCGGCCAGCTTTCGGCGCGCATCACGGTCCAGGATTCGAACAGCGCGCCCGTATGGAAGACGAACGCCGCCAGCCTCCAAGGCCAGGAAGGCCGCGAGATGACCCTGGACCTCGCGCCGCTCTTCCAGGGGGACAATGAGAAGGATGGAGTCGAATTCACGGCGACCAACGGGACCGTGGACAAGGCCGCCATGAAATGGTCCTTCACGCCGGGCTTCCGCGATGCGGGCCAGAAGGAATGCGTCATCACCGCCTCCGATTCCCACAAACCGCCCCTCTCCTCCAAGCTGACCCTCACCCTGGTCATCGCGGATTCCGTGCGCCTGGTGGACGTGGCCATCCTGGCTCCCGTGAGCGGGCTCATCGTCAGGGACACCGTGGTGGCGGTCAAGTGGACGGTGGGGGATCAGCTGCAGGCCGCCGAGAATACCGAGATCCTCAAGGCCGAGGGGCCGAACGTGATCCGCAGGTCGTGGCGGGATTCCCTCGGGAACAACGGCACGGATTCCGTGACGGTATTCCGCGATACCCGGGCGCCTCTCGCGCCCCGCGTTTCCGTCGCCGCCCTGAGCAACACCCCTTTGCCGCGCTGGACCTGGACGAGCGGGGGCGAGGGCAGCGGCATCTACCGCGTCCGCCTGGACAATCCGGACCCTGCCGCGCCCATGATCGATGTCCTGGATTCCGTGTTCACGCCTCCGCGCAATCTCCCGGAGGGAACGCATGTCCTCTATGTCCAGGAGCGGGATGAGGCCGGCAATTGGTCCGCCGCCGGAAGCGGGACGGTACGCATCGACCTCACTCCTCCCGTCGTGAAGATCCTCAGCCCCCTGACCGGAATCTATACCAACGCGCCCTCCATCGCGGTCAAATGGACCCTGGACGGCCAGGAACAGGCCCTCCAGGCCGTCGAGTCCCTCCCTTCGGACGGCGTCATCCAGATCCGCCGGGAAGCCTTCGACAGCGCGGGCAACCGCGGCGCGGATTCCGTCATCGTCATCCGCAAGAGCGTCGCCGGCGCCGCCCCCGCGGTGAGCGGCACCGCGGGCCCCACCCGCAATCCCCAATGGACCTGGAGCCGGGGCCAGGGCGGTATCGCTACCTTCCGCATCGGGTGGCAGGAAGGATCCTGGTTCGACACCCTGACCTCCATGGCTTACGCGGGGGCCTCCGATCTGGCCGAGGGGAAGGCCGTCCTCTACGTTTCGGAGCTCGACTCGGCCGGGAACTGGTCCCCCTCGGGTAGCTTCCAGGTTACCGTGGACAGGACCGCTCCCGTCCTTTCGATCACCGGACCCGATGCGGAATCCGCCATCTCCTCCGTCGACCCCGCCGTTACGGGTACGGCCGCCGAGGAGAACGGCCTCGCCTCGGTCACATGGTCGGTCCCCGGCCTGGGCGGCGGCTCGGCGGCGCTTTCGGGCAATGGTTGGACCGTTGCGACCATCGCCTTCCCCGCGGGGGACCACGTCGTCAGCCTTACCGCCTTGGACGCGGCCGGCAACCAGAGCGCGGCCGCGACCGTTACCGTATTCAAGCGCCCCAATACCCTGTTCGTCCGCCAGGGTTTCACCGGCAAAGGCACTTCCTGGAAGGACGCCTTCGGCGATCTGTCCCAGGCCCTGGCCTCGCCGGTCGGCGCCAAGGGCGCAACGGTATGGATGGCCGATGGCGACTATACCAGCGCGTCCCCCATGACGGTTCCCGCCCGGGTGGAAATCTACGGCGGCTTCAATCCGGACGGCTCCGGCAAGAGCATCGCCGATCGCGGGCTCGCCGATCTCAAGACCGTGATCAACGCTTCGAACGCCGCCAATTCCCATGCGGTGTCTATGCCGGGCCTCGCGTCCGTACTCGACGGCCTGAAAATCACCTCCTTGGGCGGAGCCATCTCCAGCGCGGAAGGCAATACCGTCCGCAATTGCTGGGTCTTGAACGCCGGCGGCGCCGCTCCGGTCCTGATCGCAGGGGCCAAAGGGGATTCGTTCAATCTCACCAATACGCGCATCGAAGGCGCCTCCGCGGCGGACAAGGGCGCCCTGGTCATCGAAGCGGACATGAAGGCCACCCTGACCAATTGCTCCATCACCGGCAACAATAGCCTGGGAGCTTCGTCCGGGGGAGGGCTGTGGATCGGCGGCAGCGCACGCGTAAATGCCAAGGGATTGACCCTGAGCGGAAACACCGTTCCCGACAGCGTCGGCGTCAAAGCGCGCCAAGGCCACATCGAGGATGGGGCGCGCGTGGATATCGACGGAACGGTGCAAGGGGACATGGCCGGCTTCGAGATCATGCCGGGGGCGAAGGTGAAGCTGAACGGGGTGGATGGCCCTTAGGGCGGGCTTATATTCCGGACCTAACAGTTGGATGCGACCGGCCGGAGACGCGAGGCCATAGACCCCGCGTCGCAGCGGTTCATTGCAAAGCGATTTTCCGCACCTGCAGCTGATTCGCCCGCTGCAGCTTCACCAGGTACACGCCTTTTTCCAGGCCGGTGACCGAATGCTCGGGCATGTTCTCCCGCATGGAAAAGCGGGCGACGACCATTCCCTTCACGTCCAGGACCTCGGCGCGGAACGCGTCGGCATGGGTATTCCGGATCAGGAAGCCGCCGTTGATCGGGGACAGGTCGGCATCGGGAAGCGGGGACAGGTCCTTGGTCCCGATGGAAGTTCCGCCCTTGGTGAATACGGCGACCGTGGTGCTGCTGCCCTTGAAGCGAGGCCTGAAGGTCCTGGCCTTCAAGGTCGTGGTCGCGCTGATGGCGATGGAATCCGAATAGACCGGAGAGGCCTCGGTGGGCTCAGATCCGTCGACGGTGTAGTGGATGACCGCGCCGGTAATCGCGACTTCCAGCCCCGCCTTCACCGAGCCGGAGAAATTGCCGCCGTTCGGGGATACCGAGGGACTGACCAGGGTGTCGCCCAAGGTGAAAGGACGGACCTTCAGGTTCCGGAACCAGACGAGGCCCTCATCGCCGCCCCCATGCGCTTGCAGGCAAAGCGATCCTTTGGGATTCCTCGCCCACTGGTCGACGGAAAGGGAAGGGACATTCCACTTGCTGTTCTTGAAACGGGCCACCCATTCGGGAGTGCCTATTTCGGCGACCACGACCTTGCGGTCGTTCAGATAATGTTCGATGTAATTGCCTTCGGCCCAGATCACGCCGTGATTCCATTGGCCGAAAGGCTTCGCGGCCGTGCTGTCGTAATACTGGCCTCCCAGGACTCCGTTCTTGGTCGTGGGATACAGGTCGTAAATCGAGCCGCTTCTCTTGATGTAAGCCATCTTCCCGCTGGGAAGCTTGTCCGCCGGGTTCTTGCTGACTTCCACGCGGTCGCCGCCGTATGCGTCGTCCAGGATGGCGTACTCGTACCCGTCATTGTAGGTGCTCGTTACGACCCTTATGAAAAGCCCGCTGTTCGCGCTCTTGGCCAGCTTCCAATCGGCCTGCCATTCGAAATTGGAAAATTGGTCCGAAGCCTTGGTGCACAGGAAGCTGTAGGTATTGACCGTTCTCATGGAGGAATCCTCCACGGACCAGGGATTCGCCTGGGTGCCGGTTTCGCCGCCTCGCCAATGGGCGTTTTTGTCCTGCCCATCGAACAATAGGATCCAGCCGGCCTTCTTCTCGGCCGCGGTCAGGGTATTCGCCGGCTGGGCCGCGGCCCAACCCGAGGTCCCCAGTAGAATGGCCGCCATGGAAAGAACGGATTTACGATTGAATGACATCCCCCACACCCTTTGCTCAAAAAAAGGATCGGCCCCGCGACGCGGAGCCACCAACCCGACCCTAATCTAACGCCAAAAGCCGCCGGTAGGATCATGGCCCAAGGCGGAAAATGGGGCATTTCGTTGACTGACGGACAACGGAGGCCGCGAAAAACGGCGGGAATCCACAAAAAGAAGCGGAGTAATTACAAGCCGCCGCGGGCGAGCCCGAACCACCATAACCAGGCCGCCGCGGCCGCGACCAGGGTCATGAGCACATTGGTATGGGGCCCCTGATCCATATCGCGCCGGGAGGCGTATTCCCCCCAGTAGGATTCGAACAGGTTGGCCAGCACCGCCATGCCCATCAGCGCCTCCACCTCCGGCCACCCGCCCCATCTCAGCGGCAAAATCGCCGCGGCCATCAATCCGGCCGCGGCAAGGCCGGCCAAGGTCCCGGCCAGGGACACGCCGCCTTCGGTGCCGGGCGCCACCAATCGCAGGGTGCGTAGGGAAAGGGTCCGGCCGCCCAGGGCCTTCCCGATTTCGGAGGAAACCGTATCCATGGTCTTGGCTACCAGGGGCGCTACGCAGACGAGCAAGGCATGGTGGAAATTCCGGTCCGACGGTATTCCCATGCCTGTTTCCGCCGAAGCCGTCAGATGGATCAGCGGCGTCATCCAGGCGGCCATGCCCATGGCGCCGAAGACCTCCGCGGCGCCGCGCCGGCCTCCCCGGGCCTCGGCGATACCGCGGGCCTGCTTGCGCGCGAAACCGAATCGGGTGGCGAGATTGCCCAACACGAAAAATCCGCCGAGGAAGGCGAAAAGCCAAGGCTGGGCCAGGATCAGGAGCAAGGCCATGATGGCGCCCAGTATCGAGCCGCCGAAGGTGAGCATGCCCCCCACGTAGGCCGCCGCACCGAAAACCGCCGGTGCCAGGATCGGGAGCCAGACCGATGCGTGCGCGGCGTGCCAGGCCGGCACGGGAAGGGCCGGACCGGATAGGGAGTATGGGAAAAGCGGATTGGGGATGAGCGGGATCAGGACGCAAAGGGAAAAAGGGATGACCAGGTTGTCGGCCACGCCGAACCACGAGGTCTCGGCGCATGCGGCGATCAGGATGAGCGCGCCAAGGGCCATCCAGCCGGATGGCGGTAGGGGAGGCAGCGCCAGGCGGGCCAGGAAATACGCGGGCAGCAGGGACGCCAGGATCCCGAGCGCCACCGCGAGGATGGGCTTGCGGGGATTCCAAGGAAGGGTCGGACCGGATGGGAAGATGCGGCAGGCGAATCCGATGCCCGCGTCCACGAAGGCCAGCGCGAACCAGGCCGCGCCCAAGGGCAGGTACCATGCAGGTTTCCCCGTGCCCGTCCCGGCGTACCCGAAAGCGGCGGTGCACGCCATCAAGGCGGAAGGGTATAGGACGATCTCCAGGGCGCCCATGCCGGTGGCCTCGGCCCGGTAGAGTCCCTTCGCCGCCCAAGGCAGGATGAACACGTTCATCAGGACCAGGAGGAAGGCTACGCCAAGGGCCTGGAGCGGGGTCATCCAAGGAAGGAAAAAGGCGGGCCAAAAGGCCGCCATATGGGCGCATTTGCGCCGGGTTTCCGCCCAGGTCAGGCGCATGGGCGTGGACGTCATCGCGCGAAAGTTAGGAGTAATAGCGGCGGGCGCCCAGAGAATCGGCGCGGAAGGGTAGGCGGGCTCGGGATTCCCCTCAAAATTGCCCCAGGAATGCGCATTCCGGTTCGAATCGCCTTTAAATGGCCCTTAAATGGACCCGTTCACGTTTTTAATCTTACAGTAACTATATTTTCCACCGTATCGTATTTTTCCATCCATAAGGCTCGAATCGGAAATCTGAATTATGCAGACTAATATGCTCAAATGTCCCGTAACCACCGCCCTGTCCGTCATCGGGGGCAAGTGGAAGGTCATCATCCTCTGGCATCTCAAAGAAGGCGGGGTAAAACGCTTCGGTGAGTTGCAGCGCCTTGTCAGCGGGATCAGCCAGAAAATGCTGACCCAAGAGCTCCGCGATCTGGAAGAGTCCGGACTCGTGAGCCGCAAGGTCTATCCCGTAGTCCCCCCCAAGGTTGAATACAGCCTGACCGAAACCGGCTGGTCCTTGAAGCCCGTGCTCGAGCAGTTGTGCGACTGGGGTACGGAGTACCGCAAGACCCGCGGCGAATCCGTGCTGGAGATGAACGTGGAGGAAACCTCCCTGCGTCCGTCCCGCCAGCTGGAAACCGTCCCGGATTGAAGTCCCTCCCGGCGCCGTTCGGCGCCGGTCCTCATCCGAAGCCCCGAGGCCTCGGATTCCGCAAGCATCCCCGGCGCTCCGGCGCCTCCCTATTCCAATGCCACTACCCTGAGCTGGATTTTCCGTTCGCCGCGGAAGGTGTTCCACTCCGGATAGTAGGCGATCTTGCCGATCCTCGTCCGTTCCATCACGTACTCGCGTAGGTAACCCAGGTTGAAGCCGATGGCGTCGAAGCGCGCGGTCGGCGTCCCCACCATGAACTTGAGATGCTTGTCCCCTACGACCTTGGGCTGGGAGAGCAGTTCGACCTCCTCGCTGTAGAAGAGCGGGGATTCATTGAGCGGCCCGAACGGCTCGAAGCGCTGAAGCCAGAGCATGTTCTCCTCGTTGAGGCGATCCAGGGGGATTTCCACGGTGGGGGCGATGCGCGGCACGAAATCGTTTTCGGCGAGATGTTCGGCGGCCGCGGCGTTCATGATGTCGCGGAAGGCGTCGATGTTCTCCGCCTTGATGGTGAGGCCGCAGGCATGGTAATGGCCGCCCCACTTCTCCAGGAGCCCGGCCGCCCCGCCGAGGGCCTTGTGCAGGTTGAATCCGGTCAGGGTGCGGCCGCTGCCCTTGGCAAGGCCCTTCTCCGCGTCGATCGCCAGGACGAAGGCCGGGCGCCGGTAACGCTCGACCATGCGCGCGGCCACGATGCCGATCACGCCCTCATGCCATTCCGTCGAGGCCACCACCAGGCAACCGGATGACGACAAGGAGGGATCCGCGTCAACCATGCGCACGGCATGCTCGGTGATGCCCTGATCGAGCTTCCTGCGCTTGTTGTTCTCGTTGACCATTTGGTCCAGGTAGCTTGCCGCCTCTTCCGGCGTTTCCGAAAGCAGGAGCCGCGCGCTGATCTCCGGGCTGCCCATCCGTCCCATGGCGTTCAGCATGGGCGTGACCTTGAAGAGGATTTCCCCCGACGAGAGGCGATTGGGATCCACGCCCACCCGTTCCATCAGGGCGCGCACGCCGATGTTCGGGGAGGTGGACATGGCCTTGAGACCGGCCTTCACCAGGCGGCGGTTCTCGCCCACGAGCGGCACGTTGTCCGCCAGGCTGCCCAGGGCCAGCAGATCGAGGAAACGTTCCGCGGTCTCGCCCTTGAGGGACAACATCAGGGCGTTCAGGAGTTTGTAGGCCACGCCCACGCCGGACAGGCCCTTGTTGGGATAGGGACATCCCGGCTGGTTGGGATTGATGATGGCATCGGCCGGCGGCAGTTCGCCGGAGGATTGGTGATGATCGGTGATGATGACGCCGATGCCCAGTTCCTTGGCCTTGGCCACCTCGGCGACGGCGGAAATGCCCGTGTCCACGGAGATGAGCCATTTGGCCCCCTGCTCGTTCAGCTTGGCCACGCTGGCGTAGCTGATGCCGTAGCCCTCCTGGAAGCGGTTGGGCAGGAACCAGCCCACGTTCAGACCGCACTGTTTCAGCCCCTGGTAGAGGAGGGCGGTTGCGGTCACGCCGTCCACGTCGTAATCGCCGTGGACGATCACCTTTTCCCCGGAAGCATGCGCCGCGCGCAGGATCTCCAGGGCCTTGTCCATCCCCAGCATGCCGGGGCCGCCGGTCTCGGATTGGGACTTGCCCAGGGCGGCCAGGAAGAAATCCCTGGCCTGTTCCTTCTCTTCGATGCCGCGCTGCAGGAGCAGATCGGCCACGAAGGCGGGACCGTTGATATCCTTGGAGAGCCGCTCCCGCAAGGGATGGGTCGATGCCTCCGGCTTGACGATGATGGCCGGTACGACGGGGCGTTTCAGCATGGCTGGCCCTCCTTGCGGGGATGCTTGGTGGCGAATTCCAGGTACAATCCCAGGGCCGCCACCTTGGGCTTGGCGTAGGACTGCACCGCCGAAAGGGTGTCTTCGATCCAGGCCGTGAAGGCCATCAGATCCGGCGCGCACTCCATCGGGCCGATAACGGCGGCCAGGGAAGGATCGAGGCCCTGGCGTTCCAATGCCTTGCGGGTCCAGGCGTAGCCGACGCTGCTGGCGGAATCCGCGTAGGCGGCGGGGCCTTCCATGGCCTCCAGGCGGTGGAACAGGCGGATGGTGCGCAGCAGGAAGTGCAGGAGGCGGGAGGCGGATTGCAGGTCCGCGAAAGCGTCCGAATCGTCCAGGTAATCCGAGAATCCGGCCCAGTCCCCGCGCAGGGCCGCGTCCAGGAACCGGCCGGCTTCCTCCAATAGGGTCTCGCCCCCGTTACGGTGGAGCGCGAGCAGGACCCCGGGCGAACCCTCCGCGAAGGGGATGAGGCGCTCGGGCGGGACCTCCATGCCCCAGACCTTGCCTTTGGCGGCCAGCACGGCCCGCAAGGCTTCCGGTACCATGGGGAAGATGGGGAGCTGGGTGCAGCGGGACAGGATGGTGGGCAGGAGCACGCTGCGATCGTCGCTGGAGAGGAGGAAGTAGGTGTTGGCCGGCGGTTCCTCCAGGGTCTTGAGCAAGGTGTTGGCCGCCGGGGCCGCCATGGTTTCCGCCCACAGGATGACCACGATGCGCGGGCGCTGGGAGGCTTCCGCGAAGGAGAGGCGGGCCTGCATCCCGCGGATCTGGCCTACGTTGAGGTTGCCCTTTTCGCTGCGCGCGAACCCATAGGGATCCGCGTGGAAGTCCTTGGCCCTTTCGGTCAGCTCGTCCACCTGGGCATCTTCCATCTCCCCGTCGCCGCCCTTGTCCGCGGCCTTGTCCTTCTTTTCGATGGGCATGAGGAAGATGAGGTTGTCCAGATTGTTCCGCTGGCGGCCCAGGCACCCGGGGCATTTGCCGCAGGGGCGGATTTCGGCGGAGTCGCAGAGGAGGATATCCACCAGATCCAGCAACAGGGCGTTCTGGCCCACGCCTTCGGGACCGTGCACGAGCAGGGCATGGGGGAATTTACCGGAGGAAATGGCTTGGGACAGGAAGGATTTGGCCTCGTCCAATCCCTGGGTTCGGCTGAAGGCGAATTGCATTTCGGGGTCCCCGGATTCTGCGAAGTTGGGCGGGAAAAGGCGTACCAAGGGAGTAATCCCCTACCTATTTGAATTTAGTAATCGGCCGGCCGGGGACGAGAGGGCAAGGCCCTGGGGGGTGGGCGGGGTCACTTCCCGCCGGATTTGAGCCAAGCGGAAGGGTCGAGGGTTTTTGTGCCTTTGCGCACCTCGAAATAGACCTGGCCCGCTTCGACCGATACGGTGCCCAGGTCCTGGCAGGTTTTCACCTTATCCCCTTGGCGCACCTTGATGCCCGCCAGGTTGGCGTAGATGGTGAAGATGTCCGAACCATTGTCCATGATCACGCCCATACCGTAGCCGGGGATGCGGGTGATGAGGGCCACCTCTCCGCTGACGGCCGCCCGCACCGGGGTTCCCGGGGTCCCTCGGATCTCGATGCCCAGGTTCTTGGTGGTGGTCTTGAGGGTGCTGTGGTATTGCAGCCCGTATTTGGAGACCACTTCCCCCTCCACCGGCAGGCAATACCTGGAACCGGACTCCAGCACCGTGGCCTTCTTGTTCCGGGCCATTTCCTCCTTGCGCCGCTTTTCCAGGGCCGCGATGATCTCGGTGATGAGGCGCGCATTCTCCTCCAGTTCCTTAAGGGCCTCCTGCTTGGAGGTCTCATCGGACTGGATTTCCGACAGGTGCCTTTCCTGCTCCTTGCGGGCGCGGTTGTAGGTTTCCTTCTCCTTGGACTTATGGGCCCGGAAGGAATCGAGTTCGGCGATGCGGCCGTCGAGCTTTTCCGCGGCCCGCCGTTTCAGGGCCGCATCCTCCCGGCCCGCCTCCACCAGGGACCGGTCATACCTCAGGACGCGCTTCATGAAGAAGACCTTGCGCATGAAGTCCCCGTGCCCGGACTCCCAGCCCATCAGGACCATGCGATCCGGGCCCCCGGTGATGAACAGGGTCCGCACCCGCTTGGCCATCACCGCGTTCCGCTCCTGGATGCGGTTCTCGATATCGGACATGTCCTGGCGCACCGCGCCCAGGGATTTGTTCAAGGTTTCTTCGGTGGCTTCCAGCTTGGACAGGTACTGCTCGGTATGCTTGATGTTGCCGGAGATCTTCTCCAGCGTACCCAGGGCCGAGACCTTCTTTTCGCGGAGCTGCTCCAGTTCCTTCTGCTCGGCCTGCAGCCTGTCGCGGAGATCGTCGAGCTCCCTTTTCTGCCGCGCGATCTCGCGATCGAAATCCTTTTTATCCGAGGCGGAAACCGGTATTACGCAAATCGATAATTGGAAACCGAAAACGGCCGATAGAAAGAGCGGGCGCATCCGGGTCCAGATCATGCGGGCGCGGGTTCCATTCCCGGCCCGTGGGTTGGGGGCAGGGGCTCCGGCTTTCAATCCGCAATTCTCAATTTGCATATCGCGGAATACTTCTAAACGTTATGACCGCGCAGGAACGCCCGCACCGTCCGCGCGCTCGCGATGGCGGCGATGCCGGCGGTGGCCCCCATGAGGGAAAGGGCGCATCCGAGGAATGGGACCTGGGCCGCGATATTCACGGAAATGAGCCTGGAAAGCGCCAGCAGGAAGGCCAGGGAGGCCACCCCGATCAGGCTGCCGAGGATCCCCAGCAGCAGGCCTTCCAGCAGGAACGGGGCGAGGATGAAGAAATGCCCGGCCCCGCAATACTTCATGTTCTCCACCAGGATGCGCCGGGAGTACAGGTTGAGTTTCACCGCGTTGTGGATGATCAGGGACAGGGCGCCGGCCACGAGCAACATCAACAGGGACGAGCCTCCCGCGACGGGGATGCGCCATTTGTCGAGCCACGCGAGGTATAGGGAGTTCGCGCTCGCCTCCTCCACCTCTTCGAACTGGCGGATGCGGCCGAGCAGGAGCTTGTTCTGGGACGAGGAGCGGTAGCCGATGGACGGGTAGATCAGGAAGGAATGGGGCAGGGGGTTCCAATCCAGGGAGCGGATCATCTCGTCGCCGAAATCGCGCTTGAACTCCTCGAGGGCGTCGTCCTTGCTGACGAATACGATGGAATCCACCCCCTGCAGGCGATGGAGCCGGGATTCCAATCCGTCCAAGGCGGCCTGCCCTTCGTACTTTGGGCCCGGGAAGACGCGGATGACGCTGTCCGACGCGCCCCCGCCGCCCAGGGACCAGACCAGGACGAAAGCCAGCAAAAGCCCCGCGAAAACGGAGGTGCAGATCCCGATGGTTATCACGGAGGTTACGGACAGGAATTTGTCGGAGCGGAAGCCCCGGAAGGCCTCAAGAAGGAGATAGCCGATTTGGTTTTTCATGTGACCCATGAAAAAGTAGAAAAGAGGGGTGGACCCTGTGGGGCCGGGAACGGCCCCCGGTCATCCGGGCTGCAATCCCTGCGACACCGACGCTCCCGGCGGAGCATGGGCCGCTCCCTGCGGGGCCGGATTGATTTCCTTGAAGAGGAAGCTGGGGCGATGGTACACGTAATGCCCCTGGAAATGGCGATGGGAACCGTGGGCCTGGAAATGGATCTTGGCCAGGGAGATTTCCTGCATGATCTTGGCCACTGAAAGATCCACGTGGAAGCCCGCTTCCCATTCGGAAGCTTTGGGCAGGCGCGCGCGGGAATGGGCTTCGGCGCCCTTGGCGGAACCTTCGCGCGAGCCGTCGTTGTCGAGCACGAGCAGGTAATCGGCAAGGCTCACGCACTCGTCCGCGGCGCATTCGGCGGCCGTCCCCATGCGGGTAACCCACAGGGAACCGTTGAACTCGCGCAAGCGCATCTTCATCTGGGACAGGCCGCGGAAGGTCTCCGCCCGGTTCTCGCCGGCGAATTCGTCCACGTTGTCGATGACGATGGCCAGGGGCATGAGGGCGTTGCCGCGCTTGCGCTGCTTGGGCAGGTAATCATGCTCCAGGTATTTCAGCAGTTGGTCCAGGCCGTCGCCGCGGCCGCACGGGGCCAGCTGGAGCGGGTTGGGGAAGAGGGCGTCGAAGGCCTTGGCCAGCACGGCGGCCTCCGGGGTTCCGCCCGGTGGCTTGCCCGCCAGGGGATTGCCGCGGTAATGGCGGGACAGGGAGGACATGGCGAGGTCGCCTATGCTCCGCTTCTTCGAGAAGATCAGGACCTGGCCGGTGCCTTCCTTGGCGAAACCCTCGGCGCATTGCATCAGGAACTGGAATCCGAGCTCGCTCGCGAAGGGATCGCATTGCAGGAGCATCATCTCGCCGCAGCCCGCGCCCTGGTGGATCTTGTTGAACGCCGCCGAATACAGGGGCCAGCGCCATTTCCCCTGGGTGTAGTTCTGGAACCAGGTCACCAGTTCGCGCATGCCCTCGCGGGGCTGCATGTCCTGGTATCCGCCCTTGTCCGAGGAATAATTCTTCTCATGGTGCAGCCCAGGGGAGGGGGCGCTTTCGTACTGGGGTTCCTGGGTCTCCTGCCAGTTCTGGCTCAGGCCCTGGATGTTGGCGGAGGCCACGTAGGTCTCCTTGTCCACCTTCGACTTCTTGGCCTCGAAGACCTCTTCGAAAAGCGCGGAGATCACGGTCTCCTCCCCGGGCTCCAGGGAACCGGAAGAGGACACCACCATGCTGTCGGGGGCGTCCCCGGAGAACATGCCGGGCAGTCCCGGGGCCGGATCGTGCATCTTCCCGAATACGGAGGCGGTCAGGGCGAAATGCTTCTGCTCCTGCGGCGTCATCTTCTTTTCCAGCACCTCGAGAAGCTTGCGCGTGGACTGGACCAGGGTGCCCTTGTTCAAAGGGCGGCGCTGGAGGGCGGCCGGAGCCCAAAGGCGGACCACCGCTCCCGTGAGGAAATAATCCAGGCTGTAGCTCTTGATGCCCAGCCTTCCCAGGATGGCATCGATCTGGTAGCTGATGTTGAGGAACTGCCCGCCGTTGGAACCGTTGCCGCCGTTCCCGATCTGCAAGGACATCTCATGGATGAGGTCCGGCTTGAAGAGCATCGCCATGGTGATGGAGTGGACGCGCGCCTGATCCTGCCCTGGGAATTCCCCGAGGGTCCGATCGAACTGGTTATAGGACGCCCGCGTCGGGATCTGCGCCTGGGTATACGCGAAGTTGCTGAGGCAGAAGTTGTAGCGCCCCACCAGGCCGCGGCATGCCTCCAGGAGGAAGTCCGCGTCGTTGAAGAATCCGCGCCCTTCGGGCTTGGAAGTCTTGGCGTTCACGAGCATGATTTCCAGGTAGGCCTTGCCGGTTTCCGAAAGGGGCACGAACGTCTTGAGGAGGTCGGTTTTGCTGAATAGGGATGAAAGCATATGGGTAATCCATTTTCCCCCTATTCCGGCGTTTTGTATAGGGTATTTGGGACGGTCCCGGGCTTATGTTATCTTGGTTCCGTGCTAACCCTCGGGATTGAAACCTCTTGCGACGAAACCTCCTGCGGCATCGTGGACGACGGGATGCGGGTTTTGGCGAACCAGGTGTACAGTCAGATCCCCATCCATTCCGAATACGGGGGGGTGGTACCCGAAATCGCCGCCCGGGCCCATCTTGAAAAAATCGATTCCATTGTCCGCTTGGCCCTGGACGAGGCCGGTCTCGACATCCGGAGCATCGATCGAATCGCCTTCACCCGCGGTCCGGGCCTGCTCGGTCCCTTGTTGGTGGGCGCCTCCTTCGCCCGCGCCCTGGGCCGGTCCCTGGGCAAGCCGGTCACGGGAGTCAACCACCTGGAGGGGCATCTCGCTTCCGCCTTCCTGGAAGACCCGGCCCTGGAACCGCCCTTCCTATGCCTGGTCGTTTCCGGCGGCCATACGGAATTCGTCCAGGTCGAACCCGGTCTGGTGTATACCATGGTGGGCAAGACCCGCGACGATGCGGCCGGGGAGGCTTTCGACAAGTGCGGGAAAATCCTGGGCCTGGGATATCCCGCCGGGCCCATCCTGGCGCGCACGGCCGTAGGCGGCAAACGGGATTTCGTACCGTTTCCCAAGGCCCTGGACCAGCGCGACAATTTCGAATTCTCCTTCAGCGGCCTGAAGTCGGCCATGCTCCGGTACGCGGAATCCAAGGATCCGGAATATCTCCGGAACAATCTGTCCCACATCTGCGCCTCCCTCGAATCGGCCATCGTGGATTTGCTAGTCAAAAAGTCGATTAATGCCCTTTTTGCCACGAAAATGCAGACGATTGCCGTGGTGGGCGGGGTTTCCGCCAACGAGTACCTGCGCGCGCGGATGGAGACCGAAACCAAAAAACGCGGATTCCGGGCGCTTTTCCCGGCACGGCGCTATTGCGGGGACAATGGAGCCATGATCGCCGCCATCGGCCAATGGCGCGCCAATCATAACCTGGTCCAAACCGAGGTGGGTGTAACCCCTTCCCTACGCTGGCTGTAGGACAGATTGGCGATTGACAATCAAGGTCCCGCAACCTATTCTATCTATACCCGTTTGGAGGCCGTTATGCTGAAGAAGATCCTGCCCGTTTTCGTCGCCGTGGCCGCCCTTGCCGGTCTCGGCATGAACGCCCGGGCCGATGAAGCCGAGGTGCGCGCCGCTGCCGACCGCACCAAGGACGCCAAGCTGAAAGCCCATTTGATGGAGAATATCGACATCTTCGGCAAGACCGATTTGCCGGCCATCTACATTTTCATGCCGAACGCGGACGGTTCCGAGGAAATCCAAGGCTCCCTCCTGACCCGGGACTTCTCCCGCGACGCGTTCTTCATGCAGAACGTCGATCGGGAAGAGTTCGAGCTCAAGGTCACCTTGCGCGAGATCAGCGGTGATGACGAGGACAAGGACCGGTTGAAGGAAGCCGCGAAGCGGTAGGACCCGGAGCGCCTTTTTCGAATGAGGCCCTCGCCTTCGGCGGGGGTTTTTTTATTGGCCGGAATCGGGATCGATCGACCGGAAGAGGCGCATCCGTCCTCCTTACGACCGCCTGGCGTACACCCGCATCTCATCTCCCCATCCCGGGGACGTCACGATGGAGCTCAGGAAGGTGGCGATACGCTTGCGCGCCTTTTTCCAGGCGGTTTCCCGGCCGATGGTCGTCTGGCCCTCGCGGCGCGCGGATTCGACCGCTTCCCTGCCGCGCAGGCTCTCCAGCCATTGATCCCGCGGGTCGTCCTCCCGGTCCACCCGGTTGATGTCGCTGAACCAGTCCCGCAAGGGGGAGAGGCCGGAGGTGCGGATCCGGACGTCGGTGAACCCGGCCTGGCGGAGAAGGGCCTTGAGCGTGGCGGGCGTGAAATAGACCAGGTGCCGCGAGGGTTCGAAGAAGAACCATCGCTTGCCCAGGATCCGGCGCGACAGGCTATTGTAATTGGGGGTCGAAAGCACCAGCTGGCCGCCCGGCTCCAGGTGATCATGCACCCAGCGGAGGAATTCCAGGGGATGGGGCTCGCGTTCCATCAGATCCCACGCGGCGATGACGTTATAACGGCCGTCCCAGGGATCGCGGAAGATGTCCGTGGCCGAGACCTGGAGGTCGAAGCGGTCGCGCGCGAAGGCGGCGCGCTCCTTGGACCACTCCAGCCCCTCGACCGAGCGGTAATGCGGGCGGCATAACTGGAGGAAATGGCCCCAGCGGCAGCCGATTTCCAGGAGCGAGGCCGCGCGTTTGTTCATTCCCTTGACCGTGGGCATCTCCCGGTGCATGCGCACCATGCGTTCCGCCATCTCGTGGCGCAACCACAGATTGCGGTCCGAGGAGATGGGGGAGGGTTCCCGGCGGAGCATTTCCTCGCGGACCGAAGTGGCCAGGCGCGGCGAGATGTAGACGAGGGAACAGGCCCGGCATCGGCGCAAGAGGGTGGGCCCCAGGCGTCCCTTGATCCGCGCGGGCATCTTGCCGCAGGCGGGGCATGGGGTCTTCTCGAGGAAATCGTTGCTTTCCCCGGGCCTCAAAAGGCGGTTGAAGAAGTCATCGGTGGGATGCCGCTCCCGGCCCCGGCCGCGACCGCGGCCCTGGTCCTGGTCCATGTTCTCGCTCTGGGTCACCTGGCTCCGGTCGGCGAAGCCATGGCCCTCCGAACCGCGGTTGTTGTTGCCGTCCCTCGGGCCGAAGCTGCGGCCGCGCCGCTTGCCCCTGTCGCCCCGATCGCCGCCTTTGCGGTTCCTGCGATCATTGCCTTTGTCGTTGCCCCGTTCGGGGCGGAATCTGCGATTGCGCACCTGCCAATAATACCTTGGTTTTTTGTCAGGTTAAAGCCGGTTCGCCGCATTTATATTCGCGGGCGGATTTTCTACTCTTGGAATAAGCCGGTTCCGCGCTGGACCGCGCAACCCTCGGGGACGGCCAAAGTGGAAACTTCCATCCTGATACAGAACGCCACCGTTATGACGCCCCAAGGCGCGGTGGCCGCGGACGTCCTCGTGGAAAACGGCGTCATCCGGTCCGTGGGAGCCTCCCTGAAGGCCCCCGGCGCCCAGATCATCGATGCCAAGGGCCTGACCCTCATCCCCGGCGCGATCGATCCCCAGGTGCATTTCCGCGAACCGGGAATGGAATGGAAAGAAGATCTGGCCACGGGTTCCCGGGCCGCCGCCGCCGGCGGGGTCACGGGCTTCCTGGAAATGCCCAATACGTCCCCGCCCACCGTGACCGCGGAACTGATGGAAGCCAAGAAAAAGCTGGCCGCCTCCAAATGCCTGGTCAACTACAACTTCTTCATCGGCGCCACCCCGGACAATCTCCCGGAACTGCTGGCGACCCGCAATGTCTGCGGCATCAAGATCTTCATGGGCGCCTCCACCGGCTCCCTGCTGGTCGACAAGCTCGCGGACCAGGATCGCATCTTCTCCCAGGGACGCCGCCTCATCGCCGTGCATGCCGAGGACGAAGCGCTGATCCGCGAGAACAAGGCCCGTTACGGCGCCACCACCAACGTCCACGAGCACGCCCTGATCCGCAGCCCGGAAGTGGCCCTCCGCGCCACGCGCACGGCCGTCGAACTGTCCCGGAAATACAACCGCCGCCTCCACATCCTGCACATGACCACCCAGGAGGAAGCGGAGTTCCTGGCCAAGTCGAAGGCCGGCTTGCCCGTTTCCGCCGAGGTCTGCCCCCAGCACTTCCTGCTCAACGCGCCGGAATGCTACGAGAAATTGGGCCCCTATGCCCAGATGAACCCGCCCCTGCGGGAAAAGCGCCATGGCGAGGCGCTCTGGCACGCCCTCAAGACCGGCGTCATCGATTGCATCGCGACCGATCACGCGCCGCATACCCGCGAGGAAAAGGACAAGGGCTTCCCACATTCGCCTTCGGGAATGCCCGGAGTGGAAACCTCCCTGCCCCTGATGCTCAACCGCGTGAACCAGGGACTTTGCACTCTGGCCGAGGTGGTTCGCTGGATGTGCGAAAATCCCGCCCGCCTTTACGGTCTCAAGAACAAAGGCCGCATCCAGGCCGGTTACGATGCCGATCTTGTCCTTCTGGACATGGGCCGCGAGAAGACCATCGAGGACGGCAAGCTGCAGACCAAGGTGAACTGGAGCCCCTACAATGGCTGGAAGACCAAGGGTTGGCCGGTGATGACCATGGTCAACGGCAATATCGTCTTTCGCGAAGGCGAGTTCTTCACGGATATCCTGGGCCGCGAGATGATCATCGATGCGCCCTGGGAAAACGGAGGCACCTTCCCGTGAAGGCCGCCCTTCTGGAAAACCCCTATATCACCCTGTGCACGCCACCGGTCCTGATGGTTCTGCAATTCATCACCGCCGTGTCCTTGTTCGACCATGGCCTGCCGTATTGGAGCTCCAAGGATACCCTCCATTCCGGACTGTTGTTGACGGCCTTCTTCGGCTTATGCCTACCGGCCATCCCCGCCATCCTTCTCGGCATCCGCCATATCCTCTACGGTTCGAACAAGGTGGCCCCGGCCCTGGGGGTGGCCTTCAACATCCTTTACATCCTCGGGTTCGGCCTGTTTTTCGTGATGGTCTTCCTGACGCAATCCCTGACCTGATCCGTTCCGGTTCCGGTTTGATGAAGGCCGGTCCTGGCGGCAAGGCCGGTTCTTCAAAAGCACGGTTCCCGTACCCTCCCGTTTCCTTATGCAACCCGGGTTTCCATAGGGATACCCGGGCGCTCCCGCGTCCATGATTCCGGGCCTCCCGGATGTTCCATTTCCTCGCCGATTTCCAATCCTTCCGCCCCGCCCGTGTCCGGCCCGCATTCGGATCCCGCTGGCATACCGCTTGCGTTTGTTATTCCCGGATCATTGGCCCAAGGCCCATGGTTTTTGGATTTCAATACTCAGGACCCTCAGGGAAAGGCTGGACCATCATGGCAGACAAGGAATGGAATCCGCAGGAAGAAGCCTCGGGAGGACCGCGCTTCGATTGGATCGGGACCACCTTGGCGTCCGCCGGAACCGCGCCCGATACCGAACGGGAACCGGGAGCCGCCCTGGCCGGGCGGGACGCGACGGACGGGATCGATCTGCTGGATGCCTACTCCCGCGCCGTGATCGGAGCCGCTGAGAAGGTCAGTCCCTCCGTGGTCTTTATCGAAGCCTTCCACAAGGAGGAAAAGGCGGCCCGGCGCAAGGAGCAGGGCAAGTTGCCGCCGGGAGAAGCCAAACCCGATAACGCCGATCCCGGGGACGGACGCCGCCCGGGCGAAGGCATGGAAAACCAGCCGCGGGAGCGCGGCGGAACCGGATCCGGATTCGTCTTCACTCCGGACGGATTCATCCTGACCAACAGTCACGTGGTGCACAAGGCCACGCGCATCGATGTCGCGCTCCTCGACGGCTCGCGTTACGAGGCCAGCCTCATCGGCGACGATCCGGACACGGATCTCGCCGTCATCCGCATCACGGCCTCCAATCTGATCCCGGCGCGGCTCGGCGACTCCCAGGCCATCCGGGTGGGCCAGTTGATGGTGGCCATCGGCAACCCTTACGGTTTCCAGACCACGGTCACCGCCGGTGTGGCGAGCGCCCTGGGCCGCTCCCTGCGCAGCACCTCCGGACGGCTCATCGAGAACGTGATCCAGACCGACGCCTCCCTCAACCCCGGCAACTCCGGCGGCCCGCTCGTCAATTCCCGCGGTGAAGTGGTGGGCGTGAACACGGCCATCATACGGCCGGCCCAGGGGATCTGCTTCGCCATCGCCGTGAACACGGCCAAACAGGTCGCATCCCAGCTTATCCAGAAAGGCCGCATCACGCGGGGCTATCTCGGCGTAGGCGGACAGGACATCCCCCTGCACCGCCGCATCGTCCGGTACCACAACCTGGAACGCGAAGAAGGCATCCTGGTCATCTCGGTGGAACGGGGGAGCCCCGCCCACCAGGCGGGCCTGCGGGAAGGCGACGTCATCGTCTCCATCGGCGAACAGCCCGTGAGCGGCCTGGACGACCTCCACCGCCTGCTCACCGAAGAGCGCATCGGCGTGAAGACGTCCATCACCCTCATCCGCCGATTCACGGAAATGATCACCTTCTTCGTCCAACCCGCGGCCCGCCGCCCGGATTGAATGCCCAGGCGCCCGCGCTTCCGCAAGCGGAGCCCAAAGACTCCTCTTGCGGAAGCGCGGGCGCCAATCCCATAATAGGGACCATGGACGCCCCCCCGCCCCCAAGGGCCGAACCGCCGCGGTCCGGCCTTTCCAGGACCAGCACCGTGGCGTCCTTCCTGGCAACCCTGATCCTGACGGCGATATTCATCGCAATCCTCGGGGAAACCTGGGCCCGCATCGCTTGCCTGCCCGCCATCGGATCCGTGCTCGAGCGCGACCCTTACAAAAAGATCGTCCTCACCCAATCCCCCAGGGGAATCGTTCCGCCCACGGCCCTATCCACGGTCCGTTGGGGTGTCCGCGGGGACGAGCCCCCCGGGGATTGGGCCCGATGGAACACCTTGATCGCAATCGGCGGCGGTTCCACCCTTTGCTACCATCTCGACGACCATAAAACATGGCCATACCTGCTCCAGGAACGCATGCGGGCCGCCGCCCCCCGCACCTGGATCGGCAATGCCGGCCAGGAAGGCGTCACCGCGGTCTCCGCGGGCATCCTCATGGACGTCCTCATCCGACGCCTCCGCCCGTCCACGGTCATCCTCATGGCCGGTGAAAGCGACCTGTCCCTATCCTTCACCGACGAACGCCGGGAGCGGGGCAGCCCCTACGATCGCGCCTTCGAGAAACGCGTGGCCCGGGAACTGGACAAGTCCTCCTTCCGGGAACGTTCCCGCCTCTTCCGCGAGTTCAACCTCTGGAAACGCCGCCGCGCCGCCTCCCTCACCATCCTGGATCAACCCGCCGATGACAACCGCTTCCCCGCCCCCCTGGCCTTGCCCGAGGACTCCTTACCGGTCGACTCCCTGCTGCAGACGCCCCTGACCGGCTTCGGGCTGAACATCCTCCGGGTCCACGACCTGGCCCGGGCCACCGGTACCCGCGTGCTCTTCCTGACCCACCCCTACCTTTACGGCACCGACCCGGCATGGGTGGGCCGCGAAGCCCGCAACGTCCAATTCCATGAACGCGAATACCGCATCTCCGCCGCCACCGAACGGTCCCTCCTCGATCGATTCAATGCCCGGCTCCTGGATTTATGCGCCGCCAACCGTTTGGAATGCCTGGATATCGCTCCCGGCATTCCCAACGACTCCCTGCATTTCTATGATGAATCCCACCTGACGGAAACCGGCGCGGCCCGGGTCGCGGAAATCCTCGCCGGGTATTTCCGGGACCATCCCGCCTCACCCTGACCGAGAGCCAGACCCATATGGAAATCGTCGATTACAAAGCCCAACTCAGGAAATTCTACAAGCCCTCCGCCTCGGATGTGGAGCTGGTCGATCTGCCCTCCATGAATTTCGTGATGCTGGACGGAAAGGGCGATACCGATTCGTCCCCGGAATACCTGGCCGGGGTGGAGGCCCTCTTCACCATAGCCCAGGCGCTCAAGGCCGTCATCAAGCGGACCATGGGCATCGATTACGGGATCATGCCCCTGGAGGGCCTATGGTGGTCTTCCGACCCCACTCCGTTCACCATGGACCGCAAGGCCGATTGCAACTGGACCATGATGATCAACCAGCCCATGATGGTGACGAGGAAAGTGTTCGAAAAGACCATCGTCGATATCAAACCCAAGGAGCGCCAGCCGGCCATGGCGCTCATGCGGTTCGAGGCCTTCCCCGAAGGCCGTGCCGCGCAGAAGCTCCACAATGGCCCCTTGACCGAATCGGGACCCGCGATCCAGGCCGTCCAGGATCGCATCCGCGCCATCGGCGCCAAGCCCTCCGGCAAATACCATGAAGTCTACCTGAGCGAAAACCGCAAAGCGACCCCGGACAAGTGGAGGACCATCATCCGCCAACCCTATATCTGACCCCCGACCACCCCCTGAAATCGCGCCCCAACTCCCTGAAGCCCAAACCCGCCGCGCGCATTCCACCGCAAAGCCCCACCCTAACCGCGGCCCACCTGCCCCCTGAAATCGCCCCAACTCCCTCAAGCCCAAACCCGCCGCGCGCATTCCACCGCAAAGCCCCACCGCACCCGCGGCCCCAACCGACCCCTGAACCCGCGGCCCAACTCCCTGAAGCCCAGACCCCGCCCCGCGGCGCCACGCCCCCTGGATCGCGCCCCCGCAGCCCGCCCCCGAAACGCAGATACAATCCGGCCACAATCAGAAGGGCACCCGTCGGATAAGACGGTTCCCGGGCGGGGGGCGGGGTTGGAGGCGAATCGCCCCGCGTCGACGCCGTGGCCTCGTCCGCAGCGCCGCCGAACCGCCAGGGCGCTCGGGCCGGGGCTCCATTCAAGGGGCGCCGGGGAGCGTCCGCGCGACCCAGGGCGTGGCGCGTCCGTTCGCTCCCCAAGCCATCGACCCACCGCGAATCCCTTGAATCGAGCCAAAAACCCACCGTATCGCCCGGCCTCGACGCGGGGCGCCCTAGCCGCAAACCCCGGCCCCCGCCCGGGAACCAGCCCACCCCACAGGATCCCCCAGATAAAACAGGATTATATCTAAGTTTCAAGATATATTGATATAATCTCCCTATGACCAAGATCCTCCAAATCGACGCCCTTACCGGCGTGTTCAAACTCCTCAGCGACGAAACCCGCCTGCGCATCCTCTGCGCCCTCAGCGAATCCGAACTCGCCGTCGGCGAACTCCAGAAGATCCTCAGCCTCGGCCAGAGCACCCTGTCCACCCAGCTCGGCCTCCTCAAGGAACAGGACTTGGTCGCCAGCCGCAAGGAAGGCCAGAAGGTCCTTTACCGCCTCCCGCGCAACGGCAGGGAGGATCCCAAGCTCGACATCATCGAGAACGCCTTGCAGAGCATGCCCGCCGCGAAGTGGTACGCCAGGGACATGCGCAGCCTGAAGAAGGTATTGCAGGAGCGCAGCGACCGGTCCCGCGAATTCTTCAATTCCCAGACCGTGCAGAACATGCCTTCGCCCGGCCAGACCTGGCGCGCCCTCTGCAGCGGTCTCATAGGCCTCATCCGCAACCAACGCATCGTCGATCTGGGCTGCGGCAACGGCCGTCTCGCCATCCTGCTGGCCCAATCGGGCAACGCGGTCACGGGCATAGACAGCAGCGAAGAGCAGATCCGCCTCGCCCGCGAGAACGCGGGCCTCTTTCCCGGGGCCGAGGGCGGCGCAACGGTCCGCAAAGGCCCGGACTTCCTGTATGCGCCCATGGAGGATACGGGCCTGCCTGCCGGCGCCTTCGATGCCGTCATTCTATCGCAGTCCCTGCACCATGCCGCCAAGCCCAAGGAGGCCATCGCGGAATCGCACCGCCTTCTCGCCACCGGAGGCCGCATCCTGATCCTGGACCTGCTCGCCCATGGCGAGGAATGGATGCGCACCAGGTTCGGCGACTTCTGGCTGGGTTTTACCCTTGCCGACCTGGAAACCTGGCTCAAGGAGAGCGGGTTCACGGCCATCCAAACCGAAATCACCGGCCCGACCAAGGACTACCCGGAGATTGAAGGGTTGTTGGTGCAGGCGGAGAAAAAGTGAAGAAGAGAAAGATTTTGCAATCTGCAAATTGAAAATTGCAATTTGAAAAATTCCTACCAATACTAAGGACCAACCATGCCTTTCCGCCCTCATCCCGATATCGCGAACCTCCCCGTCGTCAAGGAGGTCCAGAAGCGCATCCTCATCCTGGACGGGGCCATGGGCTCCATGATCCAGACCCATCCCCTCGAGGAAAGCGACTTCCGCGGCGAGCGTTTCCAGGCCCATGTCTGCGACGTCAAGGGCAACAACGACCTTCTCGCCCTGACCAGGCCGGACGTCATCGGCGGGATCCATCGCGCCTACCTGGAGGCCGGGGCGGACATCCTGGAGACCAACACCTTCAATTCGAACGCCATCTCCATGGCGGATTACCACATGGAGCACCTGGTCTATGAGCTGAACCTGGCCGCGGCCCGCCTGGCCAAGAAGGAAGCCGATGCCTTCACCGCCAAGGACCCGTCCAAGCCGCGCTTCGTGGCCGGTTCCATCGGCCCCACCAACCGTACCCTGTCCATGTCCCCGGACGTGAACGATCCCGGATTCCGCGCGGTCACCTTCAACCAGCTGGTGGATGCCTATCACGAGCAACTGCGCGGCCTCATCGACGGCGGCGCCGACCTGCTCCTGGTGGAAACCATCACGGACACCTTGAACTGCAAGGCGGGCCTGTTCGCCATCGAGAAGATTTTCGAAGAGCGCGGCATCCGCTTGCCGGTCATGATCTCCATGACCATCGTGGACAAGAGCGGCCGCACCCTTTCCGGGCAGACCGTGGAAGCGTTCTTCATCTCCATCAACCACGTGCCGATCTTCAGCGTGGGCATCAACTGCTCCCTGGGCGCCGAGGACATGCGCCCGTACGTCCAGGAGATCTCGCGCATCGCCGATTGCCTGGTGAGCTGCCATCCCAATGCCGGCCTGCCGAACGCCTTCGGCAAGTATGATCAGACCGCGGGGGAGATGGCCAAGCTCATCGAGGACTTCGCCGCCAGCGGGTTCCTCAACATCGTGGGCGGCTGCTGCGGCACCACGCCCGACCATATCTCGCAGATCGCGTCCATCGTCTCCAAGTACCCGCCCCGCATCGTCCCGGAGCTTTCTCCATATACCATGCTCAGCGGCCTGGAGCCCCTGATCATCCGTCCCGAGGTGAACTTCGTCAATATCGGCGAGCGCACCAACATCACGGGATCGCCCAAGTTCTCCAAGGCCATCCTGTCCGGCGACTTCGACACCGGCGTGGCCATCGCCAAGCAGCAGATCGACGGCGGCGCCCAGATCTTCGACGTGAACATGGACGAAGGCATGCTCGATTCCGAGGCCGCCATGACCCGCTTCCTCAACCTGGTGGCGGGCGAGCCGGACATCTCGGCCAAGCCCGTGATGATCGATTCCTCCAAGTGGAGCGTGATCGAAAAGGGCCTGCAATGCGTCCAGGGCAAGCCCGTGGTCAACTCCATCAGCCTCAAGGAGGGCGAAGAGGCCTTCCGCAAGCGCGCCCGCCTCATCCGCCGCTACGGCGCCGCCGCGGTAGTGATGGCATTCGACGAAAAGGGACAGGCGGACAACCTGGAGCGCCGCAAGGAAATCTGCCGGCGCAGCTACGACATCCTCGTCAAGGAGGTGGGTTTCCCCGCCCAGGACATCATTTTCGACCCGAACATCCTCACCGTCGCCACGGGAATGGAAGAGCACAACAACTATGCCGTGGACTTCATCGCCGCGGCCCGCTGGATCAAGGAGAACCTGCCCGGCGCCCACGTGAGCGGCGGCGTCTCCAACGTCTCCTTCTCCTTCCGCGGCAACAATCCCGTGCGAGAGGCCATGCATTCCGCGTTCCTGTACCACGCCATCAAGGCGGGCCTGGACATGGGCATCGTCAATGCAGGCATGCTCCAGGTCTACGAAGAAATCCCCAAGGACCTGCTCGAGCTGGTCGAGGACGTGCTGCTCAACCGCCGCCCGGACGCGACCGAGCGCCTGGTCAACTTCGCCGATACCGTGAAGAAGACCGACAAGCTCAAGGTCGAGGACGAGGCCTGGCGTAAGGGCACGGTGGAAGAGCGCCTCAGCCATTCCCTGGTCAAGGGCATCGTCGAGTTCATCGACAAGGACGTCGAGGAGGCGCGCCTCAAGTACGACAAACCCCTGGAAGTCATCGAGGGCCCGCTGATGGCGGGCATGAGAGTGGTGGGCGATCTGTTCGGTACCGGCCAGATGTTCCTGCCCCAGGTGGTCAAGAGCGCGCGCGTGATGAAGAAGGCCGTGGCCGTGCTGCTGCCCTATATCGAGGAAGAGAAGCTCAAGAACCCGTCCACCAGCCGCGAAGCCGGGAAGATCCTGATGGCCACGGTCAAGGGCGACGTGCACGATATCGGCAAGAACATCGTGGGCGTGGTGCTGGCCTGCAACAATTACAAGATCATCGACCTGGGCGTAATGGTGTCCGCAGCCAGGATCCTCGAGGTCGCCAAGGCCGAGAACGTCGACGCCATCGGCCTCTCGGGGCTCATCACCCCTTCCCTGGACGAGATGGTGCACGTGGCCAAGGAGATGCAGCGCCAGGGATTCACCATCCCGCTGCTCATCGGCGGCGCGACCACCTCCGTGGCCCATACCGCGGTCAAGATCGCCCCGGCCTACTCCCATCCCGTCGTGCACGTTCTGGACGCGTCCCGCAGCGTGCCCACCACGGGCTCCCTGCTCAATCCGGACCTGCGCCCTGCCTTCATGGAAAAGCTCACGGCCCGTTACGACGGCGTGCGCGCGGATCACCAGAAGAAGATTTCCGATCGCAAATCCATTTCCATCGCCGAGGCGCGCAAGCGCAAGCCCGCCTTCGATTGGCCCGGCGCTCCCGCCCGGTTCGACATCGTGAAGCCCAAGTTCCTGGGCGTGCGGACCTTCGAAAGCTATCCGCTAGAAGATCTGGTGCCCTTCATCGACTGGACGCCGTTCTTCCAGACCTGGGAACTCGTGGGCCAATACCCGAAGATCCTCAAGGACGCCGTGGTGGGCGCGGAAGCCACCAAGCTCTTCGCCGACGCCCAGGCATTGCTGAAGCGGATCGTGGCCGACAAGAGCCTTACCGCCCAGGCCGTATTCGGATTGTTCCCGGCCAATAGCGTTGGCGATGATATCGAGATCTACGCGGACGAGACCCGCTCGCGCGTCCTGGCCACGGTGCATTCCCTGCGCCAGCAGACGGACAAGGCGGGCGGGGAACCCGATCTCGCCCTCGCCGATTTCATCGCCCCCAAGGATTCCGGCATCCCGGATTATTTCGGCGCCTTCGCCGTGACCGGCGGCGTGGGCCTGGACAAGATCGTCGCCCATTTCGAGAAGGACAACGACGACTACAACAGCATCATGGCCAAGGCCATGGCCGACCGCCTGGCCGAGGCTTTCGCCGAGCACTTGCATCAGAAGGTGCGCCGGGAGTTCTGGGGCTACGTGAAGGTGGAAAACCTGAGCACGGAAGATCTTATCCGCGAGAAATACCAGGGAATCCGCCCGGCCCCGGGGTATCCGGCCTGCCCCGACCATACCGAAAAGTCCACCCTCTTCGACCTTTTGGAAGTCTCGAAACGGACCCAAATCCAACTGACGGAGAGCTTCGCCATGATGCCGGCGGCGGCGGTCAGCGGCTGGTACTTCGCCCATCCCCAGTCCCGGTATTTCGGCCTGGGAAAGATCGGGAAGGACCAGGTCATCGATTATGCCGCGAGGAAGAAAATGGATCTCGCGACCATGGAACGTTGGCTTTCCCCCAGCCTGGACTATGACCCCGCCTGATCATTGCCGCATGACGGAAGGGAAATCCTTCCGGCCTCGGTTTCTTGGTGCGGGAATCGAGGCGGGCATTCCCACTAATCGAAGCGGATCGGAATATTTCACCCCGATCCGGGATGGCGGGCCCTTTTCGGTTTAGTCGATCGGAGCGTCAGGAACGTGTCGGTAATTGTTACATTTCCTCCGTCTCTTGGACACCACACCCGGGTTAGCATGCCTACCCGGATATTTAAAAAGGACCTCAGAATGAACAAGAATACCCTGTCCCACCTCGCCGTCTCCATGGCCATCGTCGGAATGATCAGCGTTTCGAACATCGTCGCCGCTGACGCAGCCGCCCCCGCCGCGAAGAAGACGGAAGCCGCAGCTCCCGCCGCCGCCGCTCCCGCCACCCATGCGGCCCCCGCCGCT
>JAQBPO010000044.1 GCA_028287465.1 Fibrobacterota bacterium
CCCTGGTCTTGATCGGCGTGGCCGGCGCCCTGGTCCTTTCCGCTACGGCCGCGATCGGTTTGGCTGTCTTGTGCCTCCTCCTGATCGGCACCGTTCTTCTGGCGGGCCAACGCGCCCGTAAAATCGCGGCGGCGGAAGCCCTGCGCAACCGGCTTTCCGCCTGGAAGGACCAATGGGCGGTGGGCGCCTTGGCATCCCCGGCGCCATCCTCCTCTTCGGCATCCCTCTCGGGTTCTTCTCCCGGAATGGGAGTGGGGGAGGTTTCCACCCTGGAGGGATTCGTCCAGGCCATGGAAGTCTGCGCCCGGGAACGGGACGACCTGGAAGCGCGGGAGGCGGATTCCACCCGGCGCTGGGATGGATTGCGGGAAACCCTGGAGCGGATCGATACCGCCATCAAGGCCATCCAGGAAGAAGAAGAGATTGCCCGCCGCGCGGAACGGGATTGGCTGGCCCGCCAGGGAGTGGCGGATTTCGAAACCTACCTGTCCCAGGCGGCCCGCTGCAAGCAGGTGGGCAGCGACCTCGCCAAGCGCCGTACGGAATTGGAAATCCTGGCCGGGGAATCCGGATTGGAGGCCTTCCGAAGGGATCTGCGCCGCAAATTGCAGGACCTGGATCAGGAAGGGGTGGCGGAAAAGGGACGGGACGAGGCCGCTTTGCGGCGCATGCGGCTGCGACGCCAGGAGCTGCAGAATACGTACGAAGTGTTGGGTCGCAAGGAAGGGGACCTGATAGCCCAGAAGGAACGCCTGGCGGGGGAGATCAGCGGAGCCATGGGCAAGCTGGCGCCCGAAATCGTGGCCTGGGAGGATCGCCTGGCGGAAGCGGAAGCGGAAATCCGGGCCAAGGAGCTGGACAAGAGGGCCGCTTCCCTGGTGCGGGATATCTTCCGCGAGATCGGGGATGGGGCGGACCTCATGCTCAAGGGATTGGCCGGGGAGATGGAACGGATGTTGGGTAACATCCTGCCCAAGGGACGGGCGGTAACCTTATCGGGCCTGGAGGATCGGCATATCCAGGTGGAGGACGCGGCAGGGGGATCCCGCTCCCTGGATCAACTCTCGACCGGAACGCGGCATGCCATGGTATTGGCGGCCAAGCTGGCCATGGCCCTCAAGCATCGCCAGGGACCGGGCATCCTGGTCCTGGACGAACCGTTCCTGGCCATGGACGATGAACGGGAAACCCGCGCCCTTGAACTGCTGCGGGATTTCCACGACCGTAACGGCTGGCAAATCATCCTGTTGACGAAGGAAATCCATCTGCGCGACAAGGTCCTGGGATTGTTCACGGACGCGCGCGTACTCGAACTTTCCAGGGCGGTAGGCTAAGGGCACAAATGGCTCGCCGGCGGACGTCCAAGGGACGGACCGGTCCCATCCTTGGTTACCGTTATTCCCGTAACAATATCCTTGCGGTCATGCCCGCGTAATGGATCTTGCAGGGAGCCCCGCCGGGCCTTTCCGGCGATGGACCGTTCGCCGCGGTTCAGGCGAGGGCAACGGTGATTCACGGATAGGGTTATGTTATTATAACAGGACGATTAGGGGAACCCTCATGAGCGAAACTTTCCGGACTTTGCCCGGTCTTCTCAAGTACGTGGAAGCGAACAACAAGAACGTTTGCGCCTTGGGATACAAGAAGGCCGGCGCATGGGTGGGCATGTCCACGGCCGAAGTGGGGGATACCGTCCGCCGTCTCTGCCTGGGTCTGGTGGAGCTGGGCCTCAAGCCCGGAGACAAGGTGGGCGTGGTCGCGGACCCGTCCCCGTCCTGGATCCTGATGGACCTTGCCATCCTGGGGGCGGGCGCCGTTTCCGTCCCCATGTTCGCCAATATCTCCCATGACAACCTGAAGTACGAGATCGAGGATTCGGGAATGCGGTTCCTCTTCGTGGGTTCCGATCAACAATACCAGGCCATGAAGCCGTTCTTCGGCAAGGTCGAGAAGATCATCACCATGCCGGATGGGCTCGGGGACGGCCAATGCGTTTCCTACGAGGGCCTGCAGCAGATGGGCGCCAAGCGCCAGGCAAAGAACGCGGGGGAATACCTGCGCCTTTCGGAAGGCATCAACGAGCAGGATACGGCGACCCTCATCTATACCTCCGGCAGCACGGGCGTGCCCAAGGGCGTGGAGCTGACCCATCGCAACCTGGTCTTCCAGGTCCTCGCCGCCCATAAGCGGTTTCCCCTGGATCCCAAGACGGACTCCATCCTGAGCTGTCTGCCCTTGGCCCATGTGTTCGAGCGCATGGTGACCTACTACTACTTCTACACCGGCACCAGCATCTACTTCGCGGAGGAAATCAAAAAGGTCGCCGAAAACCTCCGGGAGCTGCATCCTACCGTCATCACCATGGTGCCGCGGCTTTTGGAGAAGGTGCATGCCAAGATGCAGGCGAACGTGGAGATGGCCCAGGGATTCAAGAAGACCTTGGGTAGCAAGGCCTGGGCCCGGGCGCATAGCAAGGTTCCGGGAAGCAAGGACTCCATGATGGACAAGCTGTACGACGCCCTCGTCTACAAAAAGATGCGCGCCGCCCTGGGCGGCAATCTCCGCATCGCCATTTCCGGCAGCGCCCCCCTGGATCCCGGCCTGGCCGCCTTCCTGCTCAATATCGGCATCCCCATCTATGAGGGCTACGGCCTTACGGAAGCCTCGCCGGTCATCTCCTGCAACTTCCCCGGCCATCGCAAGCTGGGCACGGTCGGCCTGGCGTTCCCGGGCGTCGAAGTCAAGATCGGCGATGACGGCGAGATCCTCACCCGCGGCCCCCATGTGATGAAAGGCTATTACAACAAGCCGGTCGAGACCGCCGAGGTCATCGACAAGATGGGCTGGCTGCATACCGGGGATCTCGGGCACCTGGATCCGGAGAATTTCATCAAGATCACCGGCCGTAAAAAGGAGCTCTTCAAGACCGCCAACGGCAAGTACGTGGCGCCGGTCCCGATCGAGCAGGCCCTCGCCGCCAACAAGCTCGTGGACATGGTCATGGTGGTGGCCGAAGGTAAACCGTATACGACCGCCCTCATTTTCCCCGATTTCGAAAACCTCGGCGCGGTCAAAACGGAAATCGGAGACCAGTCCGGGAACGACGCCTTCCTGGACAGCGCCGCGGCCAAGGCCTACATCCAAAAAACCGTGGACGAAGTCAACTCCAAGCTCAACCACTGGGAGCAAATCCAGAAGTTCATCGTCATCAAGACCCCGATTACGGTGGATTCCGGTCAATTGACCCCCACCATGAAGATCCGTCGGCATATCGTGATGGAAAAATACCGCGCGGAAATTGATTCTATGTACCGCCCATAGGTAAAATGTTGATTGAGCGGGGGGACGATTCCCCTTTCGCAAGCCTTACATTACCGGAGGAACTCCTATGCAACCGATTCGCAGCGCAACCGTCATCGGCAGCGGCATCATGGGTTCCCAGATCGCCGCGCATCTGGCCGGATGCGGGATTCCCGTGCTCCTGCTGGACGTGCCCACCGAGGGGAAGAACCGCAACCTCGTGGCCGACAAGGGCCGCGACGGCCTGAAGAAGATCAAGCCTTCGCCCACCTACTCCGCGGACGCCCTGGACCTCATCTCAACCGGCAACACGGCCGATCATCTCGCCGAGGCGGGCAAGACGGACTGGATCATCGAAGCCATCATCGAACAGCCGGATCCCAAGCGGGAGCTGTTCAAGAAGCTTCAGGCCGTAATGGGCCCCAATACCATCCTCGCCACCAATACGTCCGGCATCCCCTTGAAGGTTCTCTGCCAGGACCTCAACGCCTCCGTGCAGGAGCGCTTCATCGGCACCCATTTCTTCAACCCTCCGCGATACCTGCGTCTGGTGGAAGTGATCCGCGGACCCAAGACCTCCCAGGTCACCGTGGATCGCATCAACCATGTGCTTACGGCCGTCCTCAACAAGGTCGCCGTGCCCGCCCTGGATTCCCCGGCCTTCATCGCCAACCGTATCGGCGTGCACGCCATGGTGGCCACCGTCGCCTTGGCCAAGGAGATGAACCTGACCGTGGAAGAGGTGGACGTCCTCACCGGACCCATCATCGGCCGCCCCAAGACCGGCACCTTCAAGCTGGTGGACATGGTCGGCATCGACACCCTGGGCCATATCATCAAGGGCCTGCAGCAGGCCTTCCCCAAGGAAATTTTCGCCATCGACCCGGTCATCCAGGGCCTCATCGACAAGAAAGCCTTCGGACGCAAGTCCGGAGCGGGCTTCTACCGCAAGTCCAAGGAAGGCATGGACGTCCTGGACCTGGCCAAGGGCGAGTACCGGCCGGAAGCCAAGGCCCGCTTCGAGGAGCTCAAGGACGTATCGAAAGAGGAGAACCCGGGAAAGAAGTTCCGCAAGCTCTTTTCCGCCGAAGGCCGGGGCGCGGACGCCGCCCGCCGCATACTCGCGACCACCCTGGCCTATGCCGCCACCGTCGCGCCCTCCATCACGGAAGACCTGTCCTACCTGGACGAGGCGATGGAGCTCGGATTCGCCTGGGAGATGGGGCCGTTCAAGATCATCGACGCCATCGGCCCGGAAAAGTTCCAGGAAGCCTGCGCCAAATACAAAATAGAGGCCCCCGCCTGGCTATTCCAGCAGGCCGCCGGGGACGCGCGCGTCTACAAGCCCGAAAGCGGCCGGATCGCCATCAAGGATCTGCCCAAGTCCGGCGCCGCCTCATCGCGCCATGAGCTAAAGCCCCGGGGCTTCAGCCTTGCCTCCCATCGCGCCAATTCCAAGCCCGTCATCGAGACCACGGATGCGACCCTGTGGGACATGGGCGACCGGATCCTGCTCCTCGAATTCCATTCCAAGATGAACTCCATGGGACCCATCTCCCTGGACATGATCCTCAAGTCCGTGGACAAGGCGAACGACGGCTGGGAAGGCCTGGTCATCGGCAACCAGGGATCCAACTTCTGCGCGGGCGCCAACATCGCCATGGTGCTCATCGATGCCGCCAACGGCGAGTTCGACAATATCGATTACGCCATCAAGCAGTTCCAGCGCGCGAGCATGGCAATCAAGTATTCCGGCGTGCCCGTGGTCGTTTCGCCCCATAACATGGCCCTCGGCGGCGGCTGCGAATTCGTCTTGCACAGCAATCGTCCCGTACTCTCCCCCGAGACCTACATGGGCCTGGTGGAAGTAGGCGTGGGCCTGCTGCCCGCGGGCGGCGGCACCAAGGAACTGGCCGTGCGCACCTACCAGAACGTGAAGGGCCCCCTGGCCCTCAATCCCCTCATCAAGGCCTTCGAGCTCATCGCCATGGGCAAGGTTTCCACGAGCGCCAAGGAAGCCTTCGACATGGGCTACATGGACAAACGCGCCGTGATCGCGTCCAACGAATCCACCCGCCTGGACCATGCGAAGGCCGAAGCCCTCGCCATGAGCCGCGCGGGTTACCGCCCTCCGGCGCCGGCCCGCAAGGTGGAAGTGCTGGGCACCGAAGCCATGGCCGCCTTCGACACCGGCGTGTACATGCTACGCGAAGCCGGCTTCGCTTCCGAGCACGACGCCCTCATCGCCAGGGAAGTCGGCAAGGTCCTGGCGGGCGGCAACGTCACCGCCGGCACCACCGTGGACGAGGACTATCTGCTGGACCTGGAGCGGGACGGATTCCTGCGCCTGGTGGGCACCAAGAAATCGCAAGAGCGCATCGAGTTCATGCTAAAGAAGGGCAAGCCGTTGCGCAATTGATGGGCCGCGGCCAGGCCCCCTTCGGCGGGTCCGGTGGGGCGGCTGTTCGTATTTTGATCATCCGGCGGGAGCCGGCGGCGGGCCCGGATGCCTGCCGGGAAGAGGAACTTCAGGAGGATATATGAGCGAAGCGGTAATCGTAGCGGGAGTGAGGACTCCGGTGGGCAAGGCGGGCAAAGGCTCCTTTACCCACGTTCGTTCGGATTCCCTGGCGGCCATCACGGTCCGGGAAGTCCTGAAGCGCGCCCCCGGCGCCAAGGCGGCGGACATCGAGGACCTGATCCTCGGATGCGCCATGCCGGAAGCCGAACAGGGAATGAACGTCGCGCGCATGGTGGGCCTGATGGCCGGCCTGCCCGATTCGGTTCCCGGCATGACCGTGAACCGGTATTGCTCTTCAGGACTCCAATCCATCGCCCTCGCCTCGGATCGCATCAACCTGGGCGATGCGGAGGCCATCCTGGCCGGCGGACTGGAAAGCATGTCCATGATCCCCATGGGCGGGCACAAGATCGCCCCCAATGCGGAACTGGTCGGCAAGCGTCCCGAATCCTACATGACCATGGGCCTTACCGCCGAGCGGGTCGCCGAGAAATTCGGCATCAGCCGCGCGGAGCAGGACGCCTTCTCCTTCCGCTCCCACCAGAAGGCCATCGCGGCCATCCAATCCGGCCGGTTCAAGGACGAGATCGTACCCGTAACCTGGATGGAAACCCAGCTGGACGCCAACCGCAAGGAAAAGTCCATCGAACGCACCTTGGCCATGGACGAAGGCCCCCGCGCCGACACCACGGTGGAAGCCCTCGCCGGCCTCAAGGCGGTTTTCAAGAACAACGGCACGGTGACCGCCGGCAACAGCTCCCAGGTCAGCGACGGCGCGGCCATGATGCTCCTGACCTCCCGCAAATACGCGGACTCCCACGGGCTCAAGGCCATCGCGCGCCTGGTCAAGTACGCCGTGGTGGGCGTGGCCCCCGAAATCATGGGCATCGGCCCCGCGGACGCCATTCCCGCCGTCCTGAAGAAGGCCGGGATTTCCATGGACCAGATCGACCTGATCGAACTCAATGAAGCCTTCGCCGCCCAGTCCCTGGCCGTACTCAAGGCTTTGAAGTTCCCGGAGGAGAAGGTGAACGTGAACGGCGGCGCCATCGCCTTGGGCCATCCCCTCGGCTGCACCGGCACCAAGCTGACCGTTTCCCTGCTCAGCGAGCTCAAACGCCGGGGCGGCAGGTACGGCATCGTGTCCATGTGCATCGGCGGCGGCATGGGCGCGGCCGGTCTGTTCGAAATGTTGTGATGCCTTCCTTCCAAGCCCGGAATTTACGGGCATTTGAATGGATTGGGGCCGGGGTTTCCGGCCCTTTTTGATTTATATTTGGCAAGTGCGCCTACTCGCCCTCCTCTCCGTCATCCTGATGTCCCTCGTCATCTGGTCCTGTAATACAAACAGCGCCGAGGACGAATACACCGTAACCTTCAAGCTCGATTCCGCGCGCGTCGGCAAGTTCGACAGCGTCCTTGTCGAGATCTACAATGGCGCCGCGCCCGGACCGGGCGAAGCCAAGGCGCCGGTGCAGAAGCAGGTTATCGCGGTCTCGCGGACGGCCAGGGAAATCACGATCAAACTCGACGCGAAGGTCCAGAAAGATTTCTCCGTCGTCATCACGGGATTCGCCGGCGACGTGATCGTCTATCGCAACCTCCACGAAGTCGATGGGTATACGTCCCCGGACCCGTCCAAGCCCTCCGTTCTGCTCATCACCACCATCAAGGCGGAAGATCTTACGGTCAGCGTAGGGGAGACGCGCGCTCCCGCTTTATCCATTACGCCCGAAAACGCCGGGGATAAACGGGTCCTCCTGGTCAGCAGCGACTCCGCCAAGGTGAAAATCGTTTCAGATACCCTCGTGATGGGCCTCGTCGCCGGAAGCGCCAAGGTTGTCGCCTCCACCGCGGACCGATCCATCAAGGTCGAATTCACGGTGAACGTGGTTGCGGTCCGGGTCAATGGATTCACCGCGGATTCGGTGCTTGCCCTGAAAGTAGGGGACAGCGTGGTTCCGGCCATTTCCATCCTGCCCGCCAATGCCACGGAAAAGGGTTTCAGCCTCGAGTCGTCCGATTCCGCCCTAGTGGAAGTCGACGGGAAGTCGATCAAGGCCTTGAAGGCCGGCAAGGTTCTCCTGACCCTCATTTCCAAGGATGGCGGTGCCAAGGATACCATAACGGTCAACGTGCGCCTCGCCGTTACGGGTATGAAAGGGAATGACCTGGTCAAGCAAGTGGGGGACCGCTTCGTCCCCGTTCTGGAATGGACGCCCTCGGATGCGACGAATCAGGGATATACCCTGGTTTCCAGCGACCCGTCCAAGGTCGAGGTTTCCGGGGACAGCCTGGTGTCGAAGGCCATCGGAACCGCTACGGTGACCGCGACCAGCAAGGACGGCGGCTTCAAGGCCGGGTTCGTAATCACGGTACAGGCCCGCGTCTTCAAGGTCAAGGGAATCGAAGCCGGGAACCTGAGGGCCCTGGCCGGGGATACGGTCGCGGCCACGGTGACCTTCGATCCGGCCAATGCCTCGGACAAGGGGTTCACCCTCGCTACCGCCGATACGGCCGTGGTGAAGCTCCTCGACGACAAGATAGCCGCCCTGGCGAACGGGACCGCCGAGATCGTGGTCACCAGCGTGGACGGAGGCTTCAAGGACACCATCACCTTCTCCGTCGAGACTTCGAATTTCAAGGACGATATCAAGCCGATCACGGCCTCCAAATGCGCGGCCTGCCACGTTCCCCCGTCCCGCCTGGATTGGACCGATTCCGCCGTGTTCATCCGCCACGGCGCCACGGCCATCGCCAGGCTGAAGCTTCCCGCGAGCGATTCCCTGCATATGCCTTTGCCCGGTGCCGTCGGCGGCCCCATCACGGAACGGGAGTTGAAGGTTCTGCTCGCCTGGCTGGCGCGGACCGTGGTTCCCTTGCAATCCGGTTCCATCGCGGATACCACGGTGAACCTCGGGGATACGGTCGTGCCGGACATCAAATTCGTTCCGGCCAACGCCTCCAACAAGTTCTACACCCTGACCCTGCCCGATACCTCGGTCGCCATGGTCGTGGGCGGGGCCCTGGTACCGGTCGCCACGGGCAAGGTCAACGTCACCGCGACCCTGGAAGACGGGAACCGCAAGGTCGTTTTCAGCATGACGGTGAAGGCGCCTTTGTTCCAGACGAACGTGCTCCCCATCGTTTCCATCAAGTGCGCCCCCTGCCATCTCAAGGGATCCAACTTCAACTGGCAGGATTCCGTGGCCCTGATGGCCGACGGTTCGGAGGCCATCCGCCGCATCAATCTCGCGGTCGGCGCGCCCGGGCATATGCCGCAGTCCACGGACGGCAATCCCGCGCCGAACGGCGAACTTACCGCCCAGCAATTGCGCGTTCTCCTCGGGTGGTTGCATTCCAAGGTCGTGCCCTTGATCGGCATCACCGCCCCGAACGACAGCGTCTTCCTCGGGACCTCCAAGGCGCCCAACATCGTCTACAACCCGGCCAATGCCAGCAATAAGACCTATGAGTTGATCAGCACGGACTCGTCCAAGATCACCGTAGAAGACGGGAAGCTGTTCGGGCTGGCCCTCGGTTCCGCCCTGGTCCAGGTCAAGGCCCTCGACGGCGGATTCGTCAAGTTCTTCACGGTCAAGGTGGTGCCGGTGGCGGTCGACTCCATCGCCGCCCATGATACGGCGGGCGCCATCGGGGATACCGTTTTCCCCGCGGTCGACTTTTTCCCCTCGGCTTCGACCAACAAGGGCTTCACCATCGCCCTTCTCAAGGCGTCCACCAAGGTCAAGATCGATTCGGCGAAGAAGATCATCGGTTTGGCTCTGGGCAAGGACACCCTGGAAGCGACTTCCGCCGACGGGTCGAAGAAATCGAAATTCACCTTCACCGTGGGTCCGGTCCTGCCCAAGTCCATGGTCATCGCCGATACGGACGGGGTCGTCAGCGGTTCCCAGGTAAAGCCGAGGATCACCTGGGTTCCCACAACCACGACCGACAAGCGTTTCAAGCTGCAGGTGACCGTTGGGGACACGACTCTTGTAGCGGCCGTCCGGACCGATTCCTTCATGCTTCCCAGGACCGCGGTAGGCCAGGTCACGGTCAAGGCCACTTCGGTTGCGGACCCGTCCATTTTCGATTCCTTCACCTTCACCGTGGGTACCGTAGCGGTATCCTCCATCGCGGTAACCAATACACCGGTCAAGGTGGCCATCGGGTTCACCGTTGCGCCCGGCCTGACCTTCACCCCAACAAATGCAACAAACAAAGGTTATTCCCTGGCCGTTCCGGTTGGAGACGCGTCCAACCTGATCACAGCGGGAGGGGGCCTTTTGATTCAGGGCGTCCACCTCGATACCTCGGTGGTGGTGGTGTCCTCCACGGACGGCGCGAAGAAGGCGAATTGGAACGTTCAAGTTATTCGTACTCCTATGGGAAATTCTAAAACATTGATCTTCAACCGATGCAGTGGATGCCATTATCCTGCTAGCATATACGGCAACATTCCGGCATGGTGCACGACAGTGACTAATGCCGGTGGGCACGCGGATTCGGGCCTGATCGTCATCGATTCCAATTCCACGAAAATCATCAAACGGATATCCACGCTCAAGGATATGCCCCCAGGCGGCGCCCTGCCGCAGGCCGAAATCGATACCATCGTGAACTGGCTCAACAAGAAATAATCCCGGGACCTTTCGACCCTCCGGTGGAATCGAAACGGCGGAATAAAAAAAGGGGAGCCCTGCGGCTCCCCTTTTCATTTCAAGCGGTAAGTGTTCCGATTAGAGAGCGTTGTACAGGCCTTCATCCAAGGTGAAGAAAAGCTTCAGGCGGAAGGACTGGGTCTCCGGCTGGTTCTGGCCGGAAATCGACATGGGGAACGCCATTTCCGCGCTCACGATTTTGTTGAAGGTGTAATAGGCCCCGGGCGCCACCATGAACAGATGGGCTCCCGTGTCCTCGGACTCGCCGTTGACCATGTGGTTGAAATAGAAGTCATAGGACATGGCCAGGTTCACGCCCAGGTATTGGTTCTTCGCCGTCATCGCCTTGATGGAAAGCGGATATTCCGGCTTGGCGAACAGGTGGAGGTTATCGATCTTGTTCTTGTCGTTGTCTTCGGTATTGAAGGTGTACGACGCGTTGCTGAAGAGCTTCACCTGGGGGAAATCCTTATCGTACATGCCTCCGAAGGTCATGCTCGCGTAGTTGCCCGCGTTCATGATGTCTTCGAACCCGACAGGAAGGGCGATGGCCAGGAAGCCGCCTCCGCCGGTCACCGGATCCCCGTATTTCAGGGCCAGGACGGGACGATCGAGGCCGGTGCTGCCGGTCGCGTCCACGAACAGGTAGGTAATGGCCATGGAGGCTTCGAGCTTGTCCAATAAGCCGAATTTCCCCTGCATGGGCAAGGCGGTGGGGTTGTCCGCATTTTCCTTATTATCGCTTTCCCAACTGTCCAGATAGTTCCCGGTTATCGCGGACCGTTCGAAACCCATGTTGATTTGCATGACCCGGGTGGGTACCGGCATATACTCGTCCAACGCGAAAAGCGCCGAGGCCGTGCAAAAGGCGGTAAGGGTTGATAGCATCATCTTATGGGACATTCATCGCTCCTGAGCTTTGGTTTCCGGTTCCCGGGGTCACCTTCGGGCCGCAAAAAGGGTCACCCCCAGTTTAACCGATTTTCGGCCATGATTTCAATATTTTGATGCTGGACCGTGAATAAATTTCCTCTCGTGGTTGGTCCGCGCGGATGTTGGCGGTCCAAAAGCGGTAAGATGGGGAAATAGGCCCTTTTGCCAAGGGAGACCTTCGGGAACAAAGGCCTGGCCCGGTGGGTTAGACTATATTAATAGCCTGGAATAGCCGATGAAATTCACCAAGAAGACCGATTACGCCCTCAGGACCATGCAGTTCCTGGCCCGGCAATGGTTCCAGCCCGAGGGCGGGGAAGAGGGTAGGCCCCATCCCGTGCCCGTTCAGGCGATCTCGGACCAGTCCCACCTGTCCATGCGCTTTCTCCAGGGGATCGTCTCCCGCCTGTCCAAGGCCAAGCTCTTGCGCACCATTCCCGGCGTCAAGGGAGGCATCATGCTGGCCCGGGAGCCGGAGCGGATCACCATCCTCGACATCATCGAGGCGGTTGAGGGCAAGATCAACCTGATGAATTGCCTGGAACATCCCGAGCATTGCGGGGATTTCCAGGGGTGCTCGATCATGGGCGTGCTCTCCACGGCCCAGACGGCCCTCATAACCGCCCTGTCCAATACCAATCTGAAATTGATGGTCAAGGCCAAGCAGGACCCCTTCAACCGGATGCCGGAAAAGCACTTCCTGAAGCCCCAATTCGGTTGTCCCGTCCTGAAGTAAGCTAAGGGCGAAGCAGGGTCGTTGGCCCGGTCCCTTTTCAAGGGCGTCCGGCCTCGGACGGCGGGCGTATCGACTGGACGAGTCCATTTTAATTGCATTCACGCCGGACGCTGATCGAACCCCGCCGGGGCTTTCACCCAATTTATCGCCTACCTCCCATTCTTTGCCTCAAAATGATTGATCGCGGGCCGGTTTTTGAGCATTTTTTACCGGGTCTAAACCAATCAAGGACAATCCATGAAGTTGCATGAATACCAAGCCAAGGCCATCCTGCGCCAGGCTGGCCTGCCCGTGCCCAAAGGGGAAGTCGTCTTCAAAGCCGAAGAGGTTTCCAACGCGTTGGCCAAGCTCGGCATGAACACCGGCGTCGCCAAGGCTCAAGCCTATACCGGCGGCCGCGGCAAAGCCGGCGGCATCAAACTGTACAAGACCGCGGACGAGGCCCTGGCCCTTACCAAGCAACTGATCGGGATGACCTTGGTCACCAAGCAGACCGGACCCGAAGGCGTCAAAATCGAGGCCGTCCTCCTCGAAGAGGCCAGCGTCATCAAGCGCGAGCTCTACGTGGCCGTCACCCTGGATAGGGCCAAGGCCAATATCGTCCTCATCCTGAGCCCGGAAGGCGGCATGGATATCGAGGAAGTGGCGGAGAAGACTCCGGACCGCATCCTCAAGCTCTACCCGGCCTGGGGCCGCAACGTGGATCCGGCCTTGGCCGCCCAAGGCGCCAAGTTCCTCGGTCTCGAGGGCGAACAGGCGAAAGCCTTCGGGGACATCCTCGAGAAGCTGTACCGCATCTACCAGGAAAAGGATTGCACCCTCCTGGAAATCAACCCCCTGGTGGTCAACGGCACGGGCGGCCTGTCCCTGTTGGATTGCAAGTTCAACATCGACGACAATGCCGTCTACCGCCAGACCGAGACCGGCGGCGATCCGGACGCGGAAAAGGACCCTTCCGAAATCGAAGCCGGCAAGTACGGCCTGAGCTACATCAAGCTGGACGGGGACATCGGCTGCATGGTGAACGGCGCGGGACTGGCCATGGCCACCATGGACATCATCGCCCATTACGGCGCGCAACCGGCCAACTTCTTGGACGTGGGCGGATCGGCTTCGGAAGAGGCCGTCACCAAGGCCTTCGAAATCATCACCTCGGACAAGAACGTCAAAGGCATCCTGGTCAACATCTTCGGCGGCATCATGCCTTGCGATCGCATCGCCCGCGGCATCGTGAACGCGGTGAAGACCACGGGCCTGAACGTGCCCCTGGTGGTGCGCCTGGAAGGCACCAATGTCAAGGAAGGCAAGGAAGTGATCGAGAATTCGGGGCTGAACCTCACCAGCGCCTCGGACCTGGAAGACGCCGCCAAACTGGCCGCGCAGAACGTGAAAGCCTTGAAGGCCGGCAAAGGAGCGAACTGAGATGGCAATTTTGATCGGCAAGGAAACCAAACTCATCACCCAGGGCATCACCGGCAAGGCCGGCCTATTCCACTCGCAGAAGTGCCGCGACTACGGTACCAACGTCGTCGGCGGCGTCACCCCAAAAAAGGGCGGCACCACGGTGGAAGGGTTCCCCGTCTTCAACAGCGTGGCGGAATCGGTCAAGGCGACCGGCGCCAACGCGACCATGATTTTCGTCCCTGCGCCCTTCGCGGCGGACGCCATCCTGGAAGCCGCCGACGCGGGCATCCAGTTGATCGTGGCCATCACGGAAGGCATTCCGGTCATGGACATGCTCAAGGTGCACAACTACCTGAAGTCCAAGAATTGCATCCTCATCGGCCCCAACTGCCCCGGCCTGGTGACCGCGGGCGTCTGCAAGATAGGCATCGCCCCCGGACCCATCCATACCAAGGGCCGCATCGGCATCGTGTCCCGTTCCGGGACCCTGACCTATGAAGCCGTCCACCAGACCACCATGGCCGGCCTCGGCCAGACGACGGCGGTAGGCATCGGCGGCGACCCCATCCACGGCCTCAGCCATGTGGACGTGGTAAAGCTGCTCAATGCGGATCCCGAGACCGAAGGCATCATCCTTATCGGCGAGATCGGCGGCAGCGACGAGGAAATCGCCGCGGCCTACATCAAGGAAAACGTGAAGAAGCCCGTGGTGGGCTTCATCGCGGGCGCTTCGGCCCCCAAGGGCAAGCGCATGGGCCATGCGGGCGCCATCATCGACGGCACCTCCGGAACCGCCGAAGCCAAGATCCAGGCGTTGAAGGACGCGGGAGTGACCGTGGCCGCGACGGCGGCGGAAATCGGCAAGAAGATGGTCGAAGCGATGAAGAAGGCCGGGAAGTAGCAAGATAGCCCAAGGGCGACGGACATTACCTAGTAACACGGCAGTTGAAAGTAGAGGAATTCGAATCATGGCAAGAAGCAAAATCGCATTAGTCGGAGCGGGACAAATCGGCGGGACCATGGCGTTGCTCGCGGCCCAGAAGCAATTGGGCGATGTCATCACCATCGACATCGCGGAAGGCGTGCCCCAGGGAAAAAGCCTGGATATCACCCATGGCCGATCCCTGATCCCCACCTCCAGCACCCTCACCGGATCCAATTCGTACGAAGCCCTGGCCGGCGCCGACGTGGTCATCGTGACCGCGGGCCTTCCGCGCAAGCCCGGCATGAGCCGGGACGATCTCCTGGACGTCAATTTCGGCATCATCAAGACCGTGGGCGAGGCCATCAAGAAGAACGCGCCGAACGCGTTCATCATCGTGGTGACCAACCCTCTCGATGCTATGGTCTACGCCATGCAGAAGGTGACCGGCTTTCCGGCCCACCGCGTGGCGGGCATGGCCGGCGTCCTCGACAGCGCGCGCTTCGCCGCTCTCGTGGCCGAGGCTCTCAATGTATCCAACGAAGACGTCACCGCCTTGGTGATGGGCGGCCATGGCGACACCATGGTTCCCCTGACCCGGTATTGCTCCGTTGGCGGGATTCCCGTCACCCAGCTGCTCTCCAAGGAGAAGCTGGACGAGATCTACAAGAGAACGGCCAATGCCGGCGGCGAAGTGGTGGCCCTGCTCAAGACAGGTTCTGCCTTCTACAGCCCGGCCATGTCGGCCATCCACATGGCGGAAGCCTACCTCAAGGACAAGAAGAACGTGCTCTCCTGCGCCGCCAAGCTCAACGGGGAATACGGCGTAACGGGCCTGTATGCGGGCGTACCCGTCATCATGGGAGCCGGCGGCATCGAGAAGGTCCTCGAAGTGCAGCTGGACGAGACCGAAAAGAAGATGTTCGACGTGTCCATCGCCGCGGTGAAGTCGCTGGTGGAGTGGGTCGACAAGAAGATGTCCGCGTAGGGGACATCCATGTCCGCTTAAGGGACATCCATGTCCGCTTAAGGGACATCCATGCGCGACTGGCGTCCATCCTTGGACGCTCCAGCCAACGAAAAGGCCCGCCCTGTGAGGGGCGGGCCTTTTTATTTCCGATCCATTCGAGGCTGGGGGCCGAAGGGGAGGACCGGAAACAAGGACTCAACCCTGCCCGGTCCGGCCGGGCAGGCGGATTCGGTGATTACCTGGAGTTCACGACCAGGCGGATGGAACCGTCCTGCTGCTTGACGGCCACCATGCGGGCCGTAGAGAGGTTTTCCATGGCGCGTCCCATGATGTTGAAGGCCGGCACACCGGCATCCCGGAAGAGGCGGATATTGCGGTTATTGGTCAGGGTCACGGGATTGCTGCCCGGAATGGTCACCTGGATGTCCACCCAGCCTTCTTCGGTGAAGGTGCCGGTATTGATGGCGAGGGTCTTGAAGGAGGTCTGCCCGTATTTGTCCTGGAAGGATTTGCCGACGGCGAGCACGCCGTCCGACTCGTCGCCGCTGGTCTTCGAGCCAGGGGTGGTGTCCAGGTACCAGGAATCCAGGTTGGTGGCGGTTCGGAAGCCCTGGAACATCACAGTGGCGCCGTTGCGGGCGCTGGTGCTGACGGTCCGGTACTCGAACCAATAGCCGTAGCTGGCGTTCCCCGAGGGGATGCGCAGGCCGATGGTGCGGCCCTTATGTACGGCATTGTCCTGGGCATAGACCCGGTAGGTGCCGCTGGCCTTCACTTCCTTGATCTCGGCGGAGTCTTCCCAGCCGATGCGCCACTTGTAGAGCACGTTGAAATGCCCGGTTGAACCCCCGCGGCCCATGATGTCATAGGGGTTGCCGTATTCATTGGTCTGGGCCGTGGTTCCCGGGGTCCCGAACATATCGGGACCCGCTTCGATGGAATGGGCATGCGGGAGCCCGAGCGAGTGGCCGAGTTCGTGGCCGGTCACGCCCGCGCTGTAGCTGCCGTTGATCCAGTCGGCATCGCGCATGTTGGAAAGGCCCGCCCAACCGACGGAGATCTGGGGAAAGCTGGCGACGAAAACGTCATAGTCGATCCCGCGCTTCAATCCTGCGGCGGTCATCTGGGAGGAAATCCAGGATTGCAGGCTGCTGAAATTGGCGCCATACTCGGCCTTCGTGCCGGGAGCGTTCAGGATCACGCCATAGGTGCGCCAATCCCATTCGAAGGTATTGCGCGACATGGAGCGATATAGGGTATTGATGGTCCCATTCGTCTTGTTGATGGTGGCCGTGTCGATGGCGTAGGGCGCATCCGAAAACCCGACGCGGATGACCATGGCCTTCAGCTTTCCCGACCAGGTCTTGGTGATCTTGGGAATATCGGCAGACTTGCCCAAGGCGGGCATGACGTCCGGCGTACCGCAGTTCAGTCCCTCATCCTGGGCGGCAGCCCGACCCGCGGTCAGGCATGCGGCCAAGGCGAGCAAGCAAAGCTTCCGCGCGTTTCGTGAATTCATCCGTCCCCCTCTGCTATTCTTGAATGAACCGTTGGATTCGGATCCGGTCGGTTCGTATGATTATATGGATACCGTCATATCCGAGATCGGGCAGGATAAAAACCCGATAACTGAAATCTCCGTTGCCCGTGGGACAACGCGATTTCCCCAGGATTCCGGGAGGGCGGTTTTCCCTCGCGTAAACATGAGGACGCACGCTTATCATTACCACGGATCACATTGGTATTATAGGGCTTGGAAGGGTTAGAGGTCCGTAAAAGCATGGAAGCATCGATTCGCATGACGCTACCGTTTTGGGCCCGGTTGAGTCTTATCCCGGCCATATTAGCGATTTTCTGTTGTTCCGATAAATCCACAAGTGTGAATAACGGTGTCGACCCGCAAAACGGGCCGAAAATCCCGTACGATGCCGGAGTCGAGGGACTTCCCGAGGCCGTGGCGACATCCACCATCGAAGCCTTCGATGGCGATACCGTGCGATTGAAGGTTTCCTACGTCGCTAAGATGATAGCAGGAAAAAAGGTCCGCATGCTCGCCTATAACGGCTCGGTACCCGGTCCCACGCTCAAGATCCCCCAAGGCGCGGAAATCACCGTGCTCCTTGAAAACGAAACGAATCTTCCCACAACCCTGCATTCGCACGGGGTCCGTCTCGATTATCACAGCGATGGCGTCCCTGACCTGACCCAATCCGCCACCCAAGGCGGCAAGACCTTCGCGTACCGGATCCGGTTCCCGGATCCCGGGATCTTCTGGTACCATCCGCATTTCCGGGAGGATTACCAGATGGAATTGGGGTTGTACGGAAGTTACCTGGTAACGCCCAAGGATACCACGTATTGGCAGCCCGTGAACCGGGAAGTCGTGCTGATGGTGGACGATCTTTCCGTGGGCGGCAACGTCATCGAACCCTTCTACGGCAACCTGCCCGACCATTCCCTGATGGGCCGTTTCGGGAACGTATTCCTGGTCAACGGGGATACCGCCTTCACCCTTCACGTCAAGCGGAACGAGACGATCCGATTCTACGTTGTGAACGCATCCAACGCCCGCGTCTACAACCTCCAATACTCCAGGGACATGGACCTCAACGTCGTCGGGGCCGACAATGGCCGGTTCGAATTCCCCTCCAACCGGGAGAATTACGTGGTGGCGCCGTCCGAACGCGCCATCTTCCAGCTTTATTTCAACGACGGGCTGAACGATTACGATACCCTCGACCTCTGGAACGTAACGCCCGCGGGCGTCTCCGTGCTCGCCCATTTCGTCTATGACGCGGATACGGCCAAGCCGGATTTGAGATCCAGCATCTCCACGCGGCAAAGCCCCCAGGTCGCGGCATCCATCGACCCCTTCCGGCCCTTTTTCGACAAGCTTCCGGACGAGGAGATCCTCCTCACCGGATACATGGACATGTCGGTTCCCTTGGCCAAGGCCTCCGCGGCCCAGCATGATCCGGATCCGACGAACCGGATGGGGGTGGAGTGGACCGATAGCGTACACGGACCCGCCATGCTGGCGATGAACGGCCAGTCGAATACGCGGAACACGCATTGGATCATACGCGATTTGAAGACGGGAAAGGAGAACCACCAAATCGATTGGGCCTTCAAGAGGGGATCGAAGGTGCTTATCAGGGTGCGGAACGATACCACGGTCGCGTCCACGAACGCCAATATCATGAACCACCCCATGCCGCACCCCATCCATTTCCACGGCCAGCGCTTCCTGGTGGTCCGCGAGAACGGCCAAGTGCCCCTGGAAGGGCTCGCATGGCGGGACAGTTACCTCATCGGCCGGGGCTTTACGGTCGATCTGCTTCTGGATGCGGACAATCCTGGCGATTGGATGTTCCATTGCCATATCGCCGAGCACCTCGAAGACGATATGATGGGCCACTTCAAGGTGCTGGAGGAGCTCGCCAACGAGAAAATCCCTTTCGAATGGTCCTTGAGCCTTCATCTCGCGAACCCGGCCGATTCCCTACGCAGGGACACCACCCTGGTTTCCGCGGTACCGGCCACCGTCACGGGACGCATCAATGCCTTCGCGCCGTCCGGGAGCGCGCACGGGGTTTCCCTGGCGACGGCCCTGGACGGGTTCGCCTATTTCGAGAACGCGGACGATCCATCCCTGAAAGCCGCCGCGGCCTTGGATCCCTCCGGCGATTTCTCCTTACCCACGGCCGGCCTGCTCGGGGCATCTCCCGTGACGCGGGTCAAGGTTTTCCTGAAGCCCAGGATACCGGTCTATCGCCCCAGTCCGGATACCTTGCGCCTGGTCTTCGATCGCCAAGGGAAAATCGCGTGGTCGCTGGACCTGGATTTGGCGGGGGATACCCTATTGACCTCGCTCCGCGGAGAGGCCTCGGCGGTAAGCCATATGCAGGGAGCGGTGACCGGCAAAGTGAACGGGTTCGACCCCGCGACCACGCGCGATACTCTATATTTCCGGAACGTGATTTATCCCGAACTTTACGCGGACGTTCCGCTCGCCCAGGACGGCGCCTTTTCCTTCGACGCGGCCGACGTGGTGGCCAGCCTCGATGGATTGCATACCCTGCATATCTTCCTCCGTCCCAGGACCGGCCAGCGCAAGATGGATCCGGACACGGTCCGGGTCAATATCAGCATCCCATGACGCCCGATCGGATCGGCATCATGGGCGCGATGGATGCGGAAATCACCGAATTCCTCGGCCATGCGGACCTGATCGAGAGCACGGAATGGCGGGGCTTCACCTTCCATACCGTCCGCCTGGAGGGACGGGAGGCCGTCCTGGTGAAATCCGGGATCGGCAAGGTCTTCTCCGCGCTCGTAAGCCAGCATCTCATCGACGCCTTCGCGCCGGAGGCCCTCATCTTCACCGGCGTGGCTGGCGCCTTGAATCCCGCCTACGAAATCGGGGACGTCGTGATCAGCCGGGACTGCATCCAGCACGATGTGGATGGCCGCGCCCTGGGCTTCGCCCGCGGCAACCTGCTGTATACGGACCTTAAAATCTTCGCCGCCGATCCCGACCTGGCCCGCATCGCCCTATCCGCCGATGCCGTAGGCCATAACATCCGATCCGGCCGCATCCTGACCGGGGATCAGTTCATGACCCGGGACCAGATCAACCACCACCGTTACCTGGTGGATGAGCTTCACGGGGACGCGGTCGAGATGGAGGGCGGGGCGATGGCGCAGGTCTGCGCCGTGAACGGGATCCCCTTCGTCGTGGTCCGGACGATTTCCGACCGGGCGGACGGGGACGCCGTGGAGGATTTCAACCGGTTCCTTCCGGAAGTGGCGCGGAACTCCTTCGCAATCGTAAGGCATATCCTCTCGCGCCTGCCGCGTTCGGCCTGAGGCTTAGCGTCGGATCTTGGGCCCGGGCGTGATGGCTCGGGATTCGGTTCCCGGAATGGCGCCCGCGCCTTCGCGGATGATTTCCGGAGAATCCCCGACCAGGGAAATCACCGTCGTGGGGGTAACCGGCAGGGGACCAAGGTCGACGATCAGATCCACGACGTGGCCGTACATCGCTTCGATGTCCGACGGATCGATGAAATTGTCGTCCTCCTGGACCTTCGCCGCCGTGGTCAGGATGACCGATTCGGGGGCCAATTGGAACAGGGTATCGGTGAAAGGGCTGCCGGGCATCCGCACGCCCACCTCGGGGCGGTTGACGTCCAGGATCTTGCGCGCCCGCACCGTGGCCGGCAGGATGAAGGTATAGGCTCCGGGCACCAAGGCCTTCATATACCGGAAGGCGGAGGTATCCACCTTGGCGAATTCCGAAAGCGCGCCGAAATCGCGCACCATCAGGGCCATCATGTACTTTTTCATGGCCCGTTTGATGTGGTAAAGCTTATGCACGCCCTTCTTGGAGAGGGCGTCGCAGCCCATGCTGTATCCCGAATCGGTGGGGTAGACGACCACCTCGCCCGCGGCGAAGGCGTCCAGCACCTTCTTCATGAAGCGGACTTCGGGATTCTTAGGGTGCAATTCCAGACGCATGGGCGGGCTCATCCTCCTGCCAGGGCGCGAAAACCAAGGCGGGGATAAGATAGCTTTTCAGCGGGAAGGGTAATAGTTCGCGCCGTCCGGGAGGAAGGCGTTGGGGATATGCTCCAGGCCCGGCCGGGAGCCGTCCTCGGGCATTTCAACGCCCACCACGTCGAACCGCATGTCCCGATGCTCCTGGCCTTGTTGGCAGCAATACCGTTGGGCCAGGCGTTGCAGGCGCCTTATCTTCCTGCCGTCGATGCGCTCCAGGGGGCGGCCCTTGGTGCTGGTCCGGTTCGCCTTGACCTCCACGAATACCAGGACCTTGTCCGGATCCTCCATGATGAGGTCGATTTCCCCCCGTCCCCGCCGGTAGTTGCGATGGAGGAGGGTGAAGCCTTTGGACGCGAGGAGGGTGAGGGCCAGGTCTTCGCCCCTACGGCCCGCGCCGCAATGGTTTTCCGGCTTATTCATAGGGAAGGCCCAGGAATCGGACCTCCCGTACGGCGATCGGTTTGACGGATGCGGGAGACGCCGCGCCCGCGGGAGCGGTTCCGAGGGAGAAACGGAGGGTGCCTTTTTCCAGCATCACCCCGCCCAAGGCCAGGTATTGTGGCCCGTCCGATTCCGACAGACCGAGCCGGATGGGCTTGCGGCCTTCCGCCTCCAAGGTGACGAATCTGGGATAGGCGTAAGCCGGCGCGGAACCGTCCGCATTCTGGAATCCCGCTTCGATGACGAGGCCGGTTACCAGGATCTTTTTCGCGAAGGCGAATCCGATTTCCGCGTCATCGCGGGTCGTTCCCAGGGGCGCGGCCCAGGCGGTGGATCGTTTCCCGTCGAAGAGGTTCTCCACGCTCGAAGCGCCGCTCGGGCCGGTAGCCGCCGATGGCCCGGAATAGGTCGCGGGAACGGTCCAACCAAGGGTCTTCGCGGAGCCGGTGCCTGGCCGCAAAAGGAGGAAAGCCAGGGCGGCGAGGATGATCGCGAAAAGTCCCAGGATGCCCCAGAGATATCCCCGCGATACCGCCATGGGTTCACCCGTGTATCGGCGATCCTTGTTGCGCCTATCCGTTATCCGCAGATCGGACGGGATTTGGGTCTTGCTCGTGGCCAGCTCAGGGGACACGTCCAGATGGGCCGAATCGAGATCCTTGAGCAACTCGTCCGCGGTAAGGTAGCGATCCGCCTTGTTCTTCTTCAGGCATTTGGCAACGATCAGTTCCAGCCGGGGCGGAACGTCATGGGCCTTTTTGCCGAGCAGGGGAGGGGTCTCATGGACCTGTTTGTAGGCGACCGCGAGGGGGGTATCCGCCAGGAAGGGCGGGCGGCCGGTGACCATCTCGTAGATGATGATGCCCAGGCCGTAGATATCGCTCTGGCCGTCCACCAGCCCGCCTTCGCATTGTTCCGGCGCCATGTACTCCGGCGTGCCCATGGCCATGCCGGTGGTGGTGATGCTCGGCGCGTCGATGACCTTGGCGATGCCGAAATCGGAGATGTAGACCTTGTCGCCCGGTTCGACCATGATATTGCCGGACTTGATGTCGCGATGCACGATCTCGTTCTGGTGGGCGTACTTCAGGCCCCGGCAGATCTGCTTGGTGATGCCGATGATCCGCGCGTAGTCCAGGTACTTCTTCTCGTTCTGGATCAGTTTGCTCAGGGTGGTGCCCTGGACATATTGCATGGCGATGAACTTCTGCCCGTTCTCCTCGCCGTAGTCGTAGATGGTGACGATGTTCTGATGCTGCAGGCGGGAAATCGCATAGGCCTCGGTGAAGAACCGTTCCGAGAACTCGGTGCTGCGGGCCAGCAGGCTCGGCAGGATTTTCAGGGCGACCGTCCGGTCGAGTCCGGTCTGGACGGCCTTGTAGACGTCGCCCATGCCGCCTTTTCCGAGATGCTCGACGATGGTGTAAGCCCCGAACTGGTGTTCGGTGAAGGCTTCGGGTTGCGTCGGTTTGATCGCGGCCTTGTCCATGGATTGTCCTTTCCGAATCGGAAACCGCCCGGCTTCGGACCCGCCCTGCCTCGGCTCCAGGGAGACGGAAGGCTTGCGGGGAAGCGGAATGGTTTCCAAGCCGAATGTACCGAAATTATAGGAAAAATCCGTGTCCATGATCTCTAAAAACCTCGGATTCCCCGGGTTATCCTCTCCCGCTTTCCGTGTTGCTACCTTCCCGGCGCATGAACAGCCGTTACGGTAGGTACGAAGTCCTGTACAAGCTGGGCCAGGGAGCCATGGCGCAGGTATTCCTGGCGCGGGACCCCGTCCTGTCCCGCTTCGTCGCCGTAAAGGTCCTGCACGCGGATCTGGCCTCCCGCAAGGACGTGCTGCAACGCTTTTTCAACGAAGCGCGTACCGTGGCCGTGGTCCGCAACCCGCATGTGGTGGAGGTCTTCGACTTCGGCCAAGAAGGGAAGGATCTCTACCTGGTCATGGAATTCGTGGACGGCCTCAGCCTTCACGGGGTCCTCAAGCAATTGCGTCCCGCATCCCCCGGACATGTCGATACGCCCCAGGATCTTACCGCTTCCGCGCGGGACCTGTCGCCGTACTTCGAGCCGTTGGATTCGACCATCACGGCCGCCCTGATGTGCCAGGCGGCGGAAGGCTTGACCTTGGCCGCGCAGCATGGCGTCGTCCATCGGGACATCAAGCCCGAGAACCTGATGATCAATCAGCAAGGTTACCTGAAGATTTCCGATTTCGGCATCGCGCACGTCCAGGATGAAAGCATCACCAAGACCGGTGCGGTCCTGGGTTCCCCCCTATTCATGTCCCCGGAACAGGCGCGCGGCATCAAACCCATCACTTCCCAGGCCGACATGTTCTCCCTGGGCGCGGTCTTCTATTCCTGCCTCGTTGGGCATCCGCCCTTCAAGGGCCGGAATCTCACGGATCTGTTCCGCAAGATCGCTTCCGAAGCGCATATCCCCCTTTGGAGGCTTCGTCCCGATCTGGATCCCGCCCTGGGAACCCTCGTGGAAACCCTGCTCCGGAAGGATCCCGCCGAACGCGGGGCGGGACCACGATGGCTGCACCGCCAACTCAAGGGTTACCTGATGGCCTTGGGAATCATGGATCCAGCGGAATTGATCGCGGGATACCTGCAGGAGCTTTCCGCGCGGGGGATACAGACCACTTGGCGCATGGAGGGTCCGGGATCGCCTCGGCCGGCCACGCTTCCGGTGGGGACCCTGCCCATGAATTCAGCCGCCACCGAGCGTTATACGCGCGAAAGCGACCGTCGCATGCCGGCGGCGGCTTTGGGAGCGGCCTTGGGCATCCTGGGGATGGCCGCGGCGGGCGTGGCATGGGGCGTTCTTTCCCACATGGGCAAACCGGGGGCCGCCGCGGAGGCCCGGGCCTCAAGTAACGTAAGTGGTACCCTGGCCTCTTTCGCGGTTCCCGCCGGCGGAGTCCCTGGGACGGCCAGGCGGGAAGGCGAAGGGCGGGAAACCGCGTCGGGCGGGAAGGATTCCGCGGCCTCGCAGCCCCTCATTCCGGATCCGGAACCGATAGCCGTATCGGCAAAGGATCCTGCTGAAAAGCCGCAAGGGACCGAGGAAAACGCCATTCTGGTCCTGAAAAGCTCGCCGCCCTTCGCCGAAACCTTCGTGGACGGGAATTTCATGGGCGTAACCCCGGTGAGGCTGGCGTCCCTTCCCGCGGGCCGGCACCGGGTAATCCTGAAGGTCAAGCATGCTCCGGCCTTCGATACCGTACTCGTCCTGAAATCCGGGACGCAGGCCTACAAGTTCCGCATGGATGACGGCGCGCCATCGCGCTTGGCGGCGACTCCCGAAGACCCGCTCTAACCGGGAACCAGGGCCAGCAATCCCGATTCCAGGCGATCCAGCGCCGCCCCTAGGATGTCGAGGCTGTTGGCGAAGGAAATCCGCATGTACCCTTCCAGACCGAAGCTGCTGCCCGGAACGGTGGCGAGCATTCGGCGCTCGAGCAAGTATTCGCAGATATCCATCGAGGTCCGCATTATCTTCCCGCCGAAGGATTTCCCGAGGTAGGCCTCCAGGTTGAAAAACACGTAGAAGGCCCCTTCCGGTTTCAGGACCTTCAATCCGGGTATGCGGGACAATCGCTCCAAGGCCAGATCCCGGCATTCACCAAGATGACGGCGCATGACCTCCGGGAAGGCCAGGCCGTCTTCCAGGGCGGCCAAGGCCGCATACTGGGAGGCATTGGCGGGATGATGCGTTCCATGGCTCTGGATGGCCCCGATGGCCGAGGCGAGCGCCGGCGGCGCACCGGTATAGCCGATGCGCCAGCCCGTCATGGCATAGGCTTTGGACATGCCGTTGATGGTGATGGTCCTGGCGAAAATCTCCGGACCCAGGGCGGCGATGCTGACATGCCGGTTCCCGTCGTACATGATGTACTCATAGATTTCATCGGACAGGCAGTAGATATCGGCCTTCACGGCGACGCCGGCGAGCGCGCGCAATTCGGATTCGGAGTAGACGGCGCCGGTCGGATTGCCGGGGGAATTCAGGATCAACAATTTGGATTTCGGGGTCAGGGCCTTTTCCATCTGGGCCGCGGTCAGCTTGAACCCAGACGCCATATCGGTAGGGACGATCACCGGCGTCCCGCCCAGGAACCGGACCAGCTCCGGGTAGGTGACCCAGCACGGGGTGGGGATGATCACTTCATCGCCCTCTTCGACCAGGGCCATCAGGGCATTGAAGACGGCGTGCTTCGCGCCGCTGGAAATGATGATCTCCGATGGGGAATAGGCGAGACCGTTGTCGCGGGCGAACTTGCGGCTGACCGCCTCCTTGAGGCCGGGTAGCCCGGTCACATTGGAATATTTGGTCTGGCCGGCCCGGATCGATTCGATGGCCGCAAGCTTGGCCGGCTCCGGGGTATCCAGATCCGGTTCTCCGGCGCCCAGGCTGAGAACGTCCTTGCCCTCGGCCTTCAGCCGCTTGTACTTCGCATCGATGGCGACGGTCTGGGACGTACTGATCCGTCCCGTCCGCGCGGCGAGGGGCTTCATGGTTTTCCGGGGATCATGCGTCGGTGACGCAGCCTTCGGAAGCCGTGCTCACGGTCTTGATGTACTTGTACAGGGTACCCTGGGTGATCTTGTACGGCGGCGCCTTCCATCCCTTGAAGCGGGAGGCGATTTCCGCCTCGGTCAGGTCCGCGTCCAGGGTGTTCTTGTCCGCATCGATGGTGATCACGTCCCCGGTCTTGAGGACGGCGAGCAGGCCGCCGGTCTGGGCCTCGGGCGTGATATGGCCCACCACGAAACCGTGGGTCCCTCCGGAGAAGCGGCCGTCCGTGATCAGCGCGACGCTCTTGCCCAGGCCGGCTCCCATGATGGCCGACGTCACGGTGAGCATTTCGCTCATGCCCGGACCGCCCTTGGGGCCTTCGTAGCGGATGACGACGACGTCGCCGGGCAGGATTTCCTTGCGCTCCAGGGCATGCAGGGTCTCCTCTTCGGAATCATAGACCTTGGCGGGGCCGGTGAAGGACAGGCCTTCCTTGCCCGTGATCTTGGCGACCGCGCCTTCCCGGGCCAGGTTACCGTAGAGGATGCGGATATGGCCGCTCTTCTTGAGGGGTTGGCTGACGGGGAAGATGATCTTCTGGCCTTCCTTGAGGCCGGGCAGATCCTCGACGTTCTCGGCCAGGGTCTTGCCGGTCACGGTCATGCAGGAGCCGTCGATAAGGCCTTCCTTGATGAGCAGCTTGGTTACCGCGGGGACGCCGCCCGCGCCATGCAGATCTTCCATCACGAATTTTCCGCTCGGCTTCAAGTCGGCCAGGTAAGGGCGCTTGTCGCTGATGCGCTGGAGGTCGTCGATGGTCAAGGGCACGTGCGCGGCCTTGGCCATGGCGATCAGATGCAATACCGCGTTGGTGGACCCACCCAGGGCGATGACCATGGTGAAGGCGTTCTCGAAGGCCTTGCGGGTCATGATGTCCCGGGGCTTGAGGTCGAGTTCCAGGATGCGCTTGATGGCCTTGCCCACGTTCAGGCATTCGCGGAACTTCTCGTCGCTTACGGCAGGGGAGGACGAATCGTAAGGCAGGGACATGCCCAGGGTCTCGATGGCCGAGGCCATGGTATTGGCCGTGTACATGCCGCCGCAGGCGCCTTGGCCGGGGCAGGCCTTCTGGATGATCTCGTTCATGCCGGCTTCGTCGGTCTTTCCGTTCACGAACTCGCCGTACGCCTCGAAGGCCGAGACCACGTCGAGCTTCCTGCCGTCATGGTAACCCGGCAGGATGGTGCCGCCGTAGACCATGATGGACGGCCGGTTGAACCGGGCCATGGCCATGAGGGATCCGGGCATGTTCTTGTCGCAGCCCATCACCGAAATGTTCGCGTCGTACCACATCGCGCAGGTCACGGTCTCGATGGAGTCCGCGATCAGGTCGCGGGACTGGAGGGAGTAGTTCATGCCCTCGGTGCCCATGGAAATGCCGTCGCTCACGCCGATGGTGTTGAAGATCAGGCCCATCAAGCCTTCTTCCTTGACGCCTTTCTTGATATGGGCGGCCAGGTCGTTCAGGTGCATATTGCACGGATTGCCGTCGTAACCGGCGCTGGCGATCCCCACTTGCGCCTTGCCCATGTCCTCGTCCGTCATGCCTATGGCGTGGAGCATGGCCTTGGAACCGGGCTGGGAGATGGTCTGGGTCAGTCGGGAGCTGTATTTATTGAGCTTTTGCATGGTGGCCTTTGCAGTACTGGGAAGCCTTGAATTTAGTAAAAGCGGCCGCTTTCCAGCAGAGGCGCGGTGGGCCCGCCTGGTTCAGAATGACCTCAGGGCGGTAAAATCAACGCTTGGAAATGACCAGCCGGAGGCTGGAGCGGGCCAGGATGGGATCCCATTCGGCCTGGATCTTGGCGTATTCCTCCGGGGTGGCCACGAAGGGGTCGATGCGCCAGTTCTGCTTGATGACGATGGACTCCGGTGTGCCTTGGTTGATGGACAGGAGCCAATGCAGGTAATGTTCCGACAGCTCCCGGTCCAGATTCAGGGACTTCCATCCGTAGCCTTCCGGGATTTCGTAGACCCATTGGGAATTGATCTGGATCTCATGGGGGAAGTACACCGGGGCCTTCCGGGAAGTGGCGCGCGGGAACCTCAGGAAACTCAATTCCAGCTTGGGGAAATGCTCGAACTCCTGGAGCGCGGTGCGGAACGGGAACTTGGCCCGGTACCGGAAGACCATCACCAGGGGAAGATCCGGATCGTTCTCGTTGAGCACGCGGAAGCGTTCATCGGCGAAAGCGGGATAGCTTTGGGCCAGCCAGCTCAGGAGGTTCTCGAATTTCGTGTTCGGGTTCCAGGCCCGCATATGGGCGCGGAATTCGGACGCGACCTTGCCGGAAAGGACCAGGCTGTCGGAACCGATGGCGGTCTGATTGGGATCCACCTTCAGATTGTGGAAGACCTGGACGCGATGCTCCCCTGCGGAATCCAATTCCGGGATGGTCGCCATGCGGGAGTTCTCATCGTCGATGATAAGGACGTTCTTGCCTTCCAGGGCGAGGGGCGCGCGGCGGAAAGCATAGGATTTTTCCGTCGGGTCCAGGAAGTACTGGGGCAAGCCCTTCTGGGCCGGCACATGCACGATCATGTGGTTGAACTGGTGGAGGCTGGGCTGATCGATATCGCCCGCGTGATTGAGGCTGACGAGGCAGAGGTGGGCCTCCAGGTTGCGCGCCTTCAGCATCTGCATCAAGAGCAGGGCGTGGCCTTTGCAATCGGAGTATCCGTTCGTCAGAACGGCTTCGCAGCGTTCCGGAACAAGGGCCTGGAGGCTGAATTCGTAATTGTTGTACCGGACCGAATCCCGGACGAACCGATAGAGGGCCATCACGGGATTCACCCCGCGGTTCTTGTCCATGGTCTCGGCCGCACGTTCCTGTACGGGCACGGGGATGGAATCGAGGCGGATCCCGGACTTTTCGAGGAAGCGCTGGTAATTGCGACCCACCTCGCGCCAGGTCGTGAACGGGGTTATGGAGAAGCCCGTTCCGAACTCATCGTTGTAGGGGCGGAAATTCTCCTCGAAGGCCGGAGTGGGTTCATCCATGCGGATCACAAGGCGATCGGGAAGGCTGTCCACCTTGGTTTCACCGAAGGCGCTGAGGAGGAGGTGCTTCGGCGGGTGAAGGATCTCATAAGTGCTATTCAGGACCGGAAAGGGATAGGCATGATCGTAGCGGAGATAGGGGAATTCTGCGACCGGAAGCTGCGACTCTTCGGTCGTGATCGCTTCGAGGAATTGGACGCCCGGTTTGGTCTTGAGGGGAAGGTGGACCAGGAGGTTTTCCGGATGAAGGGTCGTATTGTGGCTTTTCGTCACGTAGAAATCGGCCGCCGTCTCGGATTCGACGACCTTGCCGTTCCCGTCGTACAGGCGGAACGCGTTCACGTAGAACCGCGAATATCCGGGATTCATTTCATAGGTGAGCTCGGACATGCGGAAGAGCTTTTTCGCGTCCTTGATATGGTAGAACTGGTGGCGCGTTTTCTTCCAGCGACCATCGGTAGCCCGGGTCTTGGGCGCCCAGGAATAAACGATGTCCTGGGTCAGCATGGTCAGGGGGGATTGGGCGGACAGCTTCAGGTTATCCGGCTTCTGCATCAGGGCCTTGGCCGCCGAAAGGCTTGCCCTGGTCTTTAGCGGAGAGATGGGCGTGCGGAGGATGAGATTGCTGCGATTGCCCATCAATGCGGCCACTTGGGTGGCCAATTGCTGCGCTTCCCGATTGGCGGGATCCAGGTCCACGGCCTGTTTGGCGGACTGTCCCGCCAGGCGGTAGAGCTTGAGGTTGAATTCGCATTCTCCCTTCAGCAGGTAATTGTTGGAGCTGGGCGGGAATCCATTGCCCAAGGTGCGGACGAAATCCAGAGCGCCTTCATAGTCCTTCAGGCCGGCCAGGGCCCGAAGGTAGTACTCCGCGGATTTCTCGTTCGGAACCGTATCGGCATGGGTTTGGACCAGCACTTGCCGGGCATTCTCGTACTCCTCCAGGCCAAGGTAGGTGGACGCCAGATATACCGAAAGCCGGAAGGTCGGCTTCTCGCTGTAGCGTCGGAGCAGGACATTCTTCGAATGGACCCGCTCGCCCAAGCCCCAAAGCGCGTCGGAAAGGTTGATGAGCCACTCCGTGTTTTCCGGTTCCAATTCCAAGGCTTTGAGGGCCCAGTCCTTGGCCTCCTGGTATTTGCCCAACTCCTCGAACAGGGCCCCCATGATGCCGGCCAATTCGCCGGAAGTCGTGAGAAGCTTCGGGAAGCGGGACAGGAAATCAAGACCGGCGAGGGTTTCCTTGCGGACTTGGAAGATGGCGGCGCAATTGACCAGGTAGGCCGCGTTCGCGGCATCGAGATCCAGCGCTTTCTGGAAATGCTTCATGGCCGCGGTCCAATTGGAGTCCTCGACGGCTTTGAGGCCCAAGGTGTTCTCGATAGCGGCCCGAAAGCTGCGCAAGCATGAATCCGGGAGCGATCCAGGCTTTGAGGGCTGGTATTCCATGCGGATATCGTCGATTCCCCCGAGGCGATCCCGGCTAAGGGGCATTTTCGATTCCACGCTGACGAAAAGCAGGGAGGAGTCCGAACGCATCATCAGACCCCAGTGCTTCAGGGTATCCTCGGGGGATTTGAAAAGGAAGGCCCGCCCCGCCGGAGGTTCCGCGCCTCCTGCCGACGAATCCGGATCGGCCTTGAATAGATAGGCGAAGGCGGCCGTAAGCTGCTTTTCCCCGGAGTGCCCTTTAGGAAGGGTGGTTTCGAAAAGGGAAATCCTTACCTTGCGGTCATCACCCCGGACCAAGGTGCGCACCGGATACCCTTTATCGGTACGTTCCCCGGGTACTTCGATCCAGATCGGCTTGACCGCGGTGAAGTTCCATCCCGTACCGCTCTGGTATTCCTGGAAGAAGCGGTCCTGTTCGCGCTTGGCGGCGACGGATTCGGGAACATGGAAAACGGTGGAATCGGCGAGGGAACGGGCGGTGCGACCGGAGCGCCCGGGACCTGCGCAATCCCATATCCCTAGGGAGGATATCAACCATAGCCCGGCCATTGCCAAGGTCAATGGGATCCGTCGGGGGATGGATGTCTGGGAGGGCAAGGGTATTTACACCATTTTCGGGGAAACCTTCGGCGCTTCCGTTCATTATAGCATTTCGATAATTTACGAATCCCGGTCGGGTGCGGAACCCCTGGAACGAATTATATTTGCAACCGTGGCAGGTGGAATAGGCGACTTCAGCGTTTCGGCAGGCAAAGATCTTTCCGGAAACCGGGGCGGAGAGTCCCAAGCGGGAACCCAGAACCGTTCCGCCGGCGCGCGCATAGCCGGACAGGGCAATTCCCATTACATCGTGATGATGAAAAAGGGCTGGGAACAGGAGGCGCCGTTGCGCTTCCATAACGGGTTCCTGGATGACCTCCGCAATCGTTTCCGCCTTACTTCCAAGGTCCCATTGCCGGAGATGCCCGACTTCTTCCCGACCGGGGCGGAAGGGGAGATGATCTTCCAGGGCCGGAACGTCCTCCATCTGGACAATGCTTTGCGCGAGCAAACCCTTTTCGCCCATCTGGAAAACCTGCGGGATCTCGTACAAAGGGTCGCTGACCGGAAGATCACCTTCCCGGACTTCATCTCCGGCCTCAACGGCATCTCCATACCGCCTTCCTGGCGCAATGAGATCGTCAACGGGCTTTTCGAGCACGCCGCTCCCGGAACCACCTTGATCCCCGAGGCCAAGGCCCCAGGCCTATCGAGCGACATCGACCGGTTGATGGACATGATCAACCAGGACAATACCGGCGGATCCAAACTGAGTCCGCATCTCGGTCGCTTCCTGGAAGAGGTGGGGCGCGACAGCACCGGCTTCAAGCTGAGGGACGGGGCCGCCAAGCAGCTTCATAAGGATCTTGTCCAAACCCTTGAGGCCTTGCGTGGAAGCCTATTGCGCCACGGGGCGTTGGCCGACGCCCTCGGATTCATGTCCACCTTGCAACGCCTGGCCCGCGGAGCCAAGGGCCGCGAACGCCAGACGGTCCACCTCTGGACCGAAGTTCCAACGGATCCCCGCGCTGTTCTCCTGGGCGAAACCGCCGATGGAGGAGCGGATTTCGCGGTCGCCGTCGTGGTAACCGATCCCCTTGATCGCGAGCCCGCCTATCTCAGAGAGGTCGCCGGGCTTTGCGCAACGCTCGCCTGCCCCCTGCTCCTGCAATTGCCGGGCGAGGAATTCCCCAAAGCCGTCGATGGCGAGGCCGCCTCGTCGGCCATAACCGCCCTTTCAGCCCTCGCCGAATCGGTCCGCAAGCCGGACGCCTACTTTTTCGCCGGAGGGGTGGCTTCCCGCGTGGAAGGGGAGAATTGCGTTTTCCGCCCCGCGGCCCTGGCCTTTCTGGAGGGACTGGTCGCTTCCCGGGAAAACGTGGACTTTTATACCCACCGGTCAATGGTCCTCGGAGATCAGGACCTGGTCACGGAGAAGGGGCAGGCCCGGGCCACGGACCGGCTTTTGGATCAAACCCAGGTGAATGCTTTGAGCGGCATGAGAATCAATCGCGTCAATGGCGCACGCAACCGCAGTGAAGCCTCCTTTCCGCTCCTGACTCCCTGGGGCGATGCGTGAACGGGCCGACGGCCTGAAGGCATTCCATGGCTGACTATTTCCTCCAAATCATCTCCGGCGTCCAGGTCGGCCGGAAAATCCGCATCGCCAACGGCATTACGCTCGGCAGGAATCCGGAAAACACGGTTTGCTTTTCCGGACCCGACGGCACCCTTGTTTCCGGCAAGCACGCCGTCATCGAGAAGCGCGGCGAAATCCTCATGCTCCGGGACCTGGGCAGCACAAACGGCACCTTCATCAACGGGACCCAGATAGCCGAGCATGCCTTGAACACGGACGAGGTGATCAGCCTCGGCGTCAGCGGTCCCAAGATGCGGCTCGTGGAAAAAACCTCCTCCGCCACCGACTCCACCACCATGAGGCCCGTCGGTAATCCGGCCTTGGGCGTTTCCAACCAGGAACCGCGCCAGGTCCGAACCGAATTCGAGGGAAAGCGCCCGGCCGCCAAGGCGGCGACGCCGCCCGGTTTCTTCAAATCCAAAGGAAAGGTCCCGCGGGACGGAGTCCCGGCGGCCGGTCCAGGAGCCAAAGGAGCCGCAGGACGGGGTCCGGCCGGACAGAGTCCGGGCAATCCCGATCACGGCGATTTCGGCGGCGGCATGGATGACGAGAACGCCGGCAACTACACCATGGGCCTGGCCCAGCGTTTCAAGGACGACGAGGCCGGCCACGATGAGCTCCAGGACTTGATCAAGGACAAAGGCCGCGCGGAGCGCATGGTCAAGAGCGGGGTGCTGAGCAAGCGCGACGCCATGATGATCCATTCCGCCGCTTCCATGCACTCCCATCAGAAAAAGCGCGCCTTGATCATCCTCGGTTCCGTCTCCGTGGTCGCCTTCACCATCGTCAGCGTGCTCTTGTACCAGAACATGGGCTATCGCGGCAAGCTTAAGCAGCAGGAAAGCCTTCTTTCCAACGTCCGCACCCTGGAATCGCAGATCACCGCCCCGGCTTCCACCAGCCAGGACGAGCATGAAAAGGCCGAGCTGGTCGCCAAGCTCCGCGCCGCGGAACGACAATTGATGAGCGTCCGCTCCAACCTCAAATCCTCCGATATCATCAATACCTACAAGAATCCCCTGGGGAGGGAGATCCATACCATCCTGGAAGGGTTCGGCAAACGCGATTATATCGTGCCGGAAATCTTCATCAAGCAAGTGGAAAAGCACATCTACACCTTCACCAAGACCTCCACGCGCAACATCATGGAGCGCTCCTTCGCCAATAGCCATCTGCACAAGCGCACCATCGAGGACGAGTTGTCCCGGCAGGGGATGCCCTTGGCGTTCTATTACCTGGCAATGCATGAGAGCCTGCTCGACTCCACCATCGTCAGCAAGGCCGGCGCGCGCGGGCTCTGGCAGTTCATGCCCCAGACGGCGCGGGATTACGGCCTGAAGGTCCCGGAGAATTGGGAAAGCCTTTCCCCCGAATACGATCAGCGCACCAACCCGCAGATGGCGACCCAGGCGGGCGTGAAATACGTGAAGACCCTTTATGCGGAATTCGGCGACGTCGCCTTGGCCATGGCTGCCTACAATGCGGGCGAAGGCCGCATCCGCAAGGCCCTGCGCAGCATCGATGATCCGATCAACAACCGGGACTTCTGGTACATTTATCGCCTGGGAACCTTGGCGGAGGAGACCAACGAATACGTGCCGAAAATCATCGCGACCATGATAGTCGACAAGAACCGGGCGAGGTACGGGTTTTCCGAGTAGAGTCGGGAAGATTCCCTTACTCACCCACCGGAAACGTTCCGGTTCTCCGGCCCGGGAACCATTTCGCGACCTCCCTTTCCGCGCTCTGATCCTCCGAATCGTCGGCTTTTCCGGGATTGCGCGGGGACATTAGGGGTTTTTCACGCCCGTCGTAACACTTTCAGCCAATATCCATCGGGTTCGCGGCCACCCCGCAAGTCCAATAGATAGGGCGTTTAAGGCGGATCGTCTTGAAGACGGGGGGCCTTGGATTTATATTTGGGAGCGTTCTATTGGAATTCATACCAGGAGGTAATTCGGTGGCCGTTAAAATTGGAATCAACGGATTTGGTCGTATCGGGCGTTTGGCTTTTCGGGCCGCTGTGAACCGTCCCAACGTGGAAATCGTGGGAATCAATGATCTCATCGACGTGGAATACATGGCGTACATGCTCAAGTACGATTCCACCCATGGCGCTTTCGACGGCAAGGTCGAGGTCAAGGACGGCAAGCTCGTCGTCAACGACAAGGCCATCCGCGTCACCGCCGAGAAGAATCCCGCCGACCTGAAGTGGGCCGCCGTCGGCGCCGACTTCGTCATCGAGTCCACCGGGCTTTTCACCACCATCGACAAGGCCCAGGGCCATCTCACCGCCGGCGCGAAGAAGGTCATCATCTCCGCCCCTTCGGCCGACGCCCCCATGTTCGTCATGGGCGTGAACCATGAGAAATACAATTCCTCCCAGCACGTCGTTTCCAACGCGTCCTGCACCACCAACTGCCTGGCCCCTCTGGCCAAGGTCGTGAACGACAACTGGGGCATCGTCGAAGCCCTGATGACCACGGTCCATGCCACCACCGCCACCCAGAAGACCGTCGACGGTCCTTCCGCCAAGGATTGGCGCGGCGGCCGCGGTGCGGCCCAGAACATCATCCCGTCCTCCACCGGCGCCGCCAAGGCCGTCGGCAAGGTCATTCCCGAACTCAACGGCAAGCTGACCGGCATGGCTTTCCGCGTGCCCACCCCGGACGTGTCCGTGGTCGATCTCACCTGCAAGCTGGCGAAGCCGGCGACCTACGAGCAGATCAAGGCCGCCATGAAGCTGGCGTCCGAGACCACGCTCAAGGGCATCCTGGGATACACCGAAGACCAGGTCGTTTCCAACGACTTCCTCGGGGATCCCCGCACCTCCATCTTCGACGCCGATGCCGGAATCGCCCTCAACGACACCTTCGTCAAGCTGGTGGCCTGGTACGACAACGAATGGGGCTATTCCAACAAGGTCATCGACCTCATCCAGCACATGGCCAAGGTAGGCGTATAAGTCAAGGGACGGGCCGGAGGCCCGCTCCTTAGGGAGCGGAATCTTCCGGGCGCGGCGGGCCATTCCAACCGCCGCACCTGACCCCCAGGGCTGTCCTTACCAGCGGTCATTGCCGCTTCGACAGCCCAAACGCCGCGGCCCGCAAGGACCGCGGCGCTTTTTTTCCGTCCCACGCCCGAACACGGCGGGGGCGATTTCCCGAATCTCCAACCACGGATGGACATATGGCGAAGCTCTTCATCGAAGACCTACAGGTTAAAGGTAAGCGGGTCATCACCCGCGTGGATTTCAACGTTCCCTTGAAGGACGGCAAGGTAGAGAGCGACAAGCGCCTCCGCGAATCCCTGCCCACCATCAAGTTCCTCTCGAAGAGCGGCGCCAAGACCATCCTGATGTCTCATCTCGGCCGTCCCAAGGGCGTTACCGAATCCCTGCGCATGGCCCCGGTCGCTCAGGCCCTGTCGGCCCTTCTGGACAGGCCGGTCAAGGTCGTATCCGATTGCATCGGTCCCGAGGTCGAAAAGGCCGTTGCGGCCATGCAGGATGGGGACATCCTCCTGCTCGAGAACCTGCGCTTCTATTCGGAGGAAGAAGGGAACGATCCCGCCTTCGCCAAAAAGCTCGCCTCCCTGGCCGACATCTACGTCAACGACGCTTTCGGAACCGCCCATCGCGCCCATGCCTCCACGGAAGGCATCACCCGCCACATCGCCAAGAGCGCGAGCGGCTACCTGATGAAGAAGGAATTGGACTTCCTGGGCGGCGCCCTGGATCAACCCAAGCGCCCCTTCGTGTCCATCATCGGCGGTTCGAAGATTTCCGGCAAGATCGACGTCATCGAAGCCATGCTCCCCAAGGTCGACAAGCTCCTGATCGGCGGCGGCATGGCCTATACCTTCCTCAAGGCCCAGGGCTTCGAGATAGGCAAGTCCCTCTGCGAGAACGATAAGGTCGACCTGGCCAAGTCCCTGCTGGCCCGCGCCGGCGACAAGATCCAGCTGCCCATCGACTTCGTCGCCACCGACAGCTTCGACTTCAAGGGCCGCAAGCTCGGCAAGCTCGTCACCGTCGAGAAGGCCGGCATCCCCGCCGACATGGAATCCGTGGACATCGGCCCCAAGACCGCCAAGCTCTACGCCTCCATCGTAACCGAAGCCAAGACCGTGGTCTGGAACGGCCCCATGGGCGTGTTCGAGATCCCGGAGAGCGCCGCGGGAACCTTCGCCGTGGCCAAGGCCCTGGTGGAAGCGACCTCCAAGGGCGCCATCACCATCATAGGCGGGGGCGATTCCGCCGCCGCCATCGAACAGCTCGGCCTGGCCGAAAAGGTCTCCCATGTTTCCACCGGCGGCGGCGCCTCCCTGGAATTCCTGGAAGGCAAGGTCCTGCCCGGCGTCCACGCTCTCACGGAAAAGGCCTGAACCATGCGTAAGAAAATCATCGTCGGCAACTGGAAGATGAACAAGTCGGTGGAGGAATCCGCCAAGCTCGCCACCGAGCTGGTCGCGGCCTGCAAGGGCCAGGCGTTCTCGGATAAGGTCGACATCGGCATCGCGCCGACCTATCTGGCGCTGGACCGCGTCGCGGGAATCGTCAAGGGTTCGCCCGTCAAGCTTGCTGCGCAGGATGCGCACTGGGAAAACCAGGGCGCCTTCACCTCCAAGATCTCGGTCGACATGCTCAAGGCGCTTGGCGTAACCTACGTGATACTGGGCCATTCGGAGCCGCGCACCCTGTTCGGCGAAACCGACGCGAACGTGAACAAGAAGACCGTCAAGGTCCTGGCCGAAGGCCTAATCCCCATCGTCTGCGTAGGGGAGACCCTGGCGGAACGGGAAGGGAATATCACCGAAAAGGTGGTAGGGACCCAGGTCCGCGCCGCCTACCAGGGCGTATCCGCCCTGGACGCGGCCAAGACCGTTATCGCCTATGAACCCGTCTGGGCCATCGGCACCGGCCGGACCGCAAGCGACGATCAGGCCCAGGCCGTGCACAAGTATATCCGCGGTCTCCTGAAGGAAATGTATGGCTCGGAGGTGGCCGAGGTCGTCCGGATCCAATATGGCGGCAGCATGAAAGCCGAGAATGCGGCTGGATTGCTGACCCAGCCAGACGTGGACGGTGGATTGATTGGCGGCGCTTCCTTGAAGGTGGATAGCTTTTTAGGTATTATTAAAGCCGCCTAAAAAACGGGTTTAAAAAATGAATCATTGGTTATTCGTCGCATTGGTGGTTCTGCACATTTTCGTGTGCGTCCTGCTTGTCCTCCTCATCCTCGTCCAGAACGACAAGGGTGGCGGGCTTGCCGGCGCTTTCGGGGGAATGGGCGGAGGTGCGGCCTTCACGGGCAGTTCCGCAGCCACCTTTTTGACCAAGTTGACCCAAGGCGTGGCCTTGGTTTCGTTCATCCTCCTTCTCGGCTTGAACTACTTGTCCACCAAGGGCATTGAGTCCGGTCGTAGGGAGTCGGAATTGAAATCGGCCCGGCATGGTCTGTCCAGCGTATTGCCTCCCGGTCAGGCTCCCGTAAACGGCGCCTCGGAAGGTCCGGTCAACGCCATTCCCGGATTGGGCAATTCGCCCGCTGGAACGGCGCCGTCCAACGAAGGCCAGGCCGCTCCGGCACAAGTTCCGGCCAAAGGCAAATAAGGGTTTCAGTCCGATGCGTAGGGGAGGATCCGGAATTCCGCCCAACCTCGGACCTGGTTTTCGCGAGATTCGCGGTCGTGGTGAAATTGGTAGACACGCCAGCTTGAGGTGCTGGTGGGGGCAACCCCTTCGCGGTTCAAGTCCGCGCGACCGCAGTCTTTCTCTTCTCTTTCCTGTCTTTTGCCCCTTATCGGGGTTTTTGCCTGGTCTTTCCGCCCCTTCAGCCTGATTCAGGGAGCCCCATGCTTTACCGGCTCCTGCATATCCTCCCCAAAAACCTCCTCAGTTATTTCGTAGGCATCCTGACCCATGCCCGCTATCCGTTCGGCCTGCATATCGTGCTCCGGAATTGGTTCATCCGCCAATATCGTATCGAAACCGCGGAGGCGGAGCATCCTTTGGAACATTATCCCACCATGGGGGATTTTTTCGTCCGCCGGCTCAAACCTGGCGCCCGTCCCATCGCATCCACCTCCCTCGTTTCACCCGTCGATGGAACCTTGACCCAAGGCGGGCATTTCCAGCCGGGAAATGCCGTTCTTACCCAAATCAAGGATTTGGATTATAGCCTCAGGGATCTGGCCGGACCGGGATGGAACCTTGAAGATTACCTCCAAGGCGGATTCCTGACCATCTACCTGGCGCCTTACAACTACCATCGCATCCATTCCCCAATCGATGGCCAGGTCACCCAGGTTTCGTATACTCCAGGCGCCCTGTGGCCGGTGAATACCTGGAGCGTCGGCCATATCCCCGGTCTTTTCGTGGTCAATGAGCGTATCACCGTTGAGCTTTCCGGACCCGCGGGAAAGGCTCTCATCGTCATGGTCGGCGCCACCAATGTAGGCCGTATCACCCTGGATTTCCATTCCGGGATGGAAGGCAACAAGCTTCCACGCCCAAAGGCCGGACATTGGCATCCGCCTCAGACCATCCATCTTGGGAAGGGTCAAGGGCTCGGGTGTTTCGAACTGGGATCCACCGTGATCCTCATCCTTTCCAAGGATTTGATGCAAAAGGTGGATCAAGGCTTCCTAGCGGCAGGGACCAAGATCGTCCGCATGGGCCAAGGGCTCGCCCCTTGACCTGGGTGGAGCGCAACCGGGAACAAATCGAAAAAATCAGGATCTACCTTGCCGGTTTCCGGGAGGCCAAGCCTCCCGTCTTCGATTGGTTCCAGGGCGGAAAAGATCCTTTGTTCCCCTATGCCCCGGAGTCGGATCGGGGAACGGCCCTCCTGCTCTGTTTTTGCGCGCTTTACCAGGGAATTCAGGCCGAAAAACTCATCCGGGTCCTCGCTTACCTTTTCAAGGAATACGGAAACGATTTCTTCCGTTTGAGCAAATTGCCCTTCGATGATTTGCAGGCCCGCATGGACCGGCTGACCGATCTCCGCAATTGGGAAATAGCTCCCAAGGCGCCAGGCATCCTGAGGAGCGTTTCCGATTTTTTTTTCAAGCATGGCCGCCTTGGCCCCTGGGTCATGGCCCAAGCTGACGGGGAGGAAACCGTCCGAGTCCTTTGCGAAGAAATCTTCATGATGGGGAAGACCTCGGCCCTCAAATCAAAACCCAGGTATTTTCTTTGGCTGTTGACCCAGTTGCCCGGGGGTGAGCCTTCGCGATTCTGGACCAGCCACACCCTCCTACCCATCACTCCGGGGCACCTGCGCTTCCTGAGGGAGTTCGGTCCGCTGAAGGGCAGGAAGCATTCCCCTTGGGTGACGCCGGAGGAAAAATTGGCCTATTGCAACCGGTTCTACAGGATGCTTGCGCCGGAAAATCCTTGGAGCGTCTATGCTCCTTTGGATGCGTACCTGAAGCCGAACGGGTTTACGGAGAGGCGGCCTTCACATCCGGATCCATCGACCCTTTCAAAAGCAGGAACGGGATTTCCTTTTTCGGGCCTGCCGGGAAGCGTTCTGGATGCCGTTCAAGAATCGGAGCGGAAATGGCTATGCCGGGATATCCTTGGTGGGTGCCTTCAATGCCCCTTGGCCCCCGATTGTCCTGGCCGGGAAGAACTTTGAAAAGAATGAACCCATGAAATACAGCATGCAAAAGCCTCTTGCCCTGGTTCCTATCTTGGTCCTATTCACGATCGCAATGGCACTGGATGCTTGCCGCTTCGGCAAGGAACCGGAAGCGCCGCCCTTACCCCTATCTCAGAAGGTCTCCTGGGGGGGGAAGGTTGCCGCGACCTATTCCGACTCCCTGATCGTTGGGGAGGATTCCACCCAAACCGAGTCCCCCTTCCGAATCCGTGAATTTTCATTTGTTGGGGCGGATACCCTGCATTTGCGGCTTTTTGAATACCGGCAACCTTACTATGCCTATGCGGCATTCCAATCGGCCGCGAGCCCAATGGAATTGGCGGATGGATTCTACCGGAATCATACCGCCCTCATCTTCCATCATGGACGGTTCATCGGAGACCTGCAGAATGTCCAAGGCAGCCTGGTTCCCGCGGAATTCCTCAAGGAGAACCTTGCTTTCGCTGGAGAAGACCTCTTTTCCAATCCCAAGGAATTCGATGCCTTTCCGCTGCTTGGAAGAGTCCCCCATAGTGAACGGGTCATTACACGATATTTCCTGGGACGAACCTGGCAGGGTCCCGTATTTACGGTCTCCTATCGTTGCCACGAGGATTCAGCCACGGCCTTCCGTGCTTTCGCCCAGGACTTCCAAGCAGTGAAAGGGTGGATGGATGAATGGCAGGGGAAAAGGGACACTCTGGATTGGGGCAGGGAAATCCATTTCCAGGGGTGGGATGAGTTCAACCGCCCACTGATTTTTTGGCTTTTTTCGGAAGGGGCGATGGGGTTTTACGGATGTTTCGACCCCAAATTAGCCCAAGAATGTGCTAAAAAAATGGAAAAAACAGCAGTATTATGGCCTAAACCTTGATTTTTATGTAAAAATGCAATTATGATTTGACATTCCGCCCTTTTTGTTGCAATTTACAAGGTCATAGGGCAATTTAAGCCACATTCAGCACCGGAGGTCGTCCAATGAGCACCATTCAAGCCTTGGAAAATGAAATCGGATTACTCAAAGAAGAGTACGAGAAGTTCGAGCGCGGCAATAAATCCGCTGGCACTCGCGCTCGTAAAATCCTGCAGAACATCAAGCGTATTTCCCAGGAAATCCGCGTCACCATCCAGACCGTTAAGAAGACCGAAGAAAAAGAAGAAGCCTAGCATTCCGGTCGGCCAGCCCAGGTTTCCTGGGTTTGCCCCCACCGGATTGCCCTGACTTTGTTTTCTGGTCCTCGCCGCCCCAAAACGGCGATGATCGGCTACAGGGCTTTTTCAAGAATATCTGGTCAACGGTTGGATTGCCCATTCTGGGCAAATCAGCAATATCCTCTTTGAACCGTGTAAGGGTACATATCCTGTACCTCCGGTTTGCTATATAGCCTGGAAACAATTCCCATAAATCCAGGCGTGGAATCGTACCGGAAATGGCAAAAGGATTCGATCCCGATCCATTTTCGATCGGACCATGCCCTTCAATTCAGTTTTGAGGTCGGATCCAAGGCGTCCCTGAGGCTGTCCCCCAGAAAATTCATGCATAAAAGGCAAATCGTCAGAATCAACCCCGGAAAGAGTAAAAGCCACCAGGCCGAATCCATATAGTCCTTGCCATCCGCAATCAGGACTCCCCAAGTGCAATTCGATACATTAAGGCCCAGGAAGCTCAGGAATGCCTCCTGGAGGATTACGGATGGCACGGTCAGGGTGGCGTAAACGATGACCACTCCCATCACATTCGGCACGATATGCCTGAGGATGATACGGAAACTCCCCACCCCCAAGGTCCTTGCCGCCAAAATGAATTCCTCGCGTTTCAGGGATAGAACCTGGCCACGGACGATACGGGCCACGGTCAGCCATTGCACCAATCCCAAGGCGATGAATAGCACATAGAGATTCTTCCCGAATTGGAAGATGAGGATGATGACCAGGAACATGTAGGGCAGGGAATAGAGGATGTCGACCACGCGCATCATGGCCAGGTCCAGCTTTTCGTGGAAAAATCCGGAAATGCATCCGTATAGGGTTCCTATCAGCACGCTGATCAAGGTCCCAATCAGCCCAATCGCCAACGACAACTGGCCGCCCTTCAGAACCCGTGCGAAAAGGTCCCGTCCCAGATGATCGGTTCCCATCCAATGGGCCGGCGAGGGGGTGGCCAGCTGGGATTCGAGCACCTGCTTTTCGAAATCGGGAAGGAAAAACGGCCCAATGAAAACGGCCAACCCGAGCAAGGCCAATATCAAGGCGGAGCCTAGGGCGCGCTTGTCCTTTACCAGCTTGTCCAGGGCCAGGCGGCCGGGGGAGGGTGCGGTCACGGGTTTCGGTAGGGGTGCCGCCATGGCGGTCGTCATGTCATTTCCGGTCGTCATTGCAACTGTATCCGCGGGTCAACGAAGGTGAGTACGATGTCGGCCAACAGATTGAGGAAGAGGAGGAATATGGAATAGACGATGATGACGCCCAGGGCCAAGGGGAAATCCCGCTGGAATACGGACTCGATGAAGTACCGCCCCATCCCGGGAATGTTGAAGATCTTCTCGACCACGATGGTCCCGGTAAGGATGGATGCCGTAGCCGGCGCAAGGTAGTTGATGATGGGCAGGATGCTATTGCGCAACAGGTGCTTCAAGAGGATGCGCGGTTCCGGCAAGCCTTTGGCGCGCGCCGTGCGGATATAGTCCTTGTTCAGGTTCTCCAGGAAGCTTCCGCGGCCGATGCGGGTGATATAGGCGATATAGGTGAGGCTCAGGGTGATGACCGGCAGGATCTTGGTTCCGATATCGGACCAGCCGGCAACCGGCGTAACCCGCAGCTTCAACGAGAAGATGAGCTGGAGCAGGGAGCCCAGCACGAAGTTGGGGATGGCGATTCCGATCATGGCCAGGGCCATGATGAAACTTTCGAACCAGCGGCCGCGATACAGAGCCGAGAGCAGGCCCCACAACAGGCCCGCAACGATGGCCAGGGTCAGGGCGTAGAAACCGAGTTCCATGGAAACCGGAAGGGCTTCGAAAATGATTTCCAGCACGGTGGAGTTCCGGTGGGAGTAGGAATACCGGAAGTCTCCATGGAACAGGATGCCTTCGAGGTATTGCAGGTAGGTGAAATCGTACTTCTTATGCAGCTCCTCGAGAACCTGAGGGGACGGGTTCCGCTCGGTTTCGAAGGGCTTGCCGGGCGCCGACTTCATTATAGCGAAGGAAACGGTGATGATGATGACGAGAGTCATCAGGTTGAGCGCCATGCGCACGCCGACGCGCTTCAGGTAGGCCGGATTGAATCTCATGATGGCGCCCTACCCGGGGCCTTAGTAACTTGGGCGTTACCCAGCCGTTCAAGGAGCAAGATGGATGTCCTTCCAGGAGTACATGCCGAGAGGATTAGGCAATGCGTTCCGGAGGTTCGGGGACCGCAATTCGGTCAGGGCATAGGTGTAGATCGGGATTATCGGCATGTCATCCATGAGGATGGCCTCGGCTTCCTTAAGCTTGGCAAGGCGCTGGCCGGGATCGGGAATGGTCCAGCTCGCCTGGATGGCCTTGTCGTATTCGGGATTGTGATATCCGGTACGATTGTTCCCATTATCGGAGGTGTAGAGTTCCAGGAATGAAATGGGGTCGGCGAAATCCCCGATCCAGGAAGCCCGGGCCACGGAGCGGTAATTCAGGTTTTTGGTGTTTTCCAGGTACACTTTCCATTCGTAATTGACCAGGGTGGCATCGAGTCCCAGGGTTTCCTTCCACATCTGCTGGATGACCTGGGCGATGTCCCGGTGGGTGTCGGTAGTATTATATAAGATCTGGAGGTCGGGGGGCTGCTTATCAGGGCCAAATCCGGACTTGGCCAAGTACTGCTTGGCCTTCACAGGATCATAAAGATTCATACTTACCCCGGGATACAGTGGGGTAGGGGGGACGAAACCCTTCGCTACGGAGGGTATGCCCTTCATTACGCGGGTAACAATCTTTCCCCTATCGATGGCATGAAAATATTTACAGCGGTACTTATTGGATTTACAGGGTGTGTAATGCTTTTTATAGCCTTATCCGGCTGTAACCGTAAGGAGCTTTTATCACCTCACCCTGTGGTGGATAGCACTATTGTGGC
>JAQBPO010000045.1 GCA_028287465.1 Fibrobacterota bacterium
CAGGATCCGGATAGGCTTGTTCAGCCGGTTCAGGATGAAGAAGGACGCGCCGCACGCGAACAGAAGGGCCGTCATGGCGATGGCGATGTTCTTGGCGTAGGCTTCGCGCAAGAGGTGCCGGAAATCGGTCAGGGCGATTGAAGTCTGCACCAGGCCGATCACCCGATCGTCGCGGATCAAGGGCATGCGCACCTCGTAACGCAACCGGTGGCTGCCCGGCTCCTTCCCCGAATCCTGCACGCCGAACTGCTCCTGCACCACGATTTCCTTACCCGTCAATCCCTGCTCCTGCCTTCCGATGCGCTTGGGATTGCTCGATGCGATGATCTCGTGGCGGTTGCTGACGATGGAAACCTCTTTGACCCCTTTTTTCGCCTTGAACTCCTCGATGAACTGCTCCAGGAATTCACGGTCGGGCCCCTTCTCCGAGGAAAGTTTCCTCGTGGAGAAATGCACGGTATTGACGATTTCCTGCAGGTCGGCCTCCACTTCCCCCAGCAGCTTCTTCGCGTTCTGGTAATTGAAGAAGGCCATCAGGCCCACCACCCCCAGGAGGAGCAGAATGAAAACCAGCATCAGTTTGGTCTGAAACCGCATGGGGCCCCGTTTCGATACCCCGGAAATTAGCAAATCCGGGGCCAACGGCTTTTTTGGGGCCGTTTTCGAGGGTCAAACCGCATTTGACCCCTGGTCTCAAAAACCGCCCACCCTGGATAATAGGCGGGCACGGCCCAAGGGCGGGCAAGAACACCAGGCAACCATGATCGATAACCAACAAGCGGCCCAACTCCTATTCAACCATCGGATGGCGTCCCAGGAACAATTGATCGCCTGTTGGCCCGATATCCTGCCGGAGAAGGACATCGGCATGGTCCTGATGGAAAAAGGCATCATCACCCCGCAAACCTACCGGGAATTGGCCGCGTACTTGAATGCACGTCCAGCCGCGTCCGAACCGCTGGCGGCCGCGCAATCAGGCGCGGGGGGCGCCTCCCATGGCGATCTCGCCATCGAAAGCGACTCACCCGTTTCGCCGGCCGATGTCGCTCCGCCGGAGCCCGTGGCCGAAATCCGGTATCTCGAGGACGAGACATGGACCGCGGCCCCGGACGAGGGAGGGGAACCCTCGGTGCGCAAGACGACCCGGGCTGAACACCAAATCAAGAAGGCGTCCGCCTCGGTTTCCCTGCCGGCGGTCGAACCCTTCATCGAATCACGGCCCCCCGTGGGGTCCATCCCGTCGTCCGGCGCGGTTGCCCCGGATCCGGGACCGCGCACGGCGGTTCCAGGGCCTATCGCCAGGGCCGGTTCCGCGGGAATCGCCGAGGCTCCCGCTTCGGTCGGACCCGAATCCACCTGGGAAGGCCTGCTGGCCTTCGCGCGGGCCAATGAAGCGGCCGATCTCCATCTTTCCGCGGGCAATCCCATCCTTCTCCGCCGTTACGGTTCCCTCCAGGCCGCGACCCAGGGGCCGATGGACCAGACCTGCCTCCGTGCCTGGGTCGAGGCCGCGCTCACCCCGGCGCAATTGAAGGACTTCGAGGCCACGGGCGATCTGGAAATCATCTACACCCTGAACGGCTGGGGCCGATACCGCGTGACCCTGATCAAACAGCGGCGCGGCTGGGACGTGACGGCCCGGGTCATTCCTTCGCGCATCCGCGGATTCGAAGAGGCCGGCCTGCCGGAGTCCACCCGGGAGCTGACCAAATGGGCCCAGGGTCTCGTGCTGGTTACGGGCCCGGTGGGTTGCGGCAAGTCCAGCACCCTCGCCACCCTGGTCGAAATGGTGAACCAGGAACGCCATGACCATATCATCACCATCGAAGAGCCCATCGAGATCGTCTACGAACCGGCCCATTGCCGGATCACCCAGCGCCAGATCGGCCCGCACACCCTTTCGCGGGACGCCGCGCTCAGGGCCGCCCTGCGCGAGGATCCGGACATCATCGTGATCTCGGAACTGCGCGACCTCGACACCATCCGCCTGGCCGTCTCGGCGGCGGAAACCGGCCATCTGGTCTTCGGCACCATGAACACGACCAATGCCGCGCGCACGCTTTTCCGCCTGGTGGACTCCTTCCCGCCGGAAGAACAGGGCATCATCCGCAACATGATTTCGGAATCCCTGCGCGGCGTGATTTCCCAGCAGCTCCTCCCGCGCAAGGACGGCATGGGGATGCTTCCCGCCTTCGAGGTATTGCTGGTCAATACCGCCGTGTCAAACATGATCCGCAAGGACGAGGCCCACCAATTGGGCACCGCCATGCTCACGGGTAAATCCTCGGGCATGGTGCTGTTGGATGACTCCCTGCGCTACCTGATAGACAAGGGGATGGTGGATGCGGCCGAGGCGATGCCCCGCGCCACCAATCCCAAGGACTTCGAGAAATACCTGGGGCGGAGATGATATGGCGCAGATAGACACCCTGTTCCGCGAGATGACGGCCATGGGAGGATCCGACCTCCACCTCGAGGAAGGCCGCATTCCCAAGGTCCGCGTGAACGGCGACCTCCTCGACCTGCCCTCCCCCGCCCTTTCCAACGATCGGATGCGGGAGCTTTTGGGCGAGATCGCCGGCAAGGAACGCTGGGAGAAATTCGAGACCGCAGGGGACCTGGATTTCGCCTATGCCATGGGCGACGAGGCCCGCTTCCGGGCCAACTACCTGCGCCAATTCTCCGGCTATGGGGCGGTATTCCGCATCATCCCCAGCAAGGTCCTTTCCCTGGACGATCTGGGCGCGCCGGACGTCTTCAAGGGCTTCGCGGACATGACCTCCGGCCTGGTGGTCGTCACCGGCCCCACCGGCTCGGGGAAATCCACAACCCTGGCCGCCATCATCGATCACATCAACGCCAACCATTGCCGCAAGATCATCACCATCGAAGAGCCTGTGGAGTTCGTCCATCGCTGCAAGCAATCCGTCATTTCCCACCGCGAGGTGGGCGAAGATACCGAATCGTTCATGCACGGCCTCAAGGGGGCGCTCAAAAGCGACGTCAACATCGTGCTGGTGGGCGAAATGCGCGATCGCGAGACAATCGAATTGGCGCTCACCGCGGCGGAAATGGGGATCCTGGTCTTCGGGACCCTGCACACCAACTCGGCGGCCAAGACCATCGACCGCATCATCGATGCATTCCCGGCCAAGAAGAAGAACCAGATCCGCTCCCTGCTCGCCAACAGCCTCAAGGGCGTGGTGGCCCAGCAATTGGTGAAGAGCGCGGACGGCAAGCGCCGGTGGGCCGCCCATGAAATCCTCCTGAGCTGCTCCGCCCTTCCCGGCATCATCCGCTCGGGCGAGACCATCAAATTGAATTCCGTGATGCAGACCAACCGCCAGGCCGGAATGGTGACCCTGGACGATTGCCTCCTGGAGATGATCAAGGCGGGCAAGATCAACCTCGAGGCCGCCTTCATGAAGGCCCTCGACAAATCCCGCTTCCGCGGCTAGACTCCCCGTTCCGATTGATTACCTTTCCGTCCCGGATGGGCGTTGACTCGCCTTTCCGGAACGAGGCCACCCAGCCGGTTCGACGGAACCGGCCGAACCAAGGAATCCAGATGCGGAATGATGTCAAAGCCAAGGTCATCCAGGTCATCGAAGTCGAGCATATCCGCGGCGGGAACGCCGAGAGCGAACCCCTGCGCCCGGTCAAGACCTATTGGGATCTCAAGGGAAACCTCCTGGCCGAATACGATCCCATGTCGGATATGTTCAACGAGAATTACGGCAAGAAGACCCAGGCCCTGCAGAGCCCGCTTTAACCTTCCGGCCTTCCTTTTTCCGCCCTGCGGACCCTCCTAAATAGGCTTGATTCCTAGAGATATCGAGCCTTAAAATCCCGCATTTCGGATTGATTTCCCCGGTTATAGGGCAAATCTCCGGTTTTTTCCTGTCGGAAAATTTGCCTCCCTCCCGGTCAAAGTTTATTTCGGGAAAAGAGGCCATACCGGAGCCCATTCCGGAGCGGGCCGGCACAAAACGATTTTCAAATTCGAACGGAAAAACTCGGGAAAGAGCATGCTACAAACTTTGGCCAATCCGAAAACCATAACCTCCAGCGGCATCCACAAGTCGCCCACCGGGATCGAAGGCCTGGATGCCATCACTCTCGGCGGCCTTCCCGCCGGAAGACCCACCCTCATCTGCGGGGGAGCGGGTTGCGGCAAGACCCTCATGGCGATGGAATTCCTGGTCCGGGGCGCGATCCAATACGGTGAGCCTGGGGTCTTCCTCGCCTTCGAGGAGAATCCCGTCGATCTCGCGCGCTATGTCTCTTCCCTGGGTTACGACCTGGAGGCCTTGGAACGCTCGAAAAAGGTAAGCGTGGAATACCTCAAGGTGGACAGGGCCAATCCGGCGGAAGTCACCGGGGAGTTCGACCTGGGCGGCCTTTTCATCCGGTTGCAGCATGCCATCGATTCCATCGGGGCCAAACGGGTGGCGATCGATACCTTGGAGACCATTTTCGGCGGTTTCGATAACGAGGCCCTGCTGCGCGCGGAACTCGTCCGCCTGTTCGACTGGATCAAGGATAGGGGCATCACCACCGTGATCACGGCGGAGAAGGGGGACGGGCCGATCACCCGAAAGGGCCTGGAGGAATACGTTTCCGATTGCGTCATCATGCTCGATCACCGCACCGCGAACCAGATTTCAACGCGCCGGCTGCGAGTCCTCAAGTACAGGGGTTCCGTGCATGGAACCAACGAATATCCCTTTCTCATCGACGAGAACGGCATCTCGGTGCTTCCGATCTCCTCCGCCAGCCTGGACCATCAGGCCTACGAAGAGCGCGTCTCGACGGGGATCCCGCGGCTCGACAACATGTTCGAAGGCAAAGGCTACTACCGGGGAAGCACCATCCTGGTCTCGGGAACCGCGGGTAGCGGCAAGACCAGCATCGCCAATTTCTTTTCGGCGGCCGCCTGCAAGCGCGGCGAGCGCGCCCTGTACTTCGCCTTCGAGGAATCCCCTTCCCAGATCAAGCGCAACATGCGCTCCCTGGGCCTGGATCTCCAACCCTGGATCGACAACGGCGCATTGCGCATCCTCGCCTCCCGGCCCACGGTCCACGGATTGGAGTTGCACCTCGTCAACATCCACAAGCAGGTGGAACGCTTCAAGCCGTCCATCGTGGTCATCGATCCCATGTCCAGCCTTACGGCCATGGGGGACGTCATGGAAGTGAACTCCATGCTGGTCCGCCTCATCGATTTCCTGAAATCCCAGGGGATCACGGCCATGTTCGTCAGCCTGATGGGATCGCCGGGAAGCATGGAAAGCACCGAATTGGGGATATCCTCCCTCATCGACACCTGGATCCAGGTGAAGGACACGGAATTCAACAGCGAGCGGAACCGGCTCCTGTACGTATTGAAATCGCGCGGCATCGCCCACTCCAACCAGATCCGGGAATTCCTGATCACGTCTCACGGGATTGATTTGATGGACGTGTATGTCGGCCCATCGGGAGTCGCGACCGGTTCCAGCCGCCTGGCCCTCGAAGCCAGGGAAAAAAGCCAGAACCTCCAGTTGGAACAGGAAATCACCGGCATGCGCCTGGATCTGGAACGCAGGCGGAAGGTGATGGAAGCCAGGCTGGCCGCCCTCGACGCGGAATTCAAAAGCGAGGAACAGGAGCTGAAAAGGCTGATCGAGCAGAAGGTGGCCCACCATCGCCAGACCTTCGAGGACAGGAGGGACATGGCCAGGTCCCGCCGCGCGGACATCGGGCCTCTCAATGGCTCGTCGAAAGGGAACAGCATATGAATCCTGGAGGAGGCGCCATCAAGGCCTCCCCGGAAGCTTCGACTACCAGGGAGACCTTTCTGTTCAGGCTGTACATCGCGGGAAGGACCCAGCGATCCATGGCCGCTCTCGACAACCTGAACCGCCTCTGCGAAGAGAGGCTGCAGGGACGGTACAGCGTCGAAATCATCGATCTGCTGGAAGACCCCAAGCGCGCGCGCGCCGATCAGATCATGGCCATCCCGACCCTGGTCCGATCGGCTCCGGCGCCGTTCGCCAAGGTCATCGGCGACCTTTCCAACGGCGAGCGCGTCCTGACCGGACTCAAGATCGGAAAGGCCCTATGAAAAAGAAACCGAAATCCGGCTCGGCATCCGTGCGCGAACGCCTTGAGGAGGCGGAACAGACCTTGAACGCCATCCGAGGCGGGCAGGTGGATGCCGTCATCGTCGCGGGGAGCCAGGGGGACGAGGTGCGCGCCATTCAGAGCATGGGCGGTCTCGCGGATTTCGTCTTCAACCAGGTCCAGCAGGGCATCTTCATCGTGGACGGGCGCTGCCGCATCCTGAGGGCCAACGGTCCCGCGCGCGCCCTTTCCCCGGAAAACCCGGAAATGCGGGCCTTTCCCGAAGCCGTTTGCCTGAGGCCGATCGGGAATCAGGCGGCCGCCGCGGGATCGCCCCGCCCCATCATCCCCGAAGGCTGGCCCTCCGCGGGACCGCGCCGTTTCAACCTGGACGTGATCCATTGCAAGGAAGGGGTCGAGGACGCCTATTACCAGCTGGAAGCGACTGCGATCGATCTCGAAAGCGGGGATTTCCGCGGCGGGATGATCGCGCTTACGGACATCACCTCGCGCAAGCGCGCGGACATGCAGCTCGCGGAGCGGAACAACCAATTGCTCTACCACCTGCAGCTTACGCTTTCCATCACCGACAATACCGTGGAGGCCCTGGTATTGACGGATGCGGACGGGGTGGTGGTGCTGCACAATCCCGCTTCAGAGAAGCTTTTCTCGTGCAAGTCCGAGGATATCACGGGCAAACGACTGCATGATTTGTTCCTCCTCAAAAGCGAAGGCAAGGACCCGAACGCCAGGACCTTGCCTCCGGATCTGCTGCACCCGCGTCGGGTGGAAAACGTCCCTGCCTTTCTCATCCGCCGGGACGGGCGGGAGATCCAGGTGGAATATTCCCTGGCCCCGGTATACAAAGGGGAATCCTGGACGGGTTCGGTATTGATGCTGCGGGACGTTTCGGAATTGCGCCGCGTCGAGGAGGCATTGCGCGCCAGCGAGGAGAAGCAGCGCCAATCCCAGAAGATGGAGGCCATCGGGCGCCTGGCCGGCGGAATAGCCCACGATTTCAACAATCTCCTGCTGGCCATCCTGGGGTTCACGGAACTTTCCCTCGCCTCCCTGTCCGAAGCGGATGTCATCTACGACAACCTGAAGGAGGTCAAGAAGGCGGGCGAACGGGCCGCGTCCCTGACCACGCAATTGCTGGCCTACAGCCGCAAGCAGATGATGACCCCGAAGACCGTCGGGATAGGGACCATCATCGCGGACATGGAGAAGCTGCTGCGACGGGTCCTGGGGGAGCGCATCGCCCTGACCACGAGCGTCCCGGAAGAAGATCCCCTCATCGTCGTGGACCCCGGGCAATTGCAGCAGGTGCTGCTGAACCTCGCCCTCAACTCCCGGGACGCCATGGCCAACGGGGGCCAGCTTTCCATCCAGGTTTCGCGTTGCAAGAAGTCCGACGCGTTTCCGGACGGACTAATTGCGGGCCTGGGCAAGGAGGGCGAAGACTCCCCGCCCGCCGGCGAGTACGTCGTGGTGGAAGTCATCGACAGCGGCCACGGCATGGACGAGCACGTCAAATCCAGGCTCTTCGAGCCCTTCTTCACCACCAAGGAATTCGGCAAGGGCTCCGGTCTGGGCTTGGCCACGGCATTCGGCATCATCAAGCAATCGGGCGGTTATTTCCAGGTCTTCAGCGAGCCCGGCAATGGCGCCATGTTCCGCATCCTGTTGCCGCTGGCCGGCGGCATCGAATATTCCTGGGAGTCGGTGCGGCCCGAAAGGATTACCACGGCGAAAGGCGTGGAGACCATCCTGCTGGTGGAGGACGAGGATCTCGTCATCAGCCTTTTGAAGACCGTGCTCGTGCGCGCCGGTTACCGCGTGCTGGCCGCCGCCAGCGGCGAAGAGGCCCTGGCCTTGGCGCGCGAGTTCGACAAGCGCGTGGACCTGGTGATAACCGACGTGGTGATGGACGGCATGAGCGGCCTGGAGACCTGGGAAAAGGTCAAACCCATCCATCCCGAAGCAGACATCATCTTCATCTCGGGGTATACGGAGGACGAAGTGGTCAAACAAGGCGTGTCCCAGGACGGGATCCGGTTCCTGTCCAAGCCCTTCACGTCAAAGGTCCTGCTGGAGAGGGTGCGGGACATCCTGGATGAGCGCCAGGCGAACGTGAGGAAACAGAGGATCCAGGCCTGATTCAGCGCCGGTCGCGGCGAACGGAACGATCGATGTAGGCCAGTTCCGCATGCAGCGCCCGCATGGCCGGGGCCCGGCCTCCCGCCTTGGCTATCTCTTCCAGGGGACGACCGTAGATGGCGCCAAGCTCCATGGGCCTGCGCGCATCCCGATCCAATTTCATGCTTGGTTCATAGGGCGCCATGGCGTCCGTATCCTCCAGCATCCGATCCCGGAAATCCGCAGGCATGGGGAATCCGCAGGCACCGGCCCCGGCAATCACTTCATCCATGATTTCGGCGACCAGGGCGCGCAGCCCCGGGTCCGCCATCAAGCCCGCCGTATCCGCGCCCAACAACGCGCAAAGCCCATTGTACGGCACGTTCCAGACGAGCTTGCGCCAGCGCGCCGTACGCCAATCCTCCTGGTAGCGGATTTCAATGCCCGCAGCCTCGAGATCGCCGCCGATGTCCCGCATTCCCGCGGAAATCCCCATCGGCCCTGCAGGGGAATAACGCGCCAGGGTGATGGCGCCATAATCGAGATGCCGGATCCAGCCCGGCCCGGCCTTGCGCGAGCAGAGGAAACACAGGCCGCTCAGGATGGGAGAATCCGGGACCACGGCGGCCGCCTCGCGTTCCGGGTCCAGGCCGTTCTGCAAGACGAGTACGGTTCCCCCCGCCTTAAGGACCTGCGGCAGGACCCCGGCCAGATGCGCATTCTCCGTGGACTTCCAAGCGAGGATGGCCACGTCGCAGGCGGGCATCTCCTCCGGGGAAGCGTAGGCATCCACCTTTTCCAGATGGAAGTCTCCCTTGGGAGAGTCGACCTTCAGGCCATGCGCCCGGATATGGGCAAGGTCGCTCCGGACCAGGAAACGGACCTGACGGCCGGCTTTTGCGAGCAGACTCCCATAATAGCCTCCTACCGCCCCGGTCCCGAGAATGGCATAACTGCGTCCCGGAACGCCCTTTTCAGCCTGATTCGCCATTCTATACGCCTTTCGCCTCACGCCCATTTCCAGTCGGCCCTTCGGCCGATCCTGAGCCGAGGCCTGGGAAAAACCTAGTTTCTTTAGTAAAATTACCCCTCAAGATAATACCCGGGTCTTCCCTAAGGGGAATGAATGCCGGGCCTTAAGGAGTTTCATCATGCCGCAGATTAAAGGTAAACGGGTCGTCGTCACCATGGAATGCACCGAGGCTCGCGCCCAGGGTTTGCCTCCTTCCCGTTACATGACCACCAAGAACAAGTCCAAGCAGTCCGGTCGTCTCGAGAAGAAGAAGTACAATCCCTTCTTGCGTAAGCATACCCTTCACCGCGAAGTGAAGTAATCCGGCGCGCGCTCGCGCGCGCAGCCTCGTCCGGCGGGATACCATGCCATCCATCTTCAGCCGCATCATCAAAGGGGAAATCCCCTGCGAGAAGATCCTGGAAGACGCGGACTTCTTCGCCTTCCTGGACATCCGCCCCATCAATCCCGGACATACCCTGGTTGTTCCCAAGATCGAGGTCGACGAACTCTTCGAGGTCGCCGACGACGTCCTGCGCGGGGCGATGCCTTTCGCCAAGCGCATCGCCAGGGCCTTGAAGCAAAGCGTCCCTTGCCGCCGCATCGGCGTCCTGGTCGCGGGATTCGAAGTCCCCCATGCCCACATCCATCTGGTCCCCATCGAGGGCGAAGGCGAACTGAGCTTCAGCCGCGCCCGCGCCGCCAAGCCGGAAGACCTCGCCGCCCTGGGCGAAAGGATTCGCGAACACCTGTGAAAAAAACCAAGCCTGCCAAATCCCCAGCCCCCAGGATCGGCAAGCGGCCGGCCAGTCCCGACACCCTTAATGCATCGAACGGCTCCCGAAGCGAGGCGGACGCATTCCCCATCCGCATCGATGCGCTGAACCGGGAAATGGCCTCGCCGAATCCCGTCTCCCAATCCATGCACCTGGGCAATCCCATGGCGAACATGCTCCGCCGCCCCCGGCGCAACCGGCGCACGGCTTCCCTGCGCGCCCTGCTGCGCGAGACCGAACTGACCCCGGCGCATTTCATCCTTCCCCTGTTCGTCATGGAGGGCAAGAATCAGCGCATCCCCGTCCGGTCCATGCCGGGCGTGGAGCGCCTGAGCCGCGACCTGATCCTCAAGGAGGCCCGGCGTGCCCTGAGCCTCGGTATCGGTTCCGTGGCCCTGTTCCCCGTGCTCGCGGACAACCTCAAGGACGCCTTCGCCTCCACCTCGACCCTGGATGACGGCCTGTTGCAGCGCACCATCCGCGATCTGAAGAACGCCCTTCCGGAAATCACGGTCATCACCGACGTCGCCATGGACCCCTATTCCAGCGACGGTCATGACGGCCTGGTCTACGGCGGCAAGATCCTGAACGATGAATCCCTGCCCATCCTTGCGGCCATGGCCCTGTCCCAGGCCCGTGCCGGCGCCGATATCGTCGCCCCGTCGGATATGATGGACGGCCGCGTAGGCTACCTGCGCCGCTCCCTGGACGCGGAAGGATTCAACGATACGGGAATCCTGGCCTATACCGCCAAGTACGCATCCTCATTCTACGGGCCCTTCCGCGAGGCCTTGGATTCGGCCCCCAAGCATGGGGATAAGAAAACCTACCAGATGGATCCGGCCAACCGCCGCGAAGCCCTGGTGGAAGCGGAACTCGACGTGCGTGAAGGCGCGGACATTGTGATGGTCAAGCCCGCCCTGGCCTACCTTGACGTGATCGCCGCCGTAAAGGCCGCCGTGAACGTACCCGTGGCCGCATACCATGTAAGCGGCGAATACGCCATGGTCAAGGCCGCGGGCCAATTGGGCTGGCTGGACGCGGATGCGGCGATGCTGGAATCCCTGATGTCCATCCGCCGCGCGGGCGCCGACGCCATCCTCACCTATGCCGCCATGGAAACGGCGCAACGCTTGCAGGGATGAGGCCGGAATGCTGACCGACATGCATCTCCAGAAGTACCTCCAGGGAATGCTTTCCGAAAAGGAGAACAAGGAACTCGAAGCCATCCTGGCCAAGAACCCGGAAATGCAGGCTCGCCTGGAAGTCCTCAAGAACCAGAGCGAGGTCCTGGGCAAGCCCGCCTGGCAACGCATCCATCTCGAAAAGGCGAACCGCACGGGCAGCCGCACCCGCTATACCACCCTCCTCCCGGCCCTGCTGATGCTGGTGGTGGTGTTGATGGTGGCCCAGCATTGGTTTTCCCGGCCGGGCGAGAACTCCACCTTCGTCATGAGCGAGGGCAACGGGTCCGGAGTGGAACTGTTGTACAATGCCAAGAGCGGTTGGCGTTACCTGGACGCCGAGTACCGGGGTTCGGACAGCCTCACCTTTTCCATTCGTGATGAAGCGAAATACCACGTGGCCGTCGCCGCCGTCTACGGCAGCGGATCGGACGCCGAGGTGGTCATGGCCCTGCCGGATTCCCCGGACGCGGCCTATGACAAGAAATCGCCGAAACCGGTCTTTCTTCCCGTTTCCAGAACGGCCCCCTCCGATTCCGGAAGGGCTGATGCGACCGGCCCATCCGTTCTATCCCCCTCCAGGATCCTTGTATTTTACGACGACGCGCCCCTGCCGGAATTGTCCGCAGCCCGCGTCCTGGACCTTCTATCCTCCCACGGAAACGAACGGGGAGGGCTCGATTTCCAGTACCAAGTCTTTTCCGCTGGCCGTTGATCCCGGTTATTTGGCAAAATTGACAGCATCCGGGGGGAATGGTATTTTCCTCTTGCCCCACTGCTGCCTTTTTGTGCAGTATAAATTCGGCTCAAGGCTGATTACAATGTCCGGGTGGCCGGGGCGCCGATTCGTCCCCGCCGATTGATTCGAACCGAGGAATATAGAGAAGATGGCCAAGTCCGCCGAAAAAGTCCTGAAGAAAGAAGCCCCTGAAAAAGGCGGCGATCGTTCGGGCAGATACGACGAAAACAGCATCCGGACCCTGGATTGGATCGAGCATATCCGGCTTCGTCCGGGCATGTACATCGGTAAGCTCGGTAACGGATCCTCCCCCGACGACGGCATCTACGTACTCTTCAAGGAAATCGTGGACAATTCCATCGACGAATTCGTCATGGGCGCGGGCAAGCAGATCGACATCTCCTTTTCCGAGGACGGCAGTTGCACGGTCCGGGACTACGGCCGCGGCATCCCCCTGGGCAAGGTCGTGGACGTGGTCTCGAAGATCAATACCGGCGGCAAGTACGACGGTGAAGCCTTCAAAAAGACCGTAGGCCTGAACGGTGTCGGTTCCAAGGCCGTCAACGCCCTCGCCTCCCATTTCAAGGTCCAGTCCTTCCGCGACGGCCGCGTCAAGACCGCCGTTTTCGCCAAGGGCGTCCTCGTCCAGGAGGAGAAGGAGAAGCCGACCCAGGAGCCGAACGGCACCTTGATCTCCTTCATGCCGGATCTGGACCTTTTCCCCAAGTTCAAGTGGGTCTCGGAGTTCCTGGAAGATCGCATCTGGTACTATGTGTACCTGAACGCCGGCCTCACCGTCAATTTCAACGGGCAGAAATACCTGTCGAAGAACGGACTGCTGGACCTGCTGGCCCGGCATACGGACGATACCAAGCGCTACCCCATCATCCATTTCAAGGATACGGATCTCGAGGCCTCCCTCACCCATGACAATTCCTACGGCGAGCGCTACTACTCCTTCGTGAACGGCCAGTTCACGACCGAGGGCGGTACCCATCTTGCCGCCTTCAAGGAAGGCATCATCCGCGCCTGCAAGGATTTCTTCAAGAAGGAATTCGATCCGTCGGACATCCGCGCCTCCATCGTGGGCGCCATTTCCATCCGCATGCACGAGCCGGTTTTCGAGTCGCAGACCAAGACCAAACTGGGCTCCACCACGTACGACGAGAAGGGCGGCCCCTTGCGCGCCTGGATCGTGGAATTCGTGCGCAAGCACCTGGAGCAATACCTCCACAAGAATCCCGAGACGGCCAAGGAGATGCTCGCCAAGATCCAGCAGAGCGAGAGGGAGCGCAAGGACATGGCCGGGATCCGCCGCCTGGCCAACGAGCGCGCCAAGAAGGCCAGCCTCCACAACAAGAAGCTGCGTGACTGCAATATCCATTGGAACTCGACCCATAAGAAGCGCGAGGAATCGAGCATCTTCATCACCGAAGGCGATTCCGCCTCCGGCTCCATCACCAAGGCCCGGGACGTCAATTCCCAGGCCGTGTTCTCCCTCAAGGGCAAGCCGCTCAATTGCTACGGCATGTCCAAGAAGGTCGTGTACGAAAACGAGGAATTCAACCTCCTCCAGCACGCCCTCAACATCGAGGAAGGCCTGGAAGAGCTCCGCTACAACCGCATCATCGTCGCCACGGATGCCGACGTCGACGGGGCGCATATCCGCCTCCTGCTGCTCACCTTCCTGCTTCAATTCTTCCCGGAACTGATCGCCCGCGGGCACGTCTACGTGCTGCAGACGCCCCTGTTCCGCGTGCGGACGAAGAAGGAAACCATCTATTGCTATAGCGAGTCCGAGAAGGAGGCCGCGCTCAACAAGCTCGGCCGCAATTCCGAGATCACGCGGTTCAAGGGTTTGGGGGAAATCTCCCCTGACGAATTCCAGAATTTCATCGGGAAGGATATCCGCCTGGAGCCGGTGATCCTCCACGGCGATACCAAGGTCCACGAGATCCTGGAGTATTTCATGGGCAAGAACACCCCGGCCCGCCGGGACTTCATCATGGACAACCTCCGTGTCGAGGAGGATGTGGTGGAGGATGCGGAAGCGCTGATCGCGTCGCGGGCCCAGGACGTCAAGGCCGCGACGGAAGCATAAGAGAAAAAGGCACGGACCAAGGAAATCATGGCTGGCAATACCCTAAAAGAACACCTCCCCCACGTCCAGGACATGTACAAGGAGTACTTCCTGGATTACGCGTCCTACGTGATCACGGATCGCGCCGTGCCGCATCTGGCGGACGGCCTCAAGCCCGTCCAGCGCCGCATCCTCCACGCCCTCCGGGAAGAGGAGGACGGGCGGTTCCACAAGGTCGCCAACATCATCGGGCAGACGATGAAGTACCATCCCCATGGCGACGCCGCGATCGGCGACGCCCTGGTGAACCTGGGCCAGAAGGACCTGCTCATCGATACCCAGGGCAATTGGGGCGATCCCATGACCGGTGACAGCGCGGCCGCCGCCCGGTACATCGAAACTAAACTCAGCAAGTTCGCCCTGGAAGTGGCCTTCAATCCGGCCACCACCACCTGGCAGCGCTCCTACGACGGACGCAACCTGGAACCGGTGATCCTGCCCATGAAGTTCCCCCTTGTGCTGGCCCAGGGCGCGGAAGGCATCGCCGTCGGACTCGCCACCAAGATCGTCCCGCACAACTTCATCGAACTGATCGAGTGCTGCATCGCCGTGCTGAAGAAGGAGAAATTCAAGCTCCGCCCGGACTTCCCCACCGGCGGCATGGTCGACGTCACCAATTACAATGACGGGCAATCGGGCGGCAAGCTCAAGGTCCGCGCCCGCATCATCAAGGTCGACCCCAAGACCCTGGCCATAACCCAGATCCCTTACGGCACTACCACGGGAAGCCTGATCGATTCCATCGTGACCGCCAACGATAAGGGCAAGATCAAGATCAAGCGTATCGAGGACAAGACCGCCAAGAACGTGGACATCGTCATCCATCTCCCGCCCGGCGCGGAGCCGGACCGGGCCATCGATGCCCTCTACGCCTTCACGGACTGCGAAACCTCGATTTCGCCCAATTGCTGCGTGATTTTCGAGAACAAGCCCGTCTTCCTGGGCGTGACCGAACTCCTGGAGCTCAGCGTCCAGAATACGGTCAGGCTCCTGAAGCTGGAACTCGAGATACGCAAGCATGACCTGTCCGAGAAATGGCATTTCAAATCCCTCGAGAAGATCTTCATCGAAGAACGCATCTACCGCAACATCGAGAAGTGCGAGACCTGGGAAGACATCATCTCCACCATCGACAAGGGCCTGAAGCCCTTCCGCAAGCAGTTCGTCCGGGACGTGACCGTCGAAGATATCACCCGCCTGACCGAGATCCGCATCAAGCGCATTTCCCGGTTCGACGGCTTCAAGGCCGACGAGGAAATGATGGCCCTTCAAAAGGACATCGGCGAGACCGAGAAGAACCTCAAGAGCCTGACCAAATACGCCACCGGCTATTACGAGAACCTGTTGGCCAAATACGGGAAGGGCCGCGAGCGCAAGACCAAGATCTCCCGCTTCGACGAAATCGACGCTTCCGAGGTCATTCTGTCCAACCTCAAGGTATACATGGACCGGGAGAACGGGTTCGTAGGCACCTCGGTGCGCGACGGCGAGCTCATCGGCGACAATTTCTCGACCATGGACGAGATCATCGCCTTCAAGGAGGACGGCTCCTTCGCCGTGACCAAGGTGGGCGACAAGAATTTCGTGGGCAACAATATCCGCCTCGCGTTCAAGTTCGACCGCACCGATGAGAAGACGGTATACAACATGCTCTACCGGGACGGACGCGGCGGGAACATCCTCGCCAAGCGCTTCCAAATCGGCGGGATCACGCGCGACAAGCAGTACGATCTGACCAAGGGCAGCCCCATGTCCAAGGTCTTCTACCTGGAAGTGCAGCCCCAGGGCCAGGCCGACAAGGTGGTCATCCACCTGGTACCCCAGCCCCGCATCAAGACCGAGGTTCCCCTGAACTTCGAGGACTTCGAAGTGAAGGGCCGCGGGACCAACGGCAACATCGTCACCCAGCATGCGGTGAAGCGCGTGGAGCGGAAGACCAAGATCAAGGAAACCGAGGACGAGAAGGGCGGGAAGAGATAGCCCGTCCGCCCTTTGGTTTCCGGCCTTCCAGAATCCCTGGAATTTCAGCCCCTGAACTTTAAATCAGTTCAGGGGTTTTCTTTTGGGGTTTTATGAAGATTGATAAGTAGCGGCTGGTCCATGACTTAGGGCCTTTTTTTCCACTTCTGATGAACTTTTTACCGGAGTTCACCATTATTTTCCTAGGACGGCAGTTCATTTTCCTTTATCCTGGAAGAGTCACGCGGATAATGACCTTCCGCGAGGAGGACCCCTATGAAGAACGCAATGCCCCTATACGCAGTCCTGGCTTCGGCCACCCTTTTCTCCGCCTGCCTGTTCCAGAGCAAGGACGAGAATACCGCTTCCGCGAAATTCGAATTCAAGGCCGTGAGCTCGGCGGCCCTCGCCAAGACCTCGGCCGGGGAGACCCTGGTCATCGGGGACACCTCCGGCGTACGCCTGACCTTCACGGAAGCGCTTATCCATATCAAGAAAATCCAATTGAAATCCGAATCGGATGACGACAAATGCGACGATTCCGGATCCAAGGTCGAGGATCCCGCAGACAAGGATTGCGACGGAGGCTCGGAAGCGACCGTCAATGGCGGCCCTTATATCCTGAACCTCCTGACCGGCGCGTCCACCCCGGACATCGGTACCCTCACCTTTCCGGCCGGCGTATACGATCGGGTGAAAATCCACATCCACCATGCCGAAGGCAAAGACACCTCCTCGACCTCCCTGGGCGGAAACACCCTGATGGCGAAGGGCACCTATAGCTCGGCCGGGGGCGAGGAGAAACCGTTCACCATGGCCTTGCGCTTCAATGAAATCATCCAGATCCGCAATCCCGCAGGAATGAACCTCGACGCCGATGCCCTGCATACCATCATCGTCGGCCTCAACGCCGGCCAGTGGCTGCGGAACCTCAACGTCGCGGGATGCCTGAAATCCCTGGGCGCGAACGGTGCCGTCATCCTCAACGAGGATTCCGATATGGGCAAATGCCTCGATGCCGAGCATATCATCAAGGACAACTTCCGCACCTCGTTCAAGGTCCATAAGAAG
>JAQBPO010000086.1 GCA_028287465.1 Fibrobacterota bacterium
TTGGCCGTCCCGTCGAGCTTGGTCACCACCAGGCCGTCCAGCTTCACGATGGCGTTGAATCCCTGCCCTTGCTGGATCGCGTTCTGACCGGTGTTCCCGTCCACCACCAGCAGGCATTCGTGCGGCAAGGCTTCGTCGTGCTTGCGGAGGACGCGCACCATCTTGCGCAGTTCTTCCATGAGGTGGCCCTTGTTGTGCAAACGCCCCGCGGTATCGATGATGAGAACGTCCGTGCCGCGCGCCTTGGCGGCCGCGTAGGAATCGTAGGCCACCGAGGCGGCGTCCGCGCCTTCCTGATGCTTGATGATGTCCACTTCGACCCGTTGGGCCCATTTGTCCAGTTGCTCGATGGCGCCTGCCCGGAAGGTATCCCCGGCCGCCACCATCACCGCCAGGCCCTTGGACTTGTAATGGTGCGCCAGCTTGCCGATGGTCGTGGTCTTGCCCGCGCCGTTCACGCCGATCATCATGATGACATGGGGCTTGGCCTTGGCCTCCCAAGGCGGGGTCACAGGCATCAGGTTGCGCGTTGATTCCGCCATCCATTCCAGCAACTGCTTGCTGTCGATCTCCATGCCCTTGGCCTTTTCGCGAACGTCATCCATGATTCGCGCGGCCACGTCCATGCCGATATCCGCCGCGAGGAGCTTCTCCTCGATATTCTCGATGACCTGTTCGGTGAGCTTGCCCTTGCCGAAGGCGCCCGTGACCTCCTTGACCACGCTCTCGCGCGTCTTGCTCAGGCCCTTCGCTATCTTGCTGAAAAATCCCATTTATGACTTCCTGTTTGGATCGAATATAAAATAAGACGGGTCAGGGGGGAGGAGCGCGGGAGGCCTGCGAATGACGAGAATAAGGGGTTTTGAGGACTGCACCGAACTCTTTGGGACCCACCACCACCCGCATAAGCGACATGGCGGCCCGGCTAAGCGGTGGGAAAGCGCGGGCGGGCGTCTGCGCGACCGCGATGCGCGAGGCCCCCATTCGCGAAGGAGCGTATAGGCCCCAAAGAATCCACCCGACCGAACGGCCGGCAGACCCCAATGTATCTGAAGCAAACCCGCTGCAGCAGTCGGCCAGGAACTCCGCCCCGCCCGCCCGCGCGGCCCCCTCTTCCTCACCGACCCGGTTACGCCCCCATCATATCGCCGAAGGCATCAATCTCATTCTTCTGGGAAAGCAGCCAGTCGCCGAAGATCATCAACTGCTCAACGGGCAGGCTGAACTCCTGCAGGTAGGCCTCCTGGGTGGGAGGCGCGGCCTCGCCGGCGATGTTGGTCATCTGGAATCCGTGCGCGACCAGGTCGGCCAGATGGACGACGATGACCTTGCGGTAGAAGTCCTTGCTCAATTCGGGTTGGTGGTGGTAGGCGATGGCGTCCACCAGGTCGCCGGGGAAATTCCACTGCTCGGCTACGATGCGGCCCAGGCGGCCGTGGTCGAAACCGAATACCATGCTTTCGGCTTCGGAAAGGGTTACCGGGCCGGTCTTGAGGGTCTGGGCCACGCGCGGGAACTCGCCCGAGCCCATTTCGACCATGGCGCCCAGATCGTGGAGCAGACCCATGCTGAAGAGCTCCTCCTCCTCCTGATTGGTATAGGCGCCCGTGAATCGGCCTATGTGCCTGGAAAGCATGGCCACGGCAACGGAATGCTTCCAGAAATCGGGCCAGGATCCGCCTCCGTTCGCCCCCAGGGATGCGGAAAGGGCCATGCGGGAAATGTTGTGGTTTCCCAGGCGTACGATGGCCGCTTTGAGCGAGGTGATGGACTTGGGCGTGCCGAAGAATACGGAATTGGCCGCCTTGAGGACCTTTGAGGAGATGGCCGGTTCCTTCTCCAGCACTTGAACGAGGTCCGAGGCGGAGCAGGAAGGATCGCGAAGGACCGTCAGGGTCTGTTGGATCAGAACGGGATTCCTGGGTACGCCGCCGTGATTCTTGAAGAAGGTTTCCGGATTCCCGAAGTCGCTTTCTGACACGGGCGGATCCGCCTAGTTGGCTTCTATCAATGAGAAGAAAGGCTCGGCTTCCTGGATATGCTTCTCCAGGTCTTCCAGCAACTGCTCCTCGGTGATTCCGAGGCCGAGCACCGCTTCGACTTCCTTGATGAGGGGCGCGTAGGTCTCGTTTTCCATGGTACCGCTGCCCTTCATATGGCATAGGTGGTTCGCGTAATGCACGATGCACGCCATGTCCTGCGAGGCCTTGTCGTCCAGGGGGGAATGATGGTTCACGATCGGGCCCTTCAACTCGTTGGGCATCTGCCATTTGTCCACCAGCATGCCGCTCACGTCGGCATGGCTCATGCCCAACAGGGACTTCTCCACCATGAACAAGGGCAGGCCCTTTTCCTTGGCGGCCTTGAGCACGGGGAGGTAATCGTCGTTCGAATACTGTTCGAGGATGATCTTGCCGATATCGTGCAACAGGCCCGCGCTGAAGGCGGTCTCCATGTCGACCAGCTTTTTCCTGCGGTAAACCTGCGCCACCATGCGGGAAGCGATGCCCACCATGAAGGAATGCTTCCAGAAGGACTTCCGATCGAAGCTCACGAGGCCGGGCTTCTGGGGGAACACCTTGAGCACCGAGGCGGAAAGCACCAGGCTGCGGATGGTATTGAAGCCCAGGATGACGATGGCGGAATTCACCGATGATATGGTGCGGGGAATGCCGTAAAAGGCCGAGTTCGCCAGGCGGAGGACCTTGGAGGTCAGGGCGACGTCGCGGGAAATGAATTTGGCCACGTCCTCGGCGCTGGAGTGCGGATCATTGACGATCTGCATCACGCGGGCGGCGATGGTGGGCATGGTGGGAATCTGTCCAAGATCCTGGATGATCCGCTGATATCGTTTCTTGGACTCCTCAGTCATGCTTCTGTTCTCTTTCGGGATGCTTCGATCAGTCTAGCATGGATTGCAGGGGGAAGAAAAGGGGGTCGGCGAAGGAGTTCACGAGGTCTGATCGGTGTAAACTGCGGTGACCCATGGTGTTCGCCGGGTCGATGCCGCCCGGGAATCTGCCAAGGGCCCGGGAGCCGGGAGCAGGAGCAAAGAAAAAGCCGCCAAACATGGTGTTTTGGCGGCTCTTGAAGTGAAATCGGCCCGGTTTCCGGGCTCCCGGCAGGAGACCCCGAAGGGTCGCCTCCGGAGGTCTTTCCCTTACAGCTTGTTTTCGACGATGTCGATCATGCCGTAGGACTTCGCCTCGTCCGCGGTCATGAAACGGTCGCGGTCGGTATCCAATTCGATCTGTTCCATGCTCTTGCCGGTGGCTTCAGCCAGGAACTTGTTGAGCGCCGTGCGGATGCGCAGCATCTCTTCCGCCTGGATCTCGATGTCCGTGGCGGGCCCGTACATCTGGCCGGAGATCAGGGGCTGATGGATCATCACGCGGGAGCTCTTCCAGGCATAACGCTTGCCCTTGGCACCGCCCGCAAGCAGCACGGCGCCCATGGAGGCGGCCTGGCCGCAAACGATGGTGACCACGTCCGACTTGACCGCCTGCATCGCATCGATGATAGCGAGGCCGGAGGATATTACGCCGCCGGGGCTGTTGATGTAGAAGTAGATATCGTCGTGATTCTGGGAATCCAGGTAGATCAGCTGCTTGACGATCTTTTCCGCGGCCGCGTCGTCCACCGCGGTCCACAGGAAGATCTTCCTGGCCTTGATGAAGGACTCCATGATTTCCTTGGCGAGGAACGAAGGCTCTTCTTTGTCCTTCTCTTTGTCTTTGTCGTCATTCCTGATCATGTTGCCGCCGTGACTTTGGGTGAAGGTTTCTTCCGCCCCGGGAATCCGACTTGCGGATCGTCCCGGTCCTGGAATTATATCATCAATATACGAACACCATAAATAGAAATTTCCGCAAGGGGTATGCAATCTCAATGTCGGTTAAGTAACCGATCGGTACCATCGATGCGGGTCGGTTTCACAATGGAAACCAGCCGGTGGTGCCATCGGGGTTGTCCTTGACTCCGAAACCCTTGGCTTTCAGGAGATCGCGGATCTCATCGCTCCGCTTCCAGTCCTTGTTCTTGCGCGCGTCCTTGCGCTCGTCGAGCAGGGCATGGAGCGGACCGGGCAGAGACTTGTCCGAGCCTTCGGATTTCCCCTCGAGGCCCAGGCCGAGCAGGCGATCGGCATCCCGCACCAGCGCGGACTTCTCGCCCTCCAGCAGATCCGGATCCTTCAGCATCTGGTTCAATACGGCCAAGGCCTGCGGGAACCCGAGGTCGTCGAAGGCGGCCTCACGGAAGCGCCGCTGCCAGCCCAGGGCGTTCTCCGAAGCGATGGAGGTGGCCTTTCCGATGAGGGGATCCGTCTTGCGGCGGAGGCTTTTGAGTGAATCGCGCGCGGTGTCCAGGCCTTCCCAGCTGAAGTTGAGGTAGCTGCGGTAATGCGCGCCCAGGCAGAAGTAACGGTAGTCCATGGCGCCGTAGTTTTTCTGGATGAGGTAATCCAGGGTGACGAATTCACCGGACGACTTGGACATCTTTCCGCCGCCTCCCTCTTCGGTGGGCGCTTCCAGCAGCCAGCCGCCATGCAGCCAGAACCGGGAGAAGGTAACGCCGGTGGCACCCTCGGACTGGGCGATCTCGTTGCTGTGGTGCACGCGGATATGGTCGGTGCCGCCGCAATGGATGTCCAGGGTGGGCCCCAGGTGCTTCATGGCCATGGCGGAACATTCCACATGCCAGCCGGGGAAGCCGCGCCCCCAGGGGGAGTCCCATTCCATGGCGCGCCTGGCATCCCGGGGGGAAATCTTCCAGAGGGCGAAGTCGGTGGCGTTGCGCTTGCCTTCCGTGACGCCGATGCGGGCGCCCTCCTGCATGCCTCGGATGTCCAGACCGGCGAAGTCCGCGTAGCGCGGGAATTTGACCGTGTCGAAATAGACTCCGTCTTCCGGGATCACGTAGGCGAAGCCCTTTTCCTCGAGGGTGCGCACCAGGGCGATCTGCTCGGGGATATGGTCCGTGGCCATGGTCCACTTGCTGGGCGCGACCAGATTCAGCCGATCCCAATCCTTCATGAACGCCTGCGTATAGAAATCCGCGATCTCCCAGACGCTCTTGCCTTCCCGCGCGGCGCCTTTCTCCATCTTGTCCTCGCCCGTATCGGCATCCGAGGTGAGATGCCCCACGTCCGTGATGTTCACGATGTGGTTGACGGTATAACCCTGGTAGTCCAGGACGCGGCGGAGCAGGTCCTCGAACACGTAGGTGCGCAGGTTCCCGATATGGGCGTAATGATACACCGTAGGCCCGCAACAATAGACGTTGGCCACGCCGGGATGCAAGGTCGTGAAGGGTTCCTGCTTGCGGGAAGCGGTATTGTAGAAGGAGAGTTCCGGCGTCATCTGGGCCATTCGGTTAGCTTGGAGGATGGAAAAGGCGGCGTACCGAGGGAAAAATGCAAATTATACGCCCAAACTCCTACCGGATCGGGACGTTCCGGCATGGATCGCGGTCCGGAAGCGCTATTCCTGCTCGGGAACGCCCACCAGGGTGATGTAGAGGATGCCATGCGAAAGCGGGATGTCCAGGAGTTCGTTGGCCTGGTCGTCGTAGTACCCGCCGATCCCGCTCGAACCCAGGCCGGCATAGACGGCCCATAGGTTGATGCGCTCGCCGATCTGGCCGGCGTCCATGCAAGCGTACCGATAGCCGCGATCCCCGTACGCTTCCGCCAGGCGGGCGATATCCGAGGTATGCACCAGGGCGAAGGCGCACTCGTTCGCGAGATCCTGCCCCAGGCACATGAAATTGGTTTCCGACCGGAAGTCCCCCGGCCGCTTGGGCTCCAGCTCCAGGGTATCGGTCCTCAGGCGGTAGACGCCCGGTTCCAGTCCCTTTACGTCCAGGACGACGATATGGAACTCGAGTTGGCCCGAGGCCAGGCACCAGGATGCGTCGGAGGGCCGGAAGGCATAGGCCAGCATTTCGCGCATCTGGCCCTGCGATATCGCCGCGCCGCTGAATTTACGGCAGCTTCGCCGGCTAAGGATGGTCTTGAGGGGATTGAAATCCGCGGGCATGGCGAAGTCCGGTCCGCCGCATGGCGCATGGACGGGGGGCCGCAGGTTCTTTTCCGATCGGATGCGCTCGCAGGCGTTCTGCTGCACCTGCATGGAATCCCTGATGCCGGGATCCCTTATGCCCGCGTCCCGGGACCCGGCCGGGATTTCCCCTTCACCATCGCCCAGTTCCCTGCCGGTGGAACCGGCGGCGGCCAGATGCCGGATGGCCTCGGCAGGCGTTTCCCCGGGATACTGCCCGGAGAAGGAAGGGAGCGTTCCGCGGGGACCGATGGCCACTCCCAGGAGCGGGAACTCTTCCTTTGGCGAGAGGAAAAGGAGTTCTTCGAGGCCGGCGTCCAGGAATCCGCCCATCAGGGAATGATCGAGGCCGGAGTAGCGGCAGACCTCGAGCAGGTTCCCCACCGCATGGCCCGTGTCCAGCAGGATGCGCCGGTAGGCGCGTTCCTTATAGCGCCAGGCGCTGCGGCCGTACAAGCCGGTGAAGATGAGGATGAGCCCGGAGGCGTCGACCGCGGGGTGCCCGAGGAAGTAATGATTGAGATCCCCCCAGAAGGATCCCTGCCAGACGGGAATGAGGGCTGACTTGAGCGAATGGTAGTGGTACAGGCCGTCCGGGAGGCCGCTCTGGTTGCGCGCGGCCACGTACATCTCGGTGGGATAGAGTCCGCCTGCGGAGGGCGCGGCGCGGAGGAAGTAATCGCCTCCGCCTTGATCGCCCAGGCGCGCGGTGAGGCCCAAGGTGAAGAAAAGAAGCTTGGCGATGTTCTCGAGGCCGGCTTCCGGACTCTCGGTAACGGGCGCGCCCTCCTCGAGATGATCCATCACCGCCTGGAGGCGCGAGAGCAGGTCGATTTTGACTTTGGAGCTTATGGCCTTGAAGGCCGGAGGCTGGTGATCCCAGTGCACGGGTCCCAGCTTATCTATAGTATTGGGATTGTACTTGGTGAGTTCGTGGTATCTTTCAGTGAAACTGGCCAAGGTTTTTGCTCCTTTTCGAATGTAACTAGGCGTCCGATTTTTGTACACTATGGGGCTTATGCCGTCCCCTCTACCCACTATTTTGGGCGCCTTGGCCTGCATGCTCCTCGCGGCGACCTCCGGGGAGGCCTTCACCTTCAATCGCAATGAGGCCCACGTCGATTGGCGCACCGCGGAAACCGAGCATTTCCGCTTCCATTATCCAGCCGAGCTGGAACCCGTGGCGGGATACATCGCCGGCATCGCCGAGAGCGTGGCCGAAGACAAGATGAAACGGTACCAGGTCCGCCTGCCCAACAAGGTGGAGTTCATCATCCGCGAAGACATCTTCTCGAACGGATGGGCCAATTCCCTGCAGAATACCATGACGGTATGGATCTCGGATTGGGACTTCCCCATCCGCAGTACCCACAACTGGCTCAAGGACGTGGTCACGCACGAGTTCTCGCACCTGGTTTCCATCCAATCCTCCAGCAAACTGCCAAGTCCGGTGCAGGGGCTGGTGCTCGGCTACCAGGACTATTACAACGAGGCGGTGCAGTCCTCGGCCGCCACCATCATCCCGTTCACCCACCAGCCCAACTGGTTCGCCGAAGGCGTAGCGCAATACGAATCCGAACTGTCCGGTTACGACGCTTGGGATTCCCATCGCGACATGCTCCTGCGCACCGCCGCCCTGGACAACAAGCTGCTCAGCTACGACCGGATGGGATCCTTCGCCGGCACCAGCCTGGAATACGAGCTGGGGCCCTATACCCAGGGCTTCGGTTTCGTGCGCTACATCGCGGGCCGCTACGGCGACGGGGCCATCACCAAGCTCTGGGCCGAGAACGCGCGCATCCACCGCCAGACCCTTTCCGGTTCCATGGAGCACGTGCTGGGAAAGGACGCGGACGTGGTCTGGAAGGACTGGAAGAACGCCATCACGGCGCAATACGCGGACCAGATCAAGGCCATGGGCCCTTTGCGCCAGGGGAAGAAACTCACCTCGGAAGGCTTCTACAACTACTATCCGCGTTGGGACTCCAAGGGTGAGAACATCTTCCTGGTTTCCAACCGGGGCCGCGACGATTTCAAGGGTTCGCTATACGAATACAAGGTGGGCGATACCGCGAAGAAGGAAGAGGATCGCTTCAAGATGATCGCGCCCATCCGCAGCCCCTTCGACGTGGCGGCGGACGACAGCACCATCCTCTATCATTCCGCCCGGGACGAGGACAAGGATGGCATCCACAAGCTGGACGTGTACCAGCGCAATCCGCGCCGCAAGCAGGGTTTCTTCGACTTCGGCCCGGACAAGACCCTGGCCCGTTACACCAAGAACCTGAACGCCGTGCAGGCCAGCTATGACAAGCAGGGCAAGCGCATCGTCTTCGTCCGCAACCGCCTGACCAATTTCTACCTGTGCGTGGCCCCCATACCGGAAGCCCGGGATCCCAAGACGGGCAAGACGGAACTGGATCCCGACGAGGTCAAGACCATCTTCCCGGCGGACAGCGCCATGGAGGGCCGCTTCGGCTATAACATCTATTCGCCGCGCTTCTCCCCCGACGGCAAGGAAATCCTCTTTTCGTATTTCGACGGGGCCTCCCGCAATATCGCGGTCATCAATTCGGACGGCACCGGCTTCCGGCCCGTGCTCGAGCGGCCCTATGATGAACGGGACCCGGAATGGAGCCCGGACGGGAAATCCTTCTACTTCTCCGCCGACAGCAACGCCATCTACAACATCTACCGCTGCGATCTGGCTACCGGCGCCCTGGAGTCCATCACCCAGGTCCCGGGCGGCGCCTTCTCCCCCGCCATCGATCCTTCCGGAAAGCATCTCGCCTATGTCGGCTACGACAAGGACGGCTTCTCCCTCTATCTGCTTCCCGACCTGGGCCATGCGGCCGCCCCGCCCACGGCCCTGCGCAACCTGCATCCGGAAAGCGAAAAGGTGGAGCCGATCGACTTCGAGGGCCGGAGCGAGAAGTACATCGGGGTGCCCAACCGCTATATCATCAATCCCCTGCTCATCGGCGAGGAGATGTCCTCGCGCACGCGCCTGGCGCGCCAGGGCGAGACCAAGTGGCTGGCGGGATTCAACGGCCTCATGAACGACCCCGTCACCAAGAACGAGGTCTCCGCCGCCCTGCTGCTCGAGGTGGGCAATGGCCTGGACTACTTCGGCGCCAATGACGAGATCCTGTCCGCCGACAAGGAATCCCAGGTCTTCCTTTCCTGGGCGAACCACTCCCTGCCGGTTTCCCTCGAACTGTCCTTCGCCCGCGGCAATATGACGTCCCACGATACCGTGACGGTGCGCGATAAGGGGTTCCTGGATACCTTGAGCGTCGAGAACCAGAATTACGCCGTAACATTCCGCAACGTCGAGGCGGCCGCCTCCTACAACCTCTTCGACGCGGGCGCCATAGAGGACGATTACAAGACTTCGTTCATCCGCCTGGCCTCGGGTTACGCCTGGAACGATTTCAACTTCTACGAGTTCCCGTTCGCCTTCCAGTATTACAAGAACCTCTACGTATCCGCGATGGCCAACTTGTACGGCTCAACCTATTCGGACAAGGAGATGGTTGCCCCCCAAGGCATGGCGGCGGCGATCTCCTATACCTATAACCGGTCCGGCATCGTCCGCAAGGGATCCTTCCAGGACGTCTTCGAGGTCACGCCCGAAGGCGCGGTGCGCACGCGCTTCCGCGATTACGTCCTGCATGACATGGATGTAGGGGCCACTTACGGCCTGGGCCTGCCCTGGTCCGATAACGGTTCCGTGGTGATGTCCGCATTCGCCGGCAGCCTGCTGGACTGGAAGACCTCCAAGCCCGACAGCGGCGCGGACACCCTGGACACCTTCTTTTCCAAGGGTATGTTCCTGCGCGGTTACCCCTTCCTCCGGGACATCGAGAACCTGGCCTTCCAAGGCGAGAATACCCTCAAGGTCAGCGCCGATCTGAATCAGCCCATCATCCCGGACATCTACCAGGGCGTGTGGGTCCTGTTCGTGGAGGATTTGTACCTGAACGTGTTCTACGAAGCGGGCCGCGCCTGGAACGGTTCCCCGGCGGACGCGCGGCTCTTCGACGCGGACGCGTGGAAGAACGACGGAAGCAAGGGCGGCTGGTTCCAGAGCGCCGGATGGGGGCTCAAGCTGAATGCGCGCATCTTCAACAACTATCCCTTCCTCGCCTATTTCGAAGCCGCCACGGCCCTCTCCGGCTATCCGGACGGCAATGGCGGCGTGCTCCCCTTGGAGACGGTCAAGCTGAGGTTCGGCGGGCGCGGGTCGGGTATGGACACTTACGCAACCCGCATCAGCCTGGGCGTTTCCTTCGGCCTCTATAACGGCCTACTGGGGGCTTCCCCCGGAAGCAGGCCCGTCCGCAACCCCAACCGTCCCGGGTCTCCCTTTGCGAACCGCTGAACCCGGAACCGGAAAGGCGGCGCGGACCACCCAGCGGCCGCGCAGGCTCTACGCCTACGTGAACGGGAAGATCGTTCCCGCCGAAAAGGCCGTGGTCTCCGTGTTCGACCGGGGCCTCGTATTGGGCGATGGGCTGTTCGAGACCGTACGGGCCTGGGACGGGCGTCCGCAATTCTTCGGCCTGCATTTCAAGCGCCTCAGCAAGTCCGCCAAACGCCTGCGCATCTCCCTGCCCATGGACGAGGCCGGCCTGGAACGCCTGGTCGATACGCTTTGCGCCAAGAGCGGCCTGACTGACGCGGTGGTGCGCATCACCCTGACGCGCGGCCGTTACCTGGGCGGTCTCGCCATCGACCCATCCCTGCCCCCCACCCTGATCATCACGGTGGCCCCGGTTTCCGGGCTCCCTCCCGCCCTCTACGAGCGCGGGGTGAAGGTGGCCATCTCCAGCATCAACAAGGCCGCCGCCTCCGGCCTCGACTCCGCCATCAAATCGACGAACTACCTGGCCAATATCTTCGCCAAAGCGGAGGCGGACCGCAAGGGAGCCTACGAGGCCATCCTCCTGGGGCCGCATGGGGAAATCGCCGAGCTCAGCACCTCCAGCTTCTTCTGCGTCGTGAACGGCAAGGTCCTCACCCCGCCCATCGAAACCGGCATCCTTCCCGGCATCACGCGGCAGGTGCTTCTGCGGATCCTGCGCCGGGAAAAAATCCCCTATGGCGAGGTCGCTCTCTTCCCCAAGGAAACGGATCAGATGCAGGAGGCCTTCCTATGCTCGTCGGTGCGGGGTCCGTTGCCCATCACGCGCATCGAAGGCAGGAAGATCGGGAACGGGAAGCCCGGGCCGGTATTCCGCCGGTTACGGGATCTTTACGACCGGGAATGCGACGCGGACGCCTCGTCCGCCGTGGACGCCTCCGCGGCCAGACCCACATCCCGCTCCCGCTCCGCCCGCCGTTGACCCCCCGGAAATGCAGTTGGGCGACAATTCCGGTCGGATCGCCCCTGGCCGCTGCTATATTGCGAAGGCATGGACGGCCCCATCCACTCCCCTACCCGCTCCGCCGCGGTCCCTGTCCCAAAACCCCGCAAGGGTGACTCCAGGCCGCCAAGGCCGTTTTCCCACGGCATCCTGCCAGGATTGGTCCTCGCCTTCGCCGTAACGGTCCTGGCCGCCCCTTCCGCGCCGGTCCCTGCCTGGGAGAAAATCGTACCGCTTTCGGGGGTCTGGAAATTCCGGTCAGGCGATTCTGCCGCCTGGGCCCAACCTGGATATCCGGACGCGGGATGGGATTCCGCGAGCCTGATGACCTTCGCGCACCAGGAGCTGGTTTCCCGTCGGGATTTCGCCTGGTTCCGCCTCCAGGTGGATCTTCCGCCCGGTCCGGGATCCGGAAAATCCCTCGCTATCGGGCACCTTCCCTATACACCCCAGGAGTTCTATTGGGACGGGGTGCTGATAGGCCGCAATGGTACCCTCGGAGCGAGCCGGGAAGAGGAGCGCATGGGCGGAAACCTCTTGGAGGAAATCCCCTCCCGCCTGACGGGCCCGGGACCGCACCTGCTTGCGATACGCCTTTCCGCCCATAACCCCATCGTCTACCCGTTTCCGGCGGGGATCATATTGGGGGAGCCCGCGGCGATCGAACTCCATCTCATGCGCGAGGTGATGGTGATGACCTTCCTGGCGGGCATCTTCATGTTCGGTTCCCTGTACCGGTTCCTGAATTACAGGTCCTCGGGCTACGGCCGCAACTCCTTCTATTTCTCCGTGTTCGTGCTCGCCTGCGCATCCTACATCCTCCTCCAATACCTCATTTTCGTGCTGACCCTTTCCGACTCGGCCCAGTTCGCGGCCCGCCTGGCCCTGGGGGTCTCCTGGTATTTCATGGTGAGCATGATCCCGGACTTCTACATCTTCGCGGAAACCTTCCCTTACCGCTGGGTCGGAAAGGCCCAGCTCATCGCCGGGGTCTTCTTCGCCGCGCCCATGACCATGGTTTTCACCGGCATCCTGCCCTACCATTACGCCAACCGCGTGGAAACGGCCAACCAGGTCTTCACCTACTGCTCGATATGCATCTCCATCTGGGTCATCGCCTGGGCGGTATGGAGGAGGCAGACGGGCAGCCGCCCCGCCCTGATGGGCATACTGAGCCTCCTGCTGGGCGTCTTCATCACCTATACCTTCGACGTCTCATGGGGATGGGCCGCCGGAGTGGCCGCCCATATCGTCTTCCTGGCGAGCGCCCAGTCCCTGCAGACCGCCGAACGCCTGCGCAACCACCGAGAAAGCGAGATACGCTCCGCCCGCCTCGAGATCGAACTCCTCAAGAAGAACATCCAGCCGCATTTCCTCCTCAACTCCCTGAACTCGATCATCGCCTGGCTGGAGGAGGAGCCCAAGACCGCCGTGCATCTGGTGAACGCCCTGGCCGACGAGCTGGAGATCCTCTTGAAGGTCTCGGCGGAGAAGACCATCCGGGTGGATGAGGAGATACGCCTCTGCCAAACCCATCTGCAGGTGATGGGTTTACGCCAGGACAAGCGCTACCGCCTCGACTCCCATGGCATCCGAGGGGAAGAGCATCTTCCGCCCCTGGTCTTGCATACCCTGGTCGAGAACGGCCTGACCCACGGCTACGCCGGCAAGTCCGAAGGGGTCTTCGTGCTGAAGCGCGAGGACATCCCCGGCGGCATCCGCTTCTCCCTGTTCAACGACGGCGTCCCCAAGGAGAGACGGGATTGGAAGGGCGAAAAGAAGGGCGAAGGCACCGGGCTCAGGTACGTGCGTTCGCGCCTGGAAGAAGCCTTCCCGGGACGCTGGAGCCTGGACTCCCGCGCCATCGCGGACGGCTGGCAAGTGCTCCTGGACGTGAGGCATTGAACATGGGGACCCGAAGGGAAGGCCGCGCATGCGTATCCTGATCGCGGAAGATGAACGCGTCACCGCCCGCCGCCTGGAGCGGATGGTAGGCGAAATCCTGGGCGACGAGGCCGAGTCCATCGCGGTGAAGGAATCGCTTTCCGACGCGGAGGAATACCTTTTCGAGAAGCCTATCGACCTGCTCCTGCTCGACCTCAACCTGCACGGCGAGGACGGATACGATCTCCTCAAGCTGGCCGCCGCGGGATCCTTCCAGACCATAGTGGTCTCGGCCAACGCGGACCGGGCGGTGGAAGCGTTCCAATACGGCGTCCTGGACTTCGTGCCCAAGCCTTTCGACCTGGACCGTCTCGCCCGGGCCCTGGAGCGGGCGAACGCGAAAGGCCAGAGCCAGGCGCCCGCCAAGTACCTGTCCGTGCGTAAGCATGGGAAGGTCGAACTGATCCCGATGGAGAAGGTCCTGTACCTGCAAGGCGCAGGCGATTACGTGGAGATCCACCTCGAGGACGGGCGGATGGAGCTCCATAGCAAGACCCTGGAGACCCTGGGCGCCCTGCTGCCCGCTCATTTCGAACGCATCCACAAGTCGTATATCGCGGATATGCGCGCCATGAGGGGCATCGTGCTCCAGGGCGCGGGCAAGTACGCCATGGACCTGGGCAAGGGAAGGCAAGTGCCCCTGAGCCGCGTGAAGTACAAGGAATTGAAGGAGCGCGCCTGACCCCATGAAGATCCTTTTGATCGAAGACGAGCCCCCGGCCGCGCGCCGGCTGCAGAAGATCCTGGACCGCCTGCTTGAGAACCTGGGCGAATGGGGGAAGGTGCCCGCCGAGATCACCTGGATCGGGGATCCGGATCTGGCCTTGGCGGAGGCGGCGAAAGGGCCCGACCTGATCTTTCTGGACCTGAACCTCGGGAGCTTCCATTCCCTGGACTGGCTGCGGGAATCCAGGCTTCCCGCGGATAAAGTCATCATCGTCAGCGCGGACACGCGCTACTGCGACGAGGCGTTCGCCTTGGGCGTTTTCGCCTACGCCTTCAAGCCCATCGACGAGGACATCCTGCGGAAACACCTGGAGCGATACGTGAAGTCGAGGAACCTGATCGCATGAGGCCTGGCTGGCTCCTGGCGACCGGTTTGGCATTGGCATCCTTGGGCGCGCCGCGCTGCGAGGACGCCCGCCCCGCGACGCCCGCGACCGACACGGCGGGCCGGGACGCGAGCCTGATCGTCTTCCCCATCGCCTTCTATACGCCGGAGACGGAAACCGCGGTAGCGCTGGCTGGCGGCATGTACAAGCGTTTTCCCGGCCGCGACCGGCCCTCCTCCCTGGAAGGCCAGATCCTCTATACCCAGCGGAGCCAATACGGGCTCAGCCTCAAGGCCGGGCACTACCTCGAGAACCTGGCGGGATATTTCTCCCTGGGCCTTTCCGTCGGCGAATTCCCGGACGTCTTCTACGGCGTGGGCGGAACGGTCCCCGCTTCGGCGAAGGAACGATTCACCGCCAGGACCTATGCGGTGGAAGGGGAAGCCGACAAAGCCATCGCCCCCGGGGTCCGGGCGGGCGGGATCGCGGGTTGGGCCCGGCAATCCATGGTGGAGACCGAGCCCGGCGGCCTTCTGGACCGGTCCGCGGTCACGGGATCCGGTTCCTGGTCCATAGTCCGCCTGGGACCCAGGCTCTCGTTGGATACGCGCAATTCCGCCTATTACCCCACCTGGGGATTGTTCGCCACGGCCACGGTGACCCAATGCCCCCGATTCGCGGGAAGCGATTACGAGTTCGGCCAGGTCGAGATCAACGCGCGCAAATACCTGCCTCTCGGGAAAAAAGGCGTGCTCGCCCTGCAAGCCGTGGCCGACGGGATGTGGGGAGACATCCCCTTTCCCTTCCTGTCCAAGCTCGGCGGCTCCGAACTCCTGCGCGGCTATTACCAGGGCCGTTTCCGGGATCGGGACATGGCCTGCCTGCAATCGGAATACCGGTTCGGGATCTGGCGCAGGCTGACCGGGGCCGGCTTCGCCGCCGCGGGCAAGCTGGCGGACGATCCAGCCGATCTCCCCGGCGCCCACCTCCGCTATGCCTACGGAGGAGGCCTGCGCATCCGCCTCAATGCGGAAGGGGTCAACCTGCGGGGCGACTTCGCGATCAACCGCGAAGGGGAGACCGCGACCTATATCACCTTCATGGAGGCCTACTGATGGGCCGCGGCGGACGCCGGGAAATACTTTCTGCGCTTTACGCGGCGGCGGTGCTCCTGGCCTTTTTTCCAGGTTCGACGGGTGCGGCTGAATCCGACACTGGGACCGCCTACGTTTGGAACCCGGCCCGGCACGCTTCAATCCAGCTGGATAACTGGAAATCCAAGGCCGGCGACGACACCGCCTGGGCCGCTCCCGGGTTCGCCGATGGGGATTGGCCGGAATCGGACCATACCGGAAAGCTGTGGCTCTCCGAAGGAATGGATCCCAAGGGCGTAAGATGGTTCCGGGTCCGCGTCCGCATCGCTTCGCAACCCGATTCCCTGGACCCCCTATACCTGCACGCCTTCCACAATCCCGACGCCCAGGAGATCTATTGGGACGGAGTCCTGGTGGGGACGAACGGGCGCGTGGCCCGTGATGCCGCGGGGGAAAAGCCGGGCAAGGTGTTCCAATCCCTGCGCATCCCGCCTTCCCTTTGCGCTCCGGGGACGCATCTGATGGCGATGCGGGTTTCCAACTTCCGGCAATTCAGCGGGGGCATGGGGTTCATCCAGATCGGCTCCCTAAAACCCCTCCAGAACGGTTTGCATGGCCAGTTCGTCCTCCTGATATTCCTGGCCGGCATCTTCTTCATCGCCGGCATATACCACTTCGCCAACTTCATGACCCGCATCCAGCCCACCTATATCCTCTTCAGCCTCTTCTGCCTGGGCTGCACCCTCCAGACCCTGCCCGTCTTCATAGCCGTCTACAATGTGTTCGACATGGCGGAATTCCTCTGGGCCGATGCCCTGAGCACCTTCGGCTGGAGCATCATGATGACTTCATTACCGCTTTTCTTCATCAGCGAGTTCTCCGCCCTGGGACGCAAATGGTATTGGCTGGTCGCGGGCCTGGTGGCTTGCATCACCTTGCCGCTGGAACTGGCGATCCTGGATCGGTTGCCGCCGGGAATGTACGGATTCTTCTCCAAATCCAACGACGTGCTCGGCTTCGCCGCGATCGTATTCTCCCTGGGGATCACGGCCTGGGCCCTATGGAAAAAGAAGGCCGGCAGCGGGGCGGCCAGCCTGGGGCTGGTGTTCCTGCTGAGCGGGGTGGCTCTCGGGGAGATTTTCAAGTTGCAGTGGGCATGGGCCCTGGGCCTCACCTGCCTGATCCTGCTCCTCAACAGCAGCCTGGCCCGCAACCTCACCCGGCAAAGCATGGCCTTCCAGGAGAACAACCTGCGGGGCGCGCGCCTGGAAATCGAATTGCTCAAGAAGAACATCCAGCCGCATTTCCTTTTGAATTCGCTCCGCTCCATCACGGATTGGCTCGAGCGCGAACCCAAGGTGGCGGCCCGCCTGGTCAACTCCCTGGCCTCGGAACTGCGCATGATGCTCAAGATGTCCTCGGAGCGGATCATCCCCTTGGCCGAGGAGATAAAGCTTTGCCGCTCCCATCTCGAGGTGATGGGGCTGAGAGGGCACCGCGTCCTGTCCCTGGAGACCCGCGGAATCGGCGGCGAGGAGCGCATTCCTCCCATGGTCCTCCATACCCTTTTGGAAATGGGCCTCGAAGAGACGGAAGAGGGCCCGGAGCCCATCCGTTTCCAGATCGGCATCAGGCCCGGATCGGGACTACGATTGAGCCTATCCCACGATGCGCCCCTCAAGGCCCGCTGGCAGCGCTCTCCCGATGAAACGGGCCTCAAGTACGTGAGGGCCCGCCTGGAAGAGGCCTTTCCGGGCAAATGGACCCTGCGCCCGGGAGCCGCCCCGGCGGGAACCGGATGGCAGGCGGAAATCGACATCGACGACGTTGCCGCCCTCCCCCCCGTCCGGTCCCGTTCCGCCGGCGTCGGCGGGGATGCGCTTCACCCCCCATAAGTGCAGTTGGCGGAAGCTCTTCCCGGGGCGTCCCTCCCGCCGCTTATCTTCAGCCTGGAACCTCGGGGCGCCGGCCAGGCCCGCGCACCCGGTTAAGGAGGCGCCATGCTCTTGATCAAACTCTTCTTCGTAGCCGCATCCCTCATCACCCAGGCCTACGTCTTCAGCGATCCCCCGGCGGAAACCTCCCGGGAGAACGCGGCGGCGGGCCGCGACAGTATCTTCCAAGCTACCTATGGGCGCCCTCAAGCCGGGATCCGCGACAGTTCGACGGCAAAATCCGACAGGATGCCGAGCGGGGAATCGTGCGCGTTGCGGTAACCCGTATATTTCCTTCCATGAACGGCGCGATTGCGGCCGCGGAAAGGAAATCGGATGAAACAGCTCATCGCAGCATTGATATGGTCGGCCTCCCTGGCCCTGGCGAATCCCGCCCCGGAGGCTCCCGGTAAGGAGGCGAACGGCTCCTACGACACCCTTGCATCGGCCCCGCTCGCCTTCACCGGCCCCGAGGGCGGATCCGGTTCCGGCCAGTTCCCGGACGCGGCCGGCGCGGACAGCGCATCGAACGCATCGGCCGATACCGCCATCACGGACCCCGGCGCGGACGCTTCCGCCAAGGTCGTGGACGGAGGCCGTGAGAACGCATCCCGCACCGTCAAGGTCCTCGCCAAGCGCAAGCCGGCCCGCCTCGCGGGCCAAACCCGCGTCTCCTCCGCGGAAATCAAACGCCTACCCGGCCTCGCCGAGCCCGACGTGATCCGGGCCGTGCAGGCCCTGCCCGGCGTGGTCGCTTCGTCGGACTTCTCCACCAAGCTCTACGTGCGCGGCAGTTCCAGCGATCAGAACCTGGTCCTGTTCGACAATGCCGCGCTCTATTCCCCCATGCATTTCGGCGGCATCTTCTCCACCTTCCTCGCGGACGCCGTGGGCGGGATGGATTTCTACAAGGGCGGCTTCAGCCCGCGTTACGGCAACCGCCTGAGCTCGGTGCTTTCGGTGGACAGCAAGAACGGAGGCGCCACCGATACCGGGTCCGCCAAGGATACATGGGCCCAGGGAACGGCGCGCGTGACCACGCTTTCAGGATCCCTGGAGACCGACGGGCGCAAAGGGAACCTTTCCTGGGTCATGGCCGGGCGCCGCACCTGGATCGATCAGGCCTTGTCGGCGGGCCGGGCCGTCGGCGCCACCGACCTCAAGCTGCCGTATTACTTCTACGATGCCCAGGGGAGCGCGGCCTACGGAAGCAAGGGGGATACCTTGCGGGTTTCGGCCTACCAGGGCCGCGACGAACTCGCCCTGGATCCCATCTCCATCGAATGGGGCAATACCGCCATACCCGTCAACGTGAAGCTCAGGCTGAACGAACGCTGGGACTATGCCGGCACCTTCGCCTACTCGCGCTTCTCCCAGGTCTGGGCCTTCTCGGATATCCAGCGCATGACCAATTCCATGGAAGACTGGAACGTAAGGCAGGAAGTCGCCTTCAATCCGGGCTCGGGACACCTGATCACCCTGGGCGGCGAATACAACCATTTCCGCGCGGAAATGGGACAGGACATGCCCATTTACGATCTGCATACCCATGACAATACCTCGGCCGATCTCTACGCCGGGTACCTCCAGGATCGCTGGGTGGCCTCGCCCAAGCACACCTTCACCGCCGGCGCGCGGGGCTACATGTACCCGGAGCTGAACGATGTCGCCTGGGATCCGCGGGCCTCCTATACCTGGCGCCCGGCCAAGGATTGGCGCGTAGACGCCAATGCCGGAGCCTACCACCAGCACCTGACCAGCATCCGCTGGACCGACCAGGAGACCTTCAACGAATTCTGGTATCCCGCGAAAGGTTCCATCAAGCCCTCCCATTCCATCCAGCTGTCCGCGGGCGTGGAGAAATCCGAAATGACCCGGCTGCACCTGCGCCTGGGCCTGGAAGCCTATTACAAGGATATCCGGGACCTGCCGCTCTTCTATCCCAATCGCACCGTATCCGAGACCCAGGCGGCGGACAGCGCCGCCTCCGGCTACCAGGTCGCCCAGGACTTCACCACCCAGGACGGCTACGCGGCGGGGGCGGAATTGACCGTGGGCCGGGACGAGGGCGCCGTGACCGGCGAGATCAGCTGGGGCCTGTCCCAGGCCGTGCTGAAGCAAGCCGATTTCACCAACGACCTGGGGACCCACTCCTTCGACGCCTATGCCGCGGACTGGGGCCAGCGCAATACCGCCAAGGCCAAGCTGAACCTCAACTGGCGCGGCAACGGGGGAAACTCCTTCTGGACCTCCGCGAAGCAAGGCCGCTTCCTGCGCACCACCCTGCAGGCCAACTACCATACCGGCCTGCCTTACACGCAATTCCAGGACATGTATACCGTGCATGAGCCCGACCAGGGGTATGACGGGGCGAACGGGTCCGGCCCGCCCAACTACCTGAAGGACAATGCCTACCTGCGCCAGGGACGCCGCAACGGCGCCGTCCGCGGAGACTATTTCCGCCTGGACGCGACCGTGATCGACTGGGGCCGCGAGGGCAAATGGCGCCTGTACTGGACCATCCTCAACCTCACGGACCGCGAGAACGTGTTCCTGATCAATTTCGATACAAGCAAGAACCCTCCCGAGAAGAACGAGACATACCAGATCCCCATGCTCCCCATCCTGGTCGGCTATGAATACCAATTCTGAACGCATCCGAAACCCCGAGGTTACCATGAACGCGAAGAACAAGAACGATTTCTCCAACCTCGCCACCGCGGTAAGCGCCCTGGCCATGCTCACCCTGGCCGCCTGCAACGGTCCCTGGAACATGCAGGCGGAAACCGGGCCGCAACCCGCCAAGCTCTGGGTTTCCATGCTCCTGGTGGCGGATCGGCCCATGGACACCTTATGGCTGGAACGCCCCGTCTCCCTGTACGGCGGGCACGTCAGGGATTCCTCCCTCGCCTATGTGGATGCCCCGGCGAGCGAGGTGACGGTAACGGAGTCGGGCCCGGGAACCCAGATCCGCTTCCGTCCCGCAGCCGGCCGCGCCGCGGCCTGGGTCCCCGAGGATACGGCCTACCGCGTCAAGCGCGGCGCGGAATACGCCTTGGCCGCAACGGTGCGGTGGAACGCCTCCCCGGATTTCCCGGCCGGCTCGGACTTCCGGGTGGAAACCCTGACGGCCAAGGCCCGCGTCCCCGCCAGCTACGCCTTGGATACGACCGTGCGCGTTCCCGTGGAATCCCTGCACCCCGCCTTGTCCACGGGCTTGCCGGCCGCCACCGCCGAACGCGCCCGTACGGATGCGGCCTATCGCAAAACCGTATACGACAGTCTCGGAACGCTTCCGGGAATCCGTTCCCTTGCGGACCGGGGAGTCGGCGAAGACGATTTCGCCGCCTACCTGGAAGGCGAGGCCGTGTTCATCCCCATTCGCGCCGGCGACACCCTGTATTACATCTTCGACGCGGCCCCCAGCCGGGATTATTCCGGGACGACCACCCACCGGTATTCCCTGCCCTGGCTGTTCGGCCAGAAGATCGACAAGGGCGATTTCGGCGGCGTCATCCTGTCCCAGCATTTCGACAGCGCCCGCGCGCGCATCTACGATCCGCTCCAGAAGGGAATCGATGACGCCTTCCAGGGGGACCTGGACAGCGTCGCATTCTACCAGCACGGATCCGTCCGCACCATGATCACCGCAGGCTCCTATTTCTCCGACCTCAAGGGCTATCCCGACACCCTGCGCCTGACCAACCTCCTGTGGGGCTATACGGGACGCAATGTCATGTACGCCTACAGCGTCGATCCCCTGTATTACGAGTACTACAAAGGCCTCATCCAATCGGGAACGGAAGGCGGATCGGGATTGGGAGGAGGCAGCAGCCGGCCGCAGAACATCCTGCGCTACAGCAATATCTCGAACGGGGACGGCTATTTCTCCGCCGCCATCGTCGACAGTTTCGCCGTGAACATCCGCGCGGTCCGGGACACCATCCCGGTTTCCGCCTTGCGCGACGCCTGGTTGCGGGACCAGGAACCCTAGGCCCTGCGATGGGCCGGTGCAATTCATCGCCCCGAAGCGGCATTACACCGGAGGATGATCCGGCGGGGCCGCGGCGGGGCGTATCTTGGAAACGACGGTAACACCCAAACGGCCCGCGGGCCGGAAACGAATCGAAGGAGACCTGAAATGAACGACCTCATCCAAAACCTCGCCCCCGCCCTGCTCATCCTGGAGAAGGGCCTGCTGGCCCTGCTTCTCGCCTTGGGAGCCGCATCCCTGGCGATATTCCTGTGGCGCTGGAGGAGCTACAACAAGGCCCAGGGCCAACCCCAGAAATGGATCCGCATCCTCACCCAGGAGATGTCCAGCCCCCGCATCCCCGCCATCGCCCTCTCCCCCGCCGACGACGCGACCTTGGCCGGCCGGGTGGTGCGTACGGGCCTGGCGAACCAAGGGCTCAATCCCGACGCCCTGGACAAGGTCTTCGAGGTGCAGGAATCGGCCGAGAAGCGCGAGCTCGAGAAGGGCCTTTCCTTCCTCGGTACCGTCGGCGCCAACGCCCCCTTCCTCGGCCTGACCGGGACCGTCATCGGCATCCTGGTGGCCTTCGAGCGCTTCGCGGCCTCCGGAGGCAAGGGCAGCACGGAAGTCATGGTGTCCATCTCCCAGGCCCTGGTCGCGACCGCCATCGGCCTGGTGGTGGCCATCCCCGCCGTCGTCTTCTTCAACCTGCTCAAGCAGAAATCCAAATCCGTGCTCGAAGGCGCGCGCGAAGTCCGCGGCCTGATCGTGGCCCGGAGCCTCCAGGCCGGATACGCCAACGCGTCCGGAAGGGAGGACTGATGGCCGCCGCGACCTCCCATTCCGACGATGAAATCATGACCGCCATAAACATCACGCCCCTGGTGGACATCTTCCTGGTGCTGCTCATCATCTTCATGATCACGAGCTCGGTGGTGGACCAGAAGCAGATTCCCGTGAACCTGCCCAAGGCGGCCCATGCCGGCACGGAAGCGCCCAAGGCTTCGGGCCTGGTGGTGGACAAGGACCGCCATTTGTTCCTGGACGGGGAACTGCGCGACTCGGCCCAGATCTGCGCCCTGCTCAAGCGGGCCGTGGCCGCGGACCTGGAGCACCAGGTGCTCATCGGCGCGGACGAGGACCTGCCCTATCGCGAGGTGGTGGGGGTGATCGACATGATTCGCGGGGCCGGCGTGCGGAAGTACGCCTTGAAGGTCTCAAGGACGGGAACATGATCATGACCATGCCGGAAAAGCCGAAGCAACCGCGGCGGCCCCGCCTTTCGCCCAGGCTGGAAAGGATGCGCCGGATCCGCAAGGCCCCGCGCGCGGAGGCCGGGCCCGAGTCCATCGTCCTGCATATGCCTGCGTCCAAGAAGCCGGGCGGGACGGATCTCTCCCTGGCCGCGATGGTTCTTTTCATCATAGGCCTGGCATTCTATGCCGCCGGGAAGATGCCGGCCCATCGCGAACCTCCCGAAGAGATCCTGGAGATGGCGGAATCCCCGCCGCCGCCGGTGGACGTGAAGGAACCGCCCAAGCCCCCGCCGCCGCCGCCTGAGCGCGCGGCCCCTCCCGCCGCCCGGATGGAAGCGCCGCCGCCGGTGTTCGGGTTGCAGCAGGACGAGACCTCGGAGGAAGGGGACATGGCTTCGGCCACGGGAAATACCCTGGCCACGGCCCCGGAGGCCATCGTGCAGAAGGCGCCGGCGCCCCTTTACTCGGAACCCGTCGAGCTGGATCGCGCGCCCGCCTTTCTCAAGCAGGTCATGGCGGAATATCCCGAGTGGGCCCAGGATCAGGGCGTGGAAGCGGTGGTGCTTGTCTGGGTGACCATCGACGCTGACGGGCGCGTGACCAACGCCGCCGTCAAGCGCGGGGCGGGAAAGGATTTCGACGCCGGGGCCCTCGAGGCCGCGCGCGCCAGCCTGTTCCAGCCCCTGGTCAAGGACGGAGCGCGCCTGCCCAGCCGGTTCGTGGTCACCTATGACTTCAAACTCGAGAGTTGAGGCGCTTGCTATCTTGGTACCCATGGAATGGCTCAAAGCGGAACTCGAAGTGCGGACCCCCGGAAGGGGGCTGCACGATTTCACCGGACGCATCGCCGATCAATTGCGCGCCTGGAAGGTGGAGGAAGGCATGTGCCACCTTTACCTCCAGCACACCAGCGCCTCCCTCCTGATCAGCGAGAACTACGATCCCACCGCGCGCCAGGACCTGGAGGAATTCCTCCGCCGCATGGCGCCTGAGAACCAGCCCTGGCACAAGCACACCCTCGAAGGCCCCGACGATTCCCCGTCGCACATGCGCGCCCTGCTTACGGGTACCAGCGAATCGATTCCCGTCGACGGCGGTAAGCTGAGCCTGGGGACCTGGCAGGGGGTATATCTCTGCGAGCATCGCACCGATCCCCATCTCCGAAGGGTGCTGATCCGTTGCCTCAAGATCCGTTGAAGCCGGATTCCTTCTTGACCGCCTTTTCCGGATTCGATTTTTCCGGGGGAAAAAAGCGCGGCCCCGGGGGTTGGGGCCGCTGGCCCGGGGAGGGCCTTGGGATTGGGTTTTGTTGGGGGGGTTCGAGGGGTCCGATTGGGCTGGAAGGCTACCGCCGTCCATCCCGGCGCCGATGGCGCGTTTGATTTCCTAATTGCCGGCCTGGGTCAGGAAGGCGGTATTGTCTTTCGAGGCGGATTCGCGCTTGGCCAATACTTCCTTGCCGAAGTCCTCCTCGTCGTCGTCCAGGGAGGCGCCCGCCCAGATACCCAGGTAGGCGTCGCGGGCTTCCTTTTCGAGCTTGGCCAGGCCCAGGTCTTCAGGGCTGTTCCGCTTGTCCCACCAGGCCAGGCCGCCCTTCACCATCTCCGCTCCCAAATTCGTGCCGTTCGGGAGGGAGATGGCGCCGACGAGGATACCGTCGGATTCGGTGCCGGTGATGGCCACGGATACATCGTTCATGAAGGCATTGTCGGCCACGTAGTGGCGGGCGGCCTTGCCGGCGGCGAAGGTCCTTTCCGGGCAATCGATGCCCGCGATCTTGATGCCGATGACCTTGCCCTCGGTGAGAATCTCGATGAGGTTGCCGCTCTTCACTCCGACCACCTTGCCCTTGAGGTCGGCGGCGGATGACCACAGGCGGGCAGATGACCACAGGCGGGCGGGAACGACGGTGATCAGGCTGCACAGGAGCATCAAGGTCTTCATTGGCTTTTCCTTGGGTGCCGGTGACCTCATGGTCAGGGGCGGTTTACATTAGTTATATCGGGGGCGGTTTTCGAAACCTTTACTCTTTCTTTGCCGGAGGGGATACGGGTTCGGTTCGGCGCTTACGGCATGAAATAGCGCTTTTCCGAGGATTCCAGCCCATTCCCCCGGGGAAATTGGGGCTATTGGGCCATGCTTGATGATGTTTTGGACGCGGCCGCGGTGATGGCGATCACAAGGATGGGATGCAAAGGCAAAGCCCCGCCTTATAGATAAGGCGGGGCTCGGAGGGAGGGTCGGATTAGTGGGCCGTAAGGAGGCGGCCCCGGCGGAAGGATGGCTCCATGGGTCTACTCTTAAAGAGCGGCCCGGAGCCGGGTGATGCTCAGAGCGCGTCCGAACCGGTGAAGACGCGGAGGAAGACCGTCGCGGCCTGGTGGCCGGACAGGCTCAGGGATACGTTCTCCTGGCCCTTCGCGAAGGCGGCCTTGGCCACGGTCTTGCCCGACAGGTCGATGGCGGCCACGGTGCCGGCCAGGTTACGGTAGGCGGCAGGCACCGAGAAGCGCAGGGACTTACCGTCGGCGGATGCGCGCAGGGCCTGGGACAGGTTGGAGCGCGAAACGTCGCGGATGCCGGCAAGAGGGCTCTTCCAGCCATTGATGGTCAAATCGTCGATGAGCAGCTCGCCGCTGGTGGCGTTGGGATTGCTCGCGTCCTTCTGGATGGCGAAATTCAATCCCTGCAGCAGCTTCAGGTTGAGGGGCTTGTCCTTGCCCTGGCCGTAGGTCGACTTGAAAACGATTCCGGAGGTGCCGGAGAAGTTCGCGGTGTACCGCTTCCACGTCGAAGTGACGGGCACGGCGGCGCGGGCCCAGCTGTAATCGGTGATGTCCGTGGTCAGGAAGATGACCGAGATGGTTACCGCGGGGGTGGCCTTGGCCCAGAAGGAAATGGAGGTCGCGCCGGTGATGTCCAGCTGGGTGGTGGCGAGGATCGGCTCCACATTGGTGCCGAAGGTGACTTCATTGGGATAGGTGCAGCCGGCTCCGCAGGCGGGCTTGACCGTGCCCAGGGTATAGGCCATCCGGCCGGAATACATGCCGCCTGCCGTAGCGTTCTCGCCGAAGCTGGTGGGTCCGAAAATGGGGGGATTGGCCGTGGTATCGCCGCTGGTGACCTTGGAATTGCCGCCCGATCCCTGATCCGTCACGTAGAACCAGAATCCCTGGATATTGTTCATGTTCGTCTGGGTTTCGAAATCCGCGACGATGGTGGAGTCCGCCGCGACGGCCTTTGCGACAGGGGCGAGAATGGTGGCTGCTGCGATCAGCGAATAACGGAGGATCTTGGTGTTCACGATGTTTCGTCCTTGGTGAGGTGGTCCGGTCGCCTGCCTGCCAAGGCTGCCGACCCGGCCTCAAGGTATCCTCGGGCCCAGGCTTACTCAAGCGGTTCATGGCCGCCGGGATCGAATGCGTTCCCTGGCTGGAGAACCCCTATGCGGCCTATCCGCGAGGGCGCAGGGCGAAGGGTAGGTCCCTGCGGCCCTGTCAAGGGCGCCATCAGGCGCCGCCATCGGATCGCGGAATGGGCGGAGAACGGAGGCCACCGCGTCACGACCACCATGAATACTGGTGTCCTATTCCGGGAAATCCCTGCCGCAGGGGGACGCGACCGCGTCTATCCCCGGATTGGGCGCCAGGGCGCGACCCTTTTGAAATCCCCAAAAAAACGGGATTTCCGGAACGTGCCGCTCGTTTCGTACAACAAAAGAGGCAAGAACTACCTGGCCCGGGCCTGACCCGGCCCTATTTTGATCAAGGTCGGGGGGTATCATGGCAATGAGCAGGTTGGCTTTCGCGCTATCGGTATCGGCCGTGGCGGGAGCGGCGGCGTCGGCACGGTCCGTATCCGCCCAGGAAACCCTGGGCAGCCTCGCCAGGAAGCGCGGGGTCTACGTGGGGGCAGCCGTGGGCGGCGCCTTCTGGGGCGGCGATGCGCGCTATCGGGAAACCCTGAAGCGCGAGTTCAATATCATGGTCGCCGAGAACGCGATGAAGTTCGATCAGGTCGAGCCGAAGCGCAACCAGTTCTCCTGGAAGCAAGCGGATGATCTCGCGGCCTTCGCCCAGGCGAACGGCATGGCCCTGCGCGGGCACAACCTGGTCTGGCATCAGTCCAGCGGATGGATCGAAGCCGCGACCGGGATGGAGCGCGCCGATATGCTGACCGCCCTCAAGACCCACATCGACAGCGTGGTGGGCAGGTACCGCGGACGGATCCTGGAATGGGACGTGGTGAACGAGGCGGTGGACGACAATGCCGGTTTGCGGAACACCTTCTGGCGCCAACGCATCGGGGACGATTACCTGGACTCCGCCTTCACCTGGGCGCATAAGGCCGATCCCGCCGCCCTGCTGTTCTACAACGATTATTCCGGCGAAGGCATGGGAGGGAAATCCGATCGGATCTACGCCCTTATGAAAGGCATGAAGGATAGAGGCGTGCCGATCCACGGCGTGGGCCTGCAATGCCACTTCGCGGCTTCGAAGTCCTTTTCCGCCACGGACATCGACAAGAACATGAAGCGCCTGGGCGCCCTGGGCCTGCGCGTATCCATAACGGAACTGGACTTCCGCGTGACCCTGCCCGCGGATTCCGCCGGACTGGCCATCCAGCGGGACAACTATGCGCTTCTGTTGAATGCCTGCCTGGCCAACCCCAATTGCAAATCCTTCCTTACCTGGGGTTTCACCGATGCATATTCGTGGGTGCCGGGCTTTTTCCCGGGCACGGGGGACGCTCTGCCGTTCGATAAGGATTACAAACCCAAGCCCGCCTACGATGGAATGAAAAGGGTCCTGGCCGACGTCACGGCCATCCGGAACCGGAATGGACCGGGAAGGGGAGCCCTAAGGGCGGCCGGAGCCGCCCTAGGTGGGATTCGCAACGCTTTGGGGAGATGGCTGGGGCTGGCGGATTAACCTGAACATGGCGTCGGCGTGGGAGGAGGATCCACGGGGGTAACGCCGTTGTCAACTATCTTCCAGACGTGGATGACCGGGATTTCCCCGTTGCTGGATTCTCCCGCATACAGGATTTTACGCACGGAATCGTAGGCGAAAGCGTTCAGGAAATTCCTGTCGCAAGTGGTTTTGTTGCCCCAGATGAGCACGTCGTTCAGGTTTATGGCGGCGTACGGCTGGGGGATATGCGGCTCCATCTGGCGGAGAGCGACCTTGCCCAGCTCATCGGGATCATAGAAGATCACGTAGGGGCGGTAGCCATTCAGGTCATGATATCCCTGCTCATTGCAATAATTGCCGTAGGCGGGTTTGCCCATCCCCTTGCGGCCGGTGAACAGGACCGCGCTCTTGCTCCCGGATTCGATCCAGGTTCCCGCATAATACACGTCCCCGCCCCGGGAATAGCTCTTGAGCCCGCCTCCCGATTGCTTGTACCGCAAGATGGGCAAGGTCGTGACCGTCGACGAGGTAGGGTTCGACCAGGGAGCCATCACGGACAGGGCCGGCCCCTCCCCGCACAAATCCCCTTCCCGGTGACGTCCTCCCGCCAACAGCATTCCCGGCGCGTACCGGTTCGCCCAGGAAGACGGAACGGCGAAGAGGTAATCGTTATAACAATGGGCCGCATCGGGAAGGAAGGAGCGGGGCGCCGTCTGGTTGGCGAAATTCACATCCGCCATGACGAAGCTTTTCTGGCCGTCGGGCGGGAGATAGGCGTCGCCATGGGTGGCGAGGATTTTGTCCGTTTTCTGGGTACCCTGCGCCGGCATGTACTCGATGTCCATGACCGAGATGCCCGATGGGGAGGAGGTGGATCCAAGCCGGCGGAATGGGGAAATGATCTGGGCGACGGGAAGCGCGTCGATGTTCTTCGAGTTCACCGGGGCCGGTATGGAGATTTCGGCCACCATCTGCTCTTGGGAATGCCCCCCGATGAACATCGACCCCGGAAATCCGTCGGCCGCGCCCGCGGCGTCTCCGTTCGGATAAAAGGTCATCGCGCCGATGAGGTAGGTAAGGCCGTATTTGGATCCGGCCAGGCTGGTGGAAAGCTTGAAAGCGCCCTGGTATTGCAGATCGCGGGGAAGGATTAGCCGGGAGGTATCCAATACGGCCGGCGAGGGGTAGAAGGGATCGTCCGCTGAGGCGCATTGGATCGCGGCCAGCGCAAGGAAAATGGCTATTGGAATCTGCTTCATCGATCACTCCGATTCACATTGGTGTTATCTCCCCGTAGAGCCCTGTAAATCGAATATATGCTCCGGCCGTGGCGAGGCCAGTCCATGAGGGGATCGGAACCGGGAACATAGGTAACGCTAAAGGCACGGTTTCTTTTTTCCGGCGAAATCGGCGGCGGATCGGCCCATCAACAGGCTCCATGTCGGCGATCAATCCACAATTGGAACCGGACTCGGGATGATTACGGGTACATGGCGCCATATCCGGGCGCGTCCGCGGGCATTGCGCGATAATGCGCAGGAGAATACGCTATCGGCCTTGGCGACAAAGGCCCGTCAGAACTGGCCGGCCAGATCGCGATGCTCGGCGGGCTTCCCGTCCAGGACTTCGCGCACCTTGGTGGCCAAGGTCTTGGGCGTGAATGGCTTGGCCAGGAAGGCGTCGGAATTGCCTTGGGACGATTCGCGGCCCGGTTCTCCCGGCACGGAAGCCTTCAGGCCGCCGGGACCGTTGAGAACGGCGTCCTCGCTGTATCCGGAAATGAAAAGCACGCGCATTTCCGGGCGCAAGGGCTTCAGGTGCTCCGCGAGTTCCTTGCCGCTCATGTTCGCCATCACCATATCGGTCAGGAGCATGTGGATGGGTCCCTTATGGCGCTGGCTGATGAGGATGGCCTCCCCGCCCTGGCGCGCCTCGAGGACATCGTAGCCGTGCATGCGCAGGATCTCCCGCACCAAGGTCCGCACAGCCTCTTCGTCCTCCACCAACAGGATGGTCTCCACTCCCTTGAGCGACTCCGCGGGCGCAGCGGGGAATTGCGCGGAGGCTTCCTTGTCCACCCTAGGCAGGAAGACCTTGAACGTGGTGCCCCGGCCCTTCTCGCTTTCCACCGCGATGGTGCCTCCGCTTTGCTTCACGATCCCATAGACGGCGGAAAGGCCCAGGCCCTGCCCCTGGCCGTCCCCCTTGGTCGTGAAGAAGGGCTCGAAGAGGTGGGCCTTCACTTCCTCGTCCATGCCCTTGCCCGTATCGCTGACCGCGATCATGACATAGGAACCCGGCACCAGGAACAATTCGCCGCGGGCATAGGTGCCTTCGAGCTCCACGTTGGCGGTCTCCAGGGACAACTGCCCGCCGCCGGGCATGGCATCCCTGGCGTTAAGGGCGAGGTTCAGGATGACCTGTTCCATCTGGCCAGGGTCCGCCCAGACGTCGCCCAGGTTCGGATCCAGGACGGTCACCAATTCGATGTCCTCGCGGATAAGCCGCCGGAGCATCTTGTCCATCTCGCCCACCATCTGGTTGAGCTTGACGGCCTTGGGGGAGAGGACCTGCTTGCGGCTGAAGGCGAGCAATTGGCGGGTCAGGGCGGTGGCCCGGTCCGCGGCCTTGCGGATTTCCTCGAGGTTCTTGCGTTGCGCCTCCCCGATCGGGGAGGCCGAGCCGGCCGTCGAAACCGCGGTCCCGGCCGCCGGGGCGGCGGTTCCGCTGAGCAGGATTTCCGCGTACCCGGTGATGGCGGTCAGCAGGTTGTTGAAATCGTGGGCGACCCCGCCCGCCACCCGGCCGATGGCTTCCATCTTCCGGGAATGGCGTAGCTGCTCTTCGCTCCGGCGCAAGGCGTCCTCGGCGCGGCGGCGATCGGTGACGTTGATTCCCACCCCGATGACCCCGGCCACCTCGTCATAGCCTTTGAAGACCGGGCTGAAATAGGTCTCGAACCACATGCCGTCCATCTCCGCCGTGGAGGTGAACTCCTCGCCCGAGAGCGCGCGGCGGACGTTCATGCGGATTTGCGGCGCGTGGCGGTAGATCTCGAAGGCGGACTTGCCGACGGCCTCGCCGGGCTTGAGGCCCAACGCTTCCAGGCCACGGCCTTCACACAGGGTGAAGGTCCCCTTCGCATCCAGGGCGAACAGGACGATGGGCGCGTTGGAGATGACCGTGCGCAAGTGCTCCTTGCTGCGGCGCAAATCCTCCTCGGCGCGGCGGCGCTCGGTCACGTCCACGGCCAGGCCCATGACGCCTTCCACCGCGCTTTCACCGCCGGGGCCGCCCGGCCCGGGCAAAGCGCGCAAGTGGATTTCGAAAATGTTGCCGGCGATCTCCACGGACTCGTCCACATCGCGGCCTTCCAGGGCGCGCCGAACGGGGCCTTGCATGGACTTCATGGGAGAGGGGCGGGAGAACACCGATTGGCCCTGCAGTTCCAGGGGCTTCACATCCATGGCTTCCAGGCCCTTGCCTTCGGCCATGGTGAAAACGCCTTCCTTGTCGAACGCGAAAAGGACCAGGGGGGAATGGGCCAGGACGGCGCGCAGGACACCGTCGCTCTTGCGCAAGGTCTGCTCGCTCTTGCGGAGGATCTCCTCGCGGCCTTTGCGTTCCGCTATGTCCCGCGCGGTGACCACGCGCAGGGAACGGCCCTGCCAGGGGAACGGATAGCCGGAGACCTCCAGGCGGATGCGGGACCCGTCCCTGCGAAGACCGGAACTCTCCAAGGGAGCAAGCGAGCCCTGGTCCGGAAGGGTCAAATCGGGCATGAAGGCGGCCAAGGGCTTACCCGGGAAATCCGCATCCAGCCAGCCGAACAGGTTGTCCCAGGCGGGATTGGTTTCGGAAAGGGAGTTCCCGTCGAGCAGGGCCATGGCTTCAGGGGCTTTGGAGAAAAGCTGCCGGAAGGTGCCGCAATCGGACGCGGGGGATGGAGTTGTCTTTCGGCCTCGGATCGACTCGAGGGCGGTCAGCAGGAAATTCCTTCCGCCGCTTCCGCCCGCATCCATGGCTATTCCCCTTTTCCGTGGTTGAGATGGTTCCGGGAATGGGATCCCCGGATTCGAGGGAGGGGCGACCTTTCATGATGCCCACGCCTGCCGACAGGACACCTATATAATTTATTCGCTACGGGGATCCCAGAAAAAAATCGCACGCATCGCCCCTTATTCCGTGAGGTCCGTATCGATACTATTTTATTGATGTCCCGCCCCCGAAACCCCTTCCGGAGCGTGCGGCATGCCCATGCCGGTTCCGCATTCCGCTAATGAAATTTTCCCCGGGGGGGGAGACAAGGAAAATCCTGAAGGAACTGGAATTTAGGCGGGGTGGCGGGTATCGACGAAGGCGGAGCGGACCTTTTCCAGCAAATCCTTGGGCGTGAAGGGCTTGGCCAGGAAGGAGGCGCGGGCCTCTTCGACTTCCTGTTGGACCATGGCATTGCTGGAGTACCCGGAGATGTATAGGACGGCGATGTCAGGTCGCATGAGGCGGATGCATTTGGCCAGTTCGCAGCCGCTCAGGAAGGGGTCCATTTTGACGTCGGTCAGCAGCATATGCACCGTAGCTTTATAGCTGTCCAGCAGGATCAGGGCTTCATCGCTGTGCTGGGCCTTCAAAACATGGTACCCATCCCCTTCCAACACCAAGGCCGCCAGGTTCCGGATGGAATCCTCATCGTCCACAAGCAGAATGGTCTTGGGGCTATCGGGCATGGTTTTCACCTCTCGAATCTAAAGGGGAGCCTCGGTCGTATACCATTAATAAGCTACCATATTTGACTACTCGGGGGAAAAGCGGCTTGCGATCCGTTCTCCGGGTCCAAGAACCAATCCCGGCGTCCCCGGAACCCGGCCCAAATCGCGCTTATTCCCGGAGAACGGCGAAGGTGTCCATTGCGCTTACAAGGCCGATTGGGTTAGATTAGCCTTCCTGGCCATCGGGGCGGACCCCCGGATACCGGGGGAAACGGTGCTTTCCCCCCACCAAGGAGCTTTCATGACCATCCACAATCCCCTCCCCGGCGCAGATGCCCCCCGTCCCGGGCCCCGGGCCGAAAAGGCCCGCATCCTCCTGCCCATAGTCCTGGCGGTCCTGGCCCTGGCGGTATTCCTGATCCTGTTCTGGCCCTCGTCCCACGGCAAGAAGGGGAATGCGCGCGGCCATGGCGGCGTACGGGACGAATCCGCCCAGGGTAACTCCTCGGTAACGGGCCGGGGGGCCTCGGGGCGCGGGGGAAGCCCGGTAGGCGGTGAGCGGCGGGCGCGCCCCTCCGGGTCCGGCAAGGGAGACACCTGGTGGTACAAAGAAAAAGGCGGGAGCGAAGGGAGCCGCAATGATGGATGGTGGTACCAGGACAAGGGCGGCTCAGGAACCGGCGGCGCCTCCGGATCGGGCGGATCCGAAAGCCCCGTCGGGGGAGCGCCTCCGAACCGGAGCCAGGCCCAAGAGGCCGCTGCGGAGAAGAATTCGGGCCCGGACAACGATTGGTGGCGCGACTAGCGCCCTCCGGGTTGCAGGGCGGGGGCCTAAGTTGTAGATTTTGCCGTCCTGCCCGGGGTGCTCCGGGCGACGGTCGCCCAAGGGCCGCGGTCCCGAAGGACCGGTCGATTGATTCGGGCACCAGTAGCTCAGCTGGATAGAGCGCTGCCCTCCGAAGGCAGAGGTCGCAGGTTCGACTCCTGCCTGGTGTACTCTTCTACTCTTCTACTCTTCTCCCCTCGCCTCCTCGAAATACCCGCCTACAACCTACCCATGGCCAAAGCCGCATGCCGCGGCGGGATGCCAATCCTCCTCCAACCTGGCGACATCGTTCGGGAAGGTCAGCCCTTAGGCCCGTTTCCCGGTTACGCCGATCACGGGTTCCATGTCAATGGTTGGATCGCAAGATTTGATGTAGGTTTTCGAATCCGATCAGGGTGGGAGATTCAGTGGGCAACGATTCCTTTCACCTTCCCGGCGGGGACCTCCTCAGCGATCCTCAAATGAAAATCTCCGGCATGAGGCAGGTGCTGAAGGCGATGGAGGAGAACCCCTCCGAGGTTACGGGCCGCATCTGCGAATCCTTGGCTTGGGACGCGGATTTCCTTTCCGATCCGGATCGCAAATTGTTCCTGCTGCCGGCCCTCGCGGCAGTGCGTCCCATGTCCGGCCCTGCCGAAGCGGTTTTCCGGAACGCCAACGGCGAAGGGTATTTCAATTTCAACGGCCCCTTGCTTGTCGCCAACGCCTCGCCAAGGGCGCTGGCGCTCTTCGAAGACATGGTAGCCGATGCATCCGTCCGGCCCGAGGATCGAGTGGACATGTTGCACCATGCGGTACTCGCGCACCGCACCGAAGGTCCCATAGTCGCTGCCTGCCTGCGCCTATTGGCGCGCGGCCTGGAGCCCGGGGTAGAGACGGGCGTGGCCGAAACCCTATACGATTACCAGGAGAAAAGGTGGTTTGGCCCGGCCCGCGGCGCACCGGTCCCGCCGACCTGGAACCAGGCCGGAACCGCGGTGCTCCAATCCTTGTTGGAGGCCGCGAAAGGGCTGCGCGGCCCGGGGAGATTTTCCGATGAACTCCAGGACGCCATCGAGGGGGCCACGTTGGAAATCCGGGAAATCCTGGCTGCGAGGGCGCGATGATTCGCGGCCGGCGCGGTTTCTACGCCCTGCTGGCCGGAACCCTGCTCGCCTGCGCCGGCGCGGGTGAAGCCGGCAATTCAGGACGGAAAACGGACCTGCGGACCCTGGAATCGGCGGATAACCGGGATGTGTTGGCCGCTGCCGCTATACGCGTGGCCGCAAGCGGCGATGCCGCCGCCCTGGGCCGATTGGGAAGGCTGGTGGCCGAACCCGCTTTCCTGGCGCGTTTGGATGATACCACCAACCCGCAACTGGCTTATTCCAACCTCAATCTGGTTTTTGCGGCGTTGGCGAAGAATCCATCCACCGCAACGGAATCGCTTTGCCTACGCCTCGCGGCGACGCCGGCATTCGATGTGAACTCCGACCGCTCCGGCCTTGTTTTGGAAGCGCTTGCGGCGGTGCGTCCGATGTCGGCCGCGGGGGCGGAATTATTTTCCAGGACCAATGCGGATGGATATTACGGACGCAATGGTCAACTGCTCGCGGCGAACGGCAGCGCCAGAGCGATAGGGCTCTTGGAAGCGATGTTCGCGGATCGTTCCCGGACGGTCGCGGATCGGATCGATATGTCCCGCGAAGCCCTGGTCCCGTACCGCACCTCTTTGCATTCGGTGAGGTTGGTCGACTCCTTGACGCGCCGCCCTGACCTGGAACCGGAACTTGCCAGGGGCCTGGCCGAATGCCTGTTCGAATATCGGCCCGATGAATGGTACGGGAAACGCCGCCGCCCTCCGCAGGCTCCTTCCTGGAGCGCCGCCGCGCCACAAGCCCGGCGCGAGGCCGCGGCGCTTGGCCTCAGGCTGCTGGAGACCAGAAGGGATTGGCCCGCAACCTTGCGCGCCGGCATCGAATCCGTGATTCGATCCGCTCCGGTCCCGGATACACCCGATATCCCGGGCCGGAGTCCATGACCTCCCCTACCTCGTAAGAATCGCCTTGGCGGCCATGGACGCCCTTCCAGCCGACAGCCTTACGAAATACGTTCCCGCGGCGGCGGGTCCGAACGGCACGCTGAAGGCCCCGCCCTTGGCGGGCCCATGGGCGAGCGATTTCACCAGGGACCCGCGCATATCGTAGATTCCCAGATCGACGTTCACGCTCCCCGGAACCTGGGGCAGGGAATACCGGATCCGGGGGGAAACCATTCCCTCGCCGGCATCGATCGCCAGGGTGATCGCGTCGTAATACCTGGTCGGCTGCGAGGTGAATACCCCGGTCGAGGGATTGATGAACGGAGCGACGGCGGCCATGTTGGCCGGAGCGCCTTTGTTCTTGGTCACGTCCCATTGGATGACGCCTCCGTAGCCGTTGTCGGCGACCATGGCGCACATGTCGGTGACCTGCTGGGCGGTCATGCCCATGCTGACCCCCATCCCCGCCCCGAGCTTGGACTTCGCGGCCCCGGCATTGGTGAAGACGTTGAGGGTCTTGCCGTATTGCGCGGCGGCGGTCCCGGTATAGCGCATATCGTTGACCTGGTCCACGTACATGTGCACCTTGGCCGTGATCGGGAACCAATCCTCGGCGGCGACCGTCATCAACGGGACCGGCGTGAGCAGGTTGATCGAGTCCCGCAGATCCTTGTGCCAGGCGACGTACAGGGCGTCGTCGAAGTTCTCCTCCCAGTCCGTATCGAAACCGTCATAGCCCAGCTTCTTGAGGTAGGCGAGGATGTTCGAGATGAACTTGCCCCGGTTCGCGTTGGAACAGGCGCCCTTGAAGGCGTCCTTGACGCCCGCCCCGCCCACGCAGAAGATGACCTTTTTCCCCCGCTTGTGCCCTTCGGCGATGAGCCGCTTCGCGATGCCTTCGTTCGGGAGCTGCAGGCTGCCGTCCGCGTTCGGCCAGATCTGGAAATAGGCCATATGGGTGAAGTCCTCCCAGGGGATGGTCTCGGGAGTGTAGGTATTGTCCCAGGTGGTGAAATAGCCCAGGGACCAACCGATGTATTTCTTCTGGGCGGAGGACAGGGAGAAAAGCATGGCAATGAGCAGGAATGCCGTCGAAACGTATTTCATATGTACCCTTGGTTAATCGTAATTCAGCCCCACCGAAGCACGATTACAGGTTGAACCTATCGCTCCCGTATGGAAATGGAAGGCAGGTCCGATTGAATTTTTTTCAGAATGCGATCCGAAGGATTTGGGGAAACGGTGAAAGTGGGGCATATCCTTCCGTAATTCCATGATTAGGGTGCACGGGATGGACGCCATCCCCTATGCTTGGCGAAGCGCGCGCATATTCCCTTTCCCGGAGACGCATGGATGCCGAACCGCAGGACCTTTAAGACACGTTTGTTCCTATTCGCCGCCGCGGTCCTTCCGCTGGCGGGATGCGGGACCGCGCCGGTATCCGATCCGGGGCCGGATGCGTCGACCCTGACGCAAGCCGCGGTCAATACCACGGTCATCCTGGGCAAGGTCGGCGCGCTGGGCAAGGTCGGCGCCATCAGCCTTTCCAAGCTCATCATCACCGGAATCTCCGGAGCCGTCCCTCCCGACACCATCCGGGACACCGCCTCCGTATCCGGTAATTCCCAGGTTACCGTAACCAAGACATATACCCTCAAGCCCCTCAGGTCCTGGACGCTCTCGGCCAAGACCCTGGACTCCAGGGACTCGGTCATCCACTCCGGATCGACCGCCTCCTTCTACGTCAAGCCGGCAGATACCGCGGCGGTCAGCCTCAACCTCGCCTCCCGGTTCGCCATGTACCAGGCCAACTTCGGCGCCTTGCCGGACAGCATCTCCTCGACCGCCTCCGGCACGGGCAAGGACGCGATCAAGATCAAACGGGTGGTGATGAAGGTCGACGGGTCGATCAAGGCGGATTCCCTGTCCCCTTCAGCCTTCTCGGGCGGGCAGAGCGTCAGCGTGTACTTCGATTACGTAGGCATCGGCAGCCATGCCGTTATCCTGGAAGCCTACGGCGAATTGAACGGCTTTGCGGGCCTCCTGTATAGCGGCACCTCAACCTTCTCGGTTTCCTCCGGAACGGACGATACCAAGGCCATCGCCTTGGGCTGGGTCGGCCCCGTAACGGGAACCGGCAAGCTGACCGTGGTCATCGGCAAGGTCGGCAAGGTCACAATCAATGGAACCCTTCCGGGAACCCTGCTCCTGAAGGGAGGCGCCCTGTGAAAAAGCTCGCGCTCCTGATCGCGGCCGCCGCCGCATGCCTGTCCTTGCAGAACTGCGCCAAGTCCCCGACGGACAAGTCCGGCGATCCCGATACGGATCCGGCCGCGGCCCAGGCCAAATCGGACAGCGAGGCTTCCGCCATGCTGATTCCGGTTTATGAAATCAACCGCAGCGCCCTAGAAAGGCAGCGTCTCACGGGCCTCAAGGCCTCTTCGGAAGAGCCGCAACTTACCGTTCAGGCCGGGCTGCCCGCCTTCGGTACCCTGCCTGGCGACAATGCCCCTGAACTCAAGGCGAAGGATGGCCCCAACATCGCCGGCGCCCTCCTCAAAGCCGGCTCCGGCGGATCGGGCTGGCAGTCCGCCGGACCGGATACGGCGTATTTCCTGCCCGCCGATTCGGCCCTCGGCAGCCTGCGCTGGGTCCACATCCATACCGTCATCGAGGCGGGGGCAACGGTGGATGCCGCCGACACCCTCGTTTACAAGTGGCCCCACAATCCCGCCAATCCCACGGTGCTGGGCCATTACGGTTCCCGCTCCTACGGCAACGGAAGCAGGCTCGCCTATTCCGTCACGGATGAGGACGGGGATAAGATCCTGAACGAAGCGGTGGCGCCCAAATCCGTGCAATTGCTCAAGAGCTGGACCACGCTGCATGGCGACACCACCTGGAAGTCCCTTTTGCATACCGTGCATGGCGCCACCACCTTCTATGACAGCATCGGGAAGGGCGAGCCCTCCTCGTGGACGGATTCCGTCTTCGTTTCCGGCAAGCTCTTGTACTCGGTGAAAATCATGGACGGGGACGGCAACGGGCTCGTGAACACCGCCAAGGCCGGGGCCAAGGTCAAAATCACGCGCGACAGCTATACGGACAAACGGGACGGGACCTTCCTGTACGCCTACGAGACCTTCGGTCCCGGGGCCGACGGCAAGTTCGAAACCGAGGCGGATAACGTCCGCTATCCGTTCCAGAGCCTGCTCGTGAGCGCCGCGGGCGATCTCGCCAAGACGGTTTACGGCGACGGCGACGGCGACGGCCTCTATTGGGATCCCGCATCCACGGGTACCAACCGCGCCTGGATCACCAATGAATACGCCGTCAGCGACAGCGTGACCGCTTCCGGCGACAGCCTGGCGCAGACCCTCTCGGGAGCGGACGGTTCGGTCAAGAAGATCGCTTTTTACTCTTCGGTCAGGAAGTTCAAGGACGGCAGGGTCCTCCGGAACTCCACGCGCCTGCCCGGCGGCGCCGGGGCCTTTTCGGGGAACGATACCGTGGAGGTATGGGAGACCCTCGACCTTACGGCCTTCACGGCCAAAACGACCGTGGATCCGCGGTCAGGCCTGGACTCGACCCTTAGGGTAACATGGATGATACCCGGGGACCTGGGTTCCGCCGCGGACGACAAAATCACCCGCTGGTACACCCGGACCTGGCCCAAGGGCGGGCAGTCGTCCGTCTCCGCCTCCGAACTGTTCACTCCCGATGTCGCGATCGGCCCGGGTGAAACGCCCAAGTCAGGGACCCTGGTGCGAGAATCCCGCTCCAACCCCACTTCGTCCAAGAGCGTGATCCGGACCGTATTGTTCCAGGAGTTCAGCGCCGCTTCCGCGAATACGTCCTGGAAGCGGACCGATTACTTCGAGAACGGGGATTCCGCCATTTCCAACGGCGGCGGCTCCTTGGCGGGCGCGGGCTCCTATTCCCGGGAGTTGGGACGGGGCGCCCGGAATTCCGGTACCTACGATGCCAAGACGGGCCTTTTCCAGGATACGGTTTTCCTCCTCGGTTTCACGGGGGCGGAGAAGTCCCGGGAAATCGCCTGGGGAACCTTTGATGCGGCCAAGGGGACCGGCGACTACCGATGCAAGCGCATCGGCGGGAAGGATACGGCCACGGCGCATATCCTAATTGCGCCGGACGGGAGTTCCGGGTTCCTGCTGACGCGGACATCGGCCTCGGGTTCCGCCGCCATCGCGATTCATGGCGATTCGGCCGTGCTGGTGGCGACCACGGGCAAGGTCGAACGCACCTATATCTGGACCTCGATGGGCGGAACCTATAAGGTCGCCCAACGGGATGTGACCGTCGGTTCCGGGAACCAGGTCGCGACCGGGGAATATTTCTTCGGGATGGATTATTCCGGGAACGGAACCTGCCACAAGACCCCGTCGGGCAAGAGCGCTTCCGATTCCCAGGTGCAATTCCAGGCGGACGGAACCTTATACGTGGACGGGGTCAAGGTCACCCCCTAAGCCGTCCTTGGGTCGGGAATGGGATGAGATTCGGGGTCCGGTCGCGCTTCGCACAGGTTGTGCGTGTTTCATCTCGGGTTTTTCCCTATAGGGGCTAAAGCCGGACCCGGGTCTTGCCGATGATAGGAATGGACCTCACCGTTGCCCCATCCTGGTGCAACTCCCTGTTCCAACAAGGGTGGGGTCCGGCCCTGTTCATCCCAGGGAGCGAGCCCCGGGGGATTCCCTCCCCGGGGCTCTTTTTGGTTCAGCGGTATTCTTCGGGGAGCATGTCCGCGTTGCCGCCCGCCTTGCGGAAGGCCTTGAAGTAATCCTCGGCCTCCTTCTTGTTGCGCAGCTTATCCGAGGCGACCGCGGCGTAATAATAGGGTTCCGGTTCCTGGGGGCAGATGGCGATGGCGGTGGAGCTGGTGGTCAGGCCGGCCTGGTAGGATCCGGTCAGATATTGGCTCTTGGCCAGGCCGGCAAGCAGATCGCACGAGTTGGGATTGTTGAGGACCGCTTCCTGGAAATGCCGGAGCGCGTCCCGCTTCTTCCCCTGGGCGATCAAGGCCTCGCCCATCGCCTGCACGGCCTTGGGCTGGCGGTTGTCCAGCTCGTAAGCCTTCTTCGCCAGGGGAACCCATTTCTCCGGCGCTCCCAGGCGCCGCTTGCTGAGGGCCAAGAGGGCCTGCGCTTCCGCGGTCTCCAGTACGCCCAGGGATCGCTGGTAGAAATTCTCCGCCGCATCCGGTTTGTCCTGGGCTGCGAAGGAAAGCCCCACCCCCATCAGGCCCTTGGCCTTCCATTCCGCCGACGTGCGCTGGGCCAGCTCATTGAAATAGTTGCGCGCCGCTTCCGCCCGGCCGAGCTTCACGCCGCAGAGGCCCGTGTAATAGATGGCCTCGAGGTGATCCTGGCGGTATTTCAGCGCCTCGTCGAATTCGCGTTTGGCCTTGGAGTAGTTGCGATCCTCGAAGTAGCAGAGGCCGAGCAGGTGATGGTAGTCGGCATTGTTGTCCTCGCGCTTGACCAGCTCCTCCAGGATGGGGCGGGCCTTGTCCGGTTGGTGGTTACCCACGTTGGCCTTGGCCAGGGCGTATCGGACCTTGGGATTGTTCTGGTCCCCGAAGGCGTTGACGATGCCGATGGCTTCGTTTGCCCGGTTCGACTGCACCAGCGCCTCCACGTAGCGGAGCAGGGTCTGGGGGGTCGGCTGGGAGGAATACGCGGCCTGGTATTCCTTGGACGCCTCCGCGGAACGGCCCGCCTGCAGAAGGCATTCGGCCAGCTCCAAGCGCCCTTCCGGCGTCAGATGGGCCCGTAAGGGCTCCAGGATGGCCAGGGCGGGACCGTACTCCTCCCGCGAGATGTAGAGGCGGCCCAGGGCTTCGGCGTATTCCGGCGCCGGGGAACCGTCCCAGGCTTTGCGGTAATGATCCTCCGCCACGCCGGTCTGCTGATCCTCTTCGGCATAACGGCCCAGCCAGTAGTGGGCCCGGTGATCTCCCTTGGCGGATCGCTGTTGCAGGAGCTTTTCCACCTCTCCGCGGTCATTGAGCTTGAGCGAGACCGAGGCCAAAAGGTGGATCATTTCCGGCTCCGGGGACAGGCGCACCGCCTTCCAAAGGTTGGAGGCGGCTTCGGAATGGCGCTGCTCCTTTTCCGCGAGCATCCCCAGCCCGTAGAAAGCCTTGGCCTTCCAATACGGGTCGGGAGCCTCCCTCAAGGCCTGGAACCGTCCCAAGGCCTCCTGCTCCCGTCCCATCTTGATGTAGGCGAGGGCTTCCAGATGGCGCGCGGCCGGATAACTCCCCTGCAGGCGGTTCGCGTTGCCGCATTCATCCGCGGCCCCGGAATAATCCCGCATCGCGTACAATCCTTTTCCGCGCAGAAAGTGGACGGCCGGGCTCTGGGATTTGGAGCTTGCGAGCTTGGTCAAAAGCGCGCTGGGCTTGAATGCCGCCTCGTCGCCCTCTTCACGGTAGGAAGGGGTCTCCTTGCCCCAGACCTTTTTCCATCGGGCCAGGAACTTGTCCTTGGATCGCTCCGTCATGTCCCCGTCGGAAAGGAATTCCGATGCGATTTGGGACGCGAGTTCCAAAGGCGCCTTAGCCTTGCGGACCTCCTTGGGACCGGGCAGCTTCTTGGGATTCCGTATCGCCTCGCGCATGGCGTTGGCCACCTCCCGGACGGCATCCGGTTCGACTTCCAGGTACCGCTTCATCCCTTGCAAGCGCCCCCATCCGAGGGAGTCCAGAATGGGGAAAAGCTCGGAGGCCAGGTAATAACGGGTCTCGAGCGGGCGTTCCTGGGAAAGGAACTCCCCCCACAGGAGTTCGCACAGGGTCCCCAGGTAATCCGCGGAAGAATCCCGCGCGTCGAAATAGGCGCTGATGCGCCCGCTCGAATCCTCCTGGTCCTCGCGGAAAAAGGACTCCTGCCGGGCGAGCGCGATGAATCCTCTGGCCAGCCCCTCATAGTAGCCGCCCTTGGCATTGGCGTGAGGCCCCTTGCCCGACGGGGATTTCTCCGCGGGAGCCGCATCCAGATAGACATCGCGCGAGGAGGTATCCGCCGGGGCCAGGGCGTAGACGCGGGAAGCCTGGGCAGGGAAGGTTCCGCGCGCCTGGTAGATGGCGCGGAACCTCGGCGCGGTAACCTTGCGGATACGGTATACGCCCTTGGCGTTGGTGGTGGCCGAACCGATGGCCTTCCTCCCGTCATATAGGGTGACCTGGACCCCGGAAATCCCCTTGGCGGAACCGTCCGGGCGAAGGGTGCCCCGATCGACCACGCGCCCATGCAGGTCGGCTCCATGGGTCAGGGCCGCAAGGGCCAAAAAGCCGATCAGGCCGAAGCTGTAGAATGCCCGTTTATCCATACTGGTCCGGCCTAAACTTAGGCCAAAGAAGGCCCCACTGCATGGGAAATTGGGGTTTATTTCGCCCAAACATCCCGGAATCGCCGTTTTCCCCTGGGAAGGGGGCCATCCGGCCAATCGCCTGAAAAAACGCGGGCCCCGGCCGCCGGAAAAGGTCGTCACCGAGGAATTATGCCCCTCACCGGAGTGCAATAGCGAGCGGTTAATCACGGAATAAGCCGGGGCTGCGAGCCGGGAGTGAACATTAGCGAACGGATATCGGGGAAATAAAATGGGCCCGGCAGCTAGGGACTGCCGGGCCCGGACGATAGCAGGGAAGGTGGGGATATCCCTACTACCGCGTACAGGGAAAAGTGTATCACGGACACCTATCCGATACAAGTACAAATTTCCCCGCACGCGGGGAAATCCCCCTCGAAAACGGGCGATTCCGTTACGCCTGGAACGCGCGCGCGAACCCTATCGCGAATTCCTCTATGGTGGTCGGGGTTGAATTGGACGGCGAACGCGGCTGCCTGACGATGATGCCGTCGTTGAACGCCTTGCTCATTTCCACGAAATTCTCGGCGATGCTCTTGGAAAGCCCGGCGCCCACCATCCCTTTGAGCGCGTCCTCATAGGGGAAGTGCACGTAAGGCAGTTCCGGTTTGCCGATGGCCTTTCCGATTGCGGCCGTCGCCTCTTGCATGGACAGGTCGCGCGGCCCCTGCAATTCCTGCACCGAACTTCCGGTATAGTCCTTGGCGAGGAAGCGCTTGGCCGCATAGGCGGCGATGTCCCGGGTCGCGATCTGGGGGATCTTGAGATCGCCCTTCATGGCGGATCCGTTGATGCCCATGCCTTTGATCATCCCGATGCTGCCGTACAGGTTCTCCATGAAATAACCGGGCCGCAAATGCAGGACATTCACGCCGCTGAGGGCATTGAGCCTTTCTTCCTGGCGATGGAGGGCCGCAATGGGCCCGTTGCCCTTGGCGAGGTCGGCGCCGATGCTGCTCAAATGGATGACGTTACGGACTCCCGATTCCGCCAGGGCCTTGGCGATGGCCTGGCCGAAACGATCGTAATGGGCATGGACGTCCTCGACCTGCATATCCGGGGGCACCATGGCGAATACCCCTTCCGCACCCACGAAATTCTTGGCCAGGAAGGCCGCGTCGTCCATGCTGCCCACGGCGATCTCGGCGCCCTTCGCTTCCAGCGCCTTCAGCTTGTCGGGGTTGCGTCCGATGGCCCGGACCTTCTTCCCTTCCGACAAGAGCTTTTCCGCGATTCCGCCTCCCACTTTTCCAGTGGCTCCGGTAATGACAAACATGGGGTTTCCTTCGTTAGGTGATGCCGCCGAAGATACGTTCGTAAGGGGTTCCCATCAAGAAGGCACCCTTGCGTGGGGGAAGCACGTTCCGACATCCTAACGGACCGGTTGGAACCCGGTTTCCCGGGCGGCCTATTTGGCCGATTTGCCTAAGGCCATGAGGCGAAACCGCGCGCGGCAAAATCCGGACGGTCTTTTCAACGCGGAATCGCGGCTTTAACTACCCCAAAGCCCATTTTCCATCAATCGGAATCGTTAAACTCTAAACCGGAATTGGCATCTTTTCCATACCCGGGAACCGTATTATTCCGACATGACCAGACTTCTCCAACCACGGCGGCCTTCCGCTCCGGCCCTTTCGGCATCGCTGTGCCTGCTCGCCGCCGCCTGGGTCGCCGCACCCCGGGTGATTGCCCAGGTCTGCCCCGTCGCCAGCGCGGGGGACTTCAAGAAGGAGACCCTGGTCGGCGCCGCGGTCCTGAAGGAACCCATCGAACTCTCCGTCGCCAGGGACGGAAAGGTTTTCGTGGTTCAGCGCGGGGGCGACATCACCCTTTACAATCCGGCAACGGGACAGGCCTCCCTGGCCATCCACCTCGATGCCTATCTCAATTCCGGCGCGTACGATGTGGGAGGACCCTTGGGGGTGGCCGTAGCTCCCGGCTTTCCCGCCGACAACCGGGTCTACCTGTACTACCCTCCGAAGGCTTCCTTCTCCGGAAACGCGAACAACTCCACGGGCAAACTCACCTACCGCCTTTCCCGCTTCCGGTTCGTGGGCGGCGCCCTCGATCCCAATTCCGAACAAGTGCTCCTCGAAGTGAAGTCCATCTGGGAATCGCATAATGCCGGCTCGCTCAAATTCGGGAAGGACGGCGACCTCTACCTGTCCATCGGCGACAACCACTCTCCGGGATGCAGCGATCAGTTCTCGCCCATGGACGAACGGCCAGGCTATTCCTGGTGCGACGACCAGGGCACCACGGCGAACACGAACGACCTGCGCGGGAAAATCCTCCGCATCCATCCCGAACCCGACCTTCAACCCAACGGGAAGTATTACTCCATCCCCAAGGGCAATCTCAAGGAAAAATACGCCGCCCTCTGGCCCACGCCCGAATTGGCCGCCAAGGTGCTTCCCGAGATCTATACCATGGGCCACCGCAATCCCTATCGCATCTTCCCCGATCCCGTCACCGGAAAGCTCTTCATCGCGGAGAACGGGCCCGCGGCCAGGGCGGATTCGGTCCGAGGGCCCGCCGGCGCCGACCAATGGAAGATCACGGACGAAGCGGCCTTCCTCGGTTACCCCTACTTCCTGAAGGACAACCAGCCCTATTGCCATTGGGATTACGGCCAGCGCAAATGCATCGCCATCCAGGGACAGGCCGGGATGAAATTCGACCCGGAAAGACCCGTCAACTATTCCCCGAACAATACGGGCGTGAACATCCTGCCGCCCGCGAAGCCCGCCGCCCTATGGGAACATGACGGCTCCAACCCCGATCCCATTCCCGGCCTCAAGACCTGCGGCCCCGGCACGGGCCCCGTATACCACTTCGATCCCGCCCTCGATTCCAAAATCAAGTTCCCTCCCGATTTCGACAATAAATGGATCTTCCATGCCATCATGGGCGCGGGTTGGCAGCCCAAGTTCGCCACCCCGCCCGCTCCTTTCTCGACCTTGACCTCGGCTTCCAATCCTCCCTGGGGCAACCTGAATTTCAGCCAGGGCCTGCACGATCTGGAATTCGGCCCGTCCGACGGCGCCCTCTATGCCGTGGACTACGGCTCGAACCTGTATAACAGCAACGGCGACGCGGGCCTATTCAAGGTCACCTATCACGGCTGCCTCCCGCCCATCGTAACATCCGTGATACCCATGTCCCGTGCCGGCGGCGGCATCCTGCTTTCGCTCCCGGGCGACGGCGGGCGCATCTCCGCACCGGCCGGCGCGAAGAGCGCCGAACTCTTCGACCTTTCCGGCAGGAAAATCTGGCAAGCCCGCCTCCCGGAAGGCTCGTCCCACCTCACCGCGCCCTCTTCCCTGGGCAAAGGCGTCTTCCGCATCCTCTGGAAATGACCGCACGCCGGTGTCCCCGGCCATTTCCGGACCCGATTGTAATCAGGCTTTCCGTACCCCATTTGCGGGGCTTGCGCCCAATTTACGGTAAGGAAAATTAATGTTTCGCCCGCGGCAGCCTTTCGATTCACTATTGTGAAAAATGCTTCTTGGCCGAAAGCGGTTTGGCCATTTTCAAGGCGTAGCGCCGCTCCAGCGGGGTTAGATTTACGCCGGGTGGTGTCCCTTCAGTAACATGAGGCTTTCGCGCAGCAAATCCATGGGTAATCTCGTCAAAACACGTCTGAAACCGATGTTGGCCCTCGCCATACTCGTCGCGGGCGCCCGGGCGGAGGACAGCACGGGCGTCCGGTTCGATGAATTCAAGGCGCGCATGGCCATGGAATTCGGACACGTGGTTCGCGGGGAGTTCCGCACCGCCGGAACCCATTCGGAACCCATCCGCAATCTCGCCCTCAACCGGAACATCGTGTTCCTGGAGCAAAGCGGCCAATTCAACGAAGCGTGGGAATTCAAAGCGGGTTTGATGGGAGTTCTGTGGTGGCCCTATACTCCCATCGCCGGGCCGCCCGGCACCCGGACCATGCGCGTGGAGCCCAAGCTTTCCATCCTGACCGCGCGGAAGATCTTCGATCCGGCCGAGGCGGACTCCTACGTGGAGGCCGGGTTCTTTCCATACAAATACAACCGGGACGCCTGGAACCTGGGCGAATACCTCTATCGTTCCGGGACATATCCTGGGAGCCTTTGGACGAACGACGGGTATCAATTGATGGATCACGCCGCCTATGACGCCTATGGCGTCCATGCGCGGTTCTCCAATTTCGGCGGCAACCTCACGCATGATTTCAACTTTTTCACCGAGGCGGCCACGGATCCCATAGGCGATATCACGCCCGCCTACGAGTTGTCGTTCAATCATCCGGTATTTCAATTCGGTTTCGGCGCCGCATACAACAGGGGATTATCGTACCGGCCTTCCCAGACGAGGCCAAAGGACGATGCGAACTCCTACATCGAAGTCCAAGCCGACCCGGCCAAGGGCATCGCCTATTACAAGGGTCCCTTTTTGGGCGCTCCAATAGCTATCCAAGGCGATACGACCCGGCCATTCGCCGTGCTGCACAATTGGACCCAGCGCGGGCTCAAATTGATGGGGCGCGCGGCCCTTGATCTGGGTTTTCTGATACCCGAAGCATCGCGCTCACCCGAAGATCTCCGTTTGTATGCCGAGGTCGCCGTGCTGGGATGGGAAAACCAGCCATACTTCTATGAAAAACGTTCGGAGCGGATTCCCATCATGCTTGGCGTCAATTTGCCCACCTTCCGCATACTCGATTTGGTGGCATTCCAGGCGGAATACTACAACGCCCAATTCAACGATACCTACTACTACAACATCGGCTCCCTTCCCATCTGGAAGGTCGAGAACTATCAGACCCGGGACCAGGAGTCCTACAAGAAAAGCCCATGGCGCTGGTCCCTCTACGGCCGCAAGTCTTTCAACCGGATCGTGAACATCCATGCGCAAGTCGCAAGCGACCACCTCAGGTTGCGTGAAGCCACGAATGCGTTCACGGAATACGAACTGACTCTTTATCCCAGGAATTGGTATTACCTGGTGCGGATGGAGATTGGGATATGATCGATTTCAGCGGTGCCGAGGAGAAGGAATGAAGCGCTTTTTCCAATACCGGGCGCTCCGATGGCTGGTTCCCGCAGCGCTTATGAGCATGCTCGCAACCGGCGCGTCCGCCCAATTCGAAGGCATCGACAAGCATAAGCTCACGGTAAAGGCCTATGTCGATTTCGGGCATCTGGTGAACGGCTACAATGCCTATGATCCGGATCAGAAAAAAGACCTCGCATGGCTTCCCCTCAACCGCGCGAACGTGATCGCCATCCAGGATTTGGCGGTCGGGCGCTTCGACGTCTCCGTCGGCCTGGCCGGGCTCATTTGGTGGCCGTATGGCCAGGGAAAGGCGGCGGACCTGAGCGAAAAGGTCATGCAGGTTAAGCCGATGATTCCGGTGGCGCGCGCCCGTTGGCAGTTCGGCGATCCCGCCACGACTTCCGGAAGCGTTCAGGTCGGAACCTTCAATTACAAATACAATCCGGATGCCAAGAACCTGGGCGAATACCTCTACCGGTCCGGAACCTATCCGGGAATCCTATGGAGCGGCGAGGGGTGGCTCCTGATGAACCGAGCCGGCAATTACAGCCATGGACTATTGGCGACCGTATCCCAGATGGGCGGAGCCCTGAAGCATAATTTCTCCATGTTCATGGAAACGGTCTATTATCCCGTCGGCGATTTCTCTCCCGGTTACGATGTCGGGTATTCCTCGAAATGGTTCGACGTCGGCGCCGGATCGGTCTTCAACCACTACATTCCCATGCGGCCGAGCACCCTGTCTCCGAACGTGGATTTGAACACCTACGTCGAGTACCGGGGCAAGACCGCCGGCGGAGCGGATACCATCGCGAGCGGCAGGTTGGATCAGGTCACGCCTCCCGCCACCACCCTGGACACGACCCTCACGCGCTGGACCTTCAAGGGCATTAAGGTGATGGCCCGCGGAGCGCTCAACCTGGGCCACCTCCTTCCCGAGGACATCCGCGGACCCGAGGACCTGCGTATTTTCGCGGAAGTGGCCCTGCTGGGCGTGAAGGATTACCCCCTTTACTACACGAAAAAGTCGGAACGGATGCCTATCATGTTCGGCATGAACGTGCCGACCGCGAAACTTCTTGATGTGCTGACCCTCCAGGGCGAGCTCTACAAATCCCCGTATAACGACGGCAACAAATTCATCCAGCAATCGCTTCCGACCTGGGAAACGAGCAAAGGGGATTCGGTCCACCGGGATGATTTTAAATGGAGCATCACCGCCAGGAAATCGGTGAACAAGATGGTCAACGTCCATTTGCAGGCGGCATGCGATCACTTCCGCCTTACGGACGGCAAATTCAGCGCGAGCAACATACCCCTGACACAATCATGGAACCACGATTGGTATTACCTGCTGCGGCTGGAATTCAATCTTCGGTAAGGAGGTTTTTATGGATATCACGTCGAATGCTGGAGGAATTATGCGGATTAAAACCAATATGAGGATGCTTTGGGTGGTCTGCGCAATGATCCTGTCCGGGCCATTGGCGGCGCGCGCGCAGATGGTCGCAGCGAACCCCTTGAGCCCTCTGAAGTCCAAAAAGGTGATGGTCCTCGAAGGAGGAAGCATTTCCGGCGAGCATCTCGACGCCAGGACCGCGACTTACGCGAACCTGCAGGGTTTCGCCAAGGCCGTGGGATTCACCCTGGTCAAAGGAGATCCCAAGAATCTTACGGATGCCAACCTGAACGACGTCGACATCCTCGTTTTCAGCTACTTCTTCGAAACCCAGACCGCCACGGCGTTCCCCGATCTTTCCAAGGCCGCGTTCCAGAAATGGCTCGCAAAGGGCGGAAAGGGCTATGTCGGCTTCCATACCTCGGGAGCCAACGAATGGCTCAAGGACGAATGGAAATGGTACCAGGACAACGTGACGTCCATGCGTTATGCCTTGCATGGGACCGGAGTGCCGCAGGGCAAGGTCGACAAGACCACGGATGCGGCCATCCTGGCCAACCCCATCATGGAAGGGTTGCCGCCCACTTTCACGGCCGCGGATGAATGGTATGCCTACGATGCGACGTCAAAGGTCCTGGACCCTGCCAGCGGCTGCAAGGTGATGTATTACCTGACCAATGCCCAGGCTCTCGATCGCGCGCCCCTCGGGGTCCATCCCGTCGCTTGGTATAGGGAGGACGCCGCCAAGAGCCGGTACTTCTATTCGACGTTCATCCATACGCCCGACGGGGCGAATTCAACCTGGTTCAAAAGCATCCTGCTCCGGGCGCTGGAATACACTTCCGGGGATCCCTCCACCGCCATTCTGACCGAGAAAGGCAAATCGGCGATGACCTTGGGCAATCGTTCCTACGTGACTTCAGGCAGGGATTTCAGCGTGGACCTTAAAGGCCATTACAATGTATCCGTCTGGTCCTCAAAGGGCGAGAAGGTCTATTCGGCCAGGGGATCGGAAAAGATGACCTTCGCTCCGGCCGCATTCTCGAAGCCTGGGCTATACCTCGTCAAAGTCGCGTCGAAGGCGAAGACCTTCTCGCAACGAATCATGGTTTATTGAATCCGAAACATAGCGGTCGGATACAGCCTTGCGGAAACGCAGGGCTTTTTTATTGGAAGCAGGAAAATCCTCCGGCTTTCAAACGCGCCCCTCAGAAGGATGTATTGCCGCTCCCATATATGAACTGGGACATGGGATAAGCGGAATCGACCTTGATAGCCGCCTTTCCTCCCTGTATCCTGCTTCCATCTATATCCAGGTTCTGAACATCATGGCTCAGATAAAAGTGAAAGCTCCCGTCCGTGCCGATACTGTTCGAGAAATAGCAGTCGCGTACGGTAAGGTACGAAGATCCCAATTCGATCGGTGAATAGGGAGCGGCCGATTTATTGTTCTCGAATCTGCACCCCTGGAAATTATTGATTCCCTTTAGGAATATCGCCGGCTCCTCCGTGGAATTCAAATTCGTGAATTCGCACTTTTCGAAGGTATTGTTCCCTCTTGTCAGGATGATGTTTGTGGTGGAGGATAGCCCGTTGAACCTCAAGTTCCGGAAGGTGTTCCGGTAATGATCCGCATTCGCCAGCCAGAATCTATCGCCCATCGTGAATCCATCGAATCTGAAATCATGGAGGGCTACCCCCGTCGTTCCCATGAAGAAGACGGAGGCGATTGTGGAAGCGCTCGTAGAGAAATTCCTCTGGGTCGTATCGGTGGAGGGCCGATCATCGTAGAATCCACCCATCACCGCAAGATCCGAATGGAAAATGCTCAATTCATTTGGATGCCCGATAGGCCCGGTATAACTTCCCTTGGTCACCCAGATCTGGGTCCCGGCAGGATACATTTTCGCGGAGTCCAACGCCTGATGCAACTCCCCATACGCATCTTCCCAGGACTTGCCCGTTCCCGTCGCATTCTTCCTGACGAATACCACATTAGGATATTTGTAAATGGAGATGGAAGTGGAATCCCGGTTTCCGAATTGGTCCTCCCCGCGAATCCAGACCGTATTCGCGCCCGCATCGTAATTATCGGAGAAAGTCCAGTTCCCCCCATTCAATGGAACCGCGGAATAGGAGCCGGTATTGATCCGGTATTCCACCTTCTTCATGATATGATCATCGGAAGCCGTGCCCGAAACGACCGGATTGGCGCTGGTTACCCGCCCGAATGGCGTAGGCTTGCCTACGGTTATGCTAGGCCCCGTCCTGTCCACCTCTATCGCAAAGGACCCATCCCCCGACCAGTTCCCCGCCTGGTCCCGCTCCTGCACTTGCAAGGTATAAGTCCCCGTCACCAGCCCCGTGGGACTATAGGAGGCGGAGGACGTCTCAACCGAATACCCGGCGGCCGTGGACAGCTTATACCGGTATACGCGCGCCCCATCGGAACCTGAGGCCGCGCCCCAGGTCCAGGCGGGAGTTCCCGTGGGCGTAGTCCCGGATACCACAGGGGCGGGAGGAGCCGTGCGATCCACCAGGATGGAATAGGTCGTGGCCGGGGAGGTGTTTCCGGCGGAGTCCACGGCCATGACGTTCAGGATGTAAGTCTGGTTGAGGGGGTTGGACAAAACGAAGGTGGTGCCGCCTTGGCGCGTCGCGACGGCGCCGTTCAGGGAGACCAGGAAGGAATCGTTGGGCGTCGCGCGGGTCCAGGCCCATTGGACGGGCGAGGTATAGGACGCATTGACCGAGGCGGGCGAGGATAGCCCCGTGAAGGCCGGGGACGGGGGAGCGATGGTGTCCCGGAATACGACCACGGTATCGGCGCCCTTATTGCCGAAGGTGTCGGTGGCTTCCCTGATGATCTTGACCGCGCCTTGTTTGCCCGTAAGGTTTTCGGAGTTGCTGTTGGCGACGTTCGCGCCGGTCAGGGGCTTGACGATCCAGGTGACGCCGATGGCGGCCGCATTGGTCAGGGCGCCTTCCTGCGGGGTGGTGATGGTGACGATGGGGCCCTTGGTCACCACCCGGATGACGCGGACGGCGGAGTCGGAAGGGATGCCTCCCCCATCCAATTCCCGCAGGACGAAGGAATGGTCGCCATCGGCAAGGGAGTCGGCCGTGAAGGTCGTGGCCTTGGTTTCCACGGGGGGTCTGCCGTCCAGGGAATAGCGGTAGGTGCCGCTGCCTCCCGCTCCCGGGTTTCCCGTCCAGGCCCACGTCGGTTTCGCGAGGCTGGTGGGTGAAGGCGTGGTCTTGTCGGTAAAGGCGGGCGCGGCCAGGGTCTGGCCGATATGCACCTTCCTGGAGAGCGAATCGACATTGCCCTCCGTGTCCCGGACATGGAAGCGAACGGTGACGACGGAATCCTCGCCGGAATAGACGTGCTGCGGGGAGGCGGTGGGGACATTGGTGGAGTCGTCCCACTTGCCGTCCCCGTCCAGATCCCATTTGAGGACGGCGATATCGCCGTACTTCTGGGTGACCTTCAGGGGGAAGGCGACGGTTTCCTTGGGGCGGACATTTCGGTCGCCTCCGGCATCGAGAACGGGGACATCGATTTCGACCGTGACCAGGCATTCGAGCGCCAGGGAAGGATAGCCCGCGGGATAGACCTTGATGGCGGTAGACCCGATCCGCACGGCCCTTACCGTGCCGTCGGGATCGACCTTGGCGACGCTGTCGTTGCCGCTGAGGAAAATCACGCTGACCTGGGATTCCGGCGGAGTGGCCTGGGCGGTGAGCTTGAAGGATGCACCCCCCATGTACAAGGTGAGCCTGTCGGGCGTGACCGTGACGCCCTTGACCTGCGCGAGCTGGATGACCTTCACATGGAGGACGGCGGAAAGCCCTGGGTCGCGCTTGGAGCGGATGGTGATATCGGTTTCCCCGACGATTCCCGGGTACAGGGACCCGGCGGCGTCCACCCGGACTACGCCGGAATCCGAGGTCGACCAGAGGAGGGTTTGATCCGCCCCGGCGGGTTCCACCGCGGCCAGGGCCTTGGTGGCCTGGGACCCCGTCGACAGGATCAGGGGCGTGGCCGTATTGAGCGCCACCCTGACGGGAAGGATCTCCAACGGGGGCTTGGACGTATCCAAGGGAGGTTCCCGGACGAGGATTTTCGGGGTTTCGGAACCGTCGGGAGTGACCTTGATGCTGACGACCAGAACGCGCGTGCCTTCGCGGATCCCGGTGATCAGGATCTGGTAATTGGCGGGCGGGTTCCCGCCGAGGTCGAGATCCTTGATTTTATGGTCGGCGCCGGGTTTGTATTTGCCGTAGAAGACCGACTCCTTGTAGGCGGTGCCGTTGGGATAAAGGATGTCGACGCGGATGGTATCGTAGGTGGAAAGGGAATCATCGACCTTGATGGAGAGGAGGTTCTCCCTGTCCTGGTTGGAAACATTGCAGTTCCATAGGCCCAGCCCCAGAACGGCGATGAAAAGGATTCGGAGGGCGGACCTCCGGATGGCCCGGTTCCGCTTCATTTCAGGGTACCATCCACTTCGCTGCGATTGGGTTCCGGCGCATCCTCCGATGCCATGATGGCATAGACGCCCACGCCGGCGGCCACTACGGCGGCCGAGCCCACGGTCCACCAAAGCCAAGAGCGGCTTCCATCGTCGGTAAGGGCCGGGGTCTTTCCGTCCGTCGATTTGCCCGATGGATTATCGGGATCCGCCGGCTTGGCGGTTTGAAGGTGCGCCGCGGAATCGCTCCCCTCGGGCTGGATGGGATTGCCGAAAGCGTCGAAACGCTTTTCATACTCCTCCCGCTTGAGGTAGTCGCGCTTGATCCGATCGAACAGGTCCTGGATTTTCGGCGGGACGAACATGTCCACGGGTTCGATATGCGGGGACAACTGCAGGAGCGCGTTGAAATGGCTCTCGGCTTTCACCTGCGAATTGGAATCCGCCGCGCAGATGACCCCGAGGTACATGTGGGTGAAGACCTTTTCCTCCCGGGAGACGTCCTTGGGATGCTTTTTCAGGAAGCCTTCCAGGGAGGCGCGTACGAGCTCGAATTCGCTTTCCATATAGGCCTTGCGGAGGACGGGCATATCGAGATGGCCATCCTGCCTGATTCCAAGGGCCGCCATGGCCGGAGCGGAGAAGAGGAGCAGAACGATCGCCGAAATGGCGGTGGCGATCGGAAAGGGAAGCTTGGGTATCATCTCGGGAACATCCTGGATTCTTCCCGGAACCGGGAAAAGACGAGCCCCAAAAATACATTAAATGCCCGGAAACCCTGCATGGCCGGGCGATGGGAGGCGGTGTCGATCCGTGCTTACCGTCACCTTTTTTCCTTAGGAGGCCCAGCGCCGGACAGGTAGTTTATAGAGAACCCCCGATTCAATCTAGTCCCATCCCCATCGGCGCTGCGGCCCACGACCTCCTGCGCCCGAACCCGGAGGCAACCATGGCCAACAAGAACAATACCTCGATCCTCGTTACGGGAGCCACCGGCCGCCAGGGAGGCGCCGCGGCCCGGCACCTTCTGGCGCAAGGCTTCCAGGTCTGCGCCTTGACCCGCAACCCGGACAAGGCCCAAGCGCATCTGCTTGCCCGCAAAGGGGCGAGAATCGTCGCCGGCAACATGGACGATCGCGCCTCCCTGGACAAGGCCCTGAAAGGCATGCAGGGGGTTTTCGCGGTGCAGGATTTCTGGGAGCACGGCGCGGAGGGCGAAGTCCGCGAGGGCAAGGCGCTCATCGATGCGGCCAAGCGGGCCGGCGTCGGCCATTTCGTCTATTCCTCGGTGGCTTCCGCCGATCGGGACACCGGCCTCGCCCATTTCGAAAGCAAACGCATCATCGAGCAATACCTGGAGGCTTCGGGACTGGCCTATACCATCCTGCGCCCGGTTTTCTTCATGGAGAACCTCGACGCCAACCGCGGCGAGATCCTGAACGGCATTCTGCGGCTTCCCTTGGCTCCCGACAGGCGGATCCAAATGATCGCGGCCGACGATATCGGCGCGTTCGCGGATTTGGCCTTCATGGATCCGGACGCCTACCGCGGCAAGACCCTGGAAATCGCGGGAGCCGAGGTCAGCCCGGCCCAGGCTGCGGAACTCTTTTCCGAGGCGCTGGAACGGGAAGTACGGTACGAGGAAATCCCCCTGGACTCGCTGAAGGATACGGCCCCCGAATCCTACAAGATGTTCGCCTGGTTCCGGGACAAGGGTTATGAGGTGGATATCGCCGCGTTACACGCGAGCTACCCCTTCCTCAAGACCTTCGGGGAGTGGATCCATTCGAGCGGATGGGATCGGGAGTCCGACAGCGGCGCGGGCAACCATGAGCCGATTTCGCACGCGGAGTCGCCGGTGCAGATGGAGTGACGCAGGCTTCGGGCGCCGGCCCCTGGGCCGCCGGTCCGGCTAACGCTCCTCGACGATGTCCCATAGGGTTCCGGGTCCCCAGGCCAGCGGGACCGGCTTGCCGCCGACGGTCGCCAGGACGCCGTTATCGCAATCCCTGGTACGCGCGAACCCGTTGATATAGACGCGCCGGCTCTTGGCGCTGCGGTTGGGCTGCGAACCGTGGATGGTGTAGGGATTCCAAAGCAGGACGTCTCCCGGATCCATGAGGCCATCGACCGCGGGAGCGAACCGCTCCAGCACCCTCTGGTTCTCCCCATTGGCCTCCCACCCTTCATAACCGCCGGACAGGAGGGCCTTGCCTTCCTTGTGGGAGCCGGGCACCAATTGCAGGCACCCGTTTTCGACCGTGGAAGGATCGACCGCGATGGCGGCCTGGAGGAATCCCCCGTAAAGGTCGCGATAGGAGGAGTCCGGCTTGCGGAAGGTGCAATCCTGGTGCATCTGGAAACTCACCCCGTCGCCCGGGTTCTTATAATGCATCTGGTTGGTGATTTGGCGGAGGTCCGGGCCGAGCACCTGCATGACCAGGGACATTAGGCGCGGGGAGGTGCGGAAGCGGTCGAGGCTTTCATGGGAAGCGGAGGCCCACTTGGCAAATTTCAGGGTAGGCTTGCCGTCTATGGGCACCACCCGGTATTCCGTCAGCCCGCTCTTGGTGGTTTTCGTGAGCCCCTTGCCCAGGGCCAGGACTTCATCGAACCCCTTGGAAAGCTCTTCGATCTCGTTCGCGGGGAAAACCCCGGGAACGCGGGTGAACCCCTTCTCCCAATATTCCCCAATCCATCCATCGGCGCGGTTCATGGCATCATTATACCATTTTCCCGGCCAGGCTCCGATGGTCCCCCTTTTCTGGACTTTTTAGCATCATTCAGGGTTGTCGGTGACACATTCGCTTCCCGGCGGTGTTTAAAGGGTATTCATGGGCATCGACTACGCGGAAATCACCGCTCTATACGAGCGATACGGCAAAATGGTCCTGCGACGCTGCCGTCAATTGCTGCGGGACGAAGCCATGGCCGAGGACGCGGCCCAGAACGTTTTCGTCCTGTTCATCACCCATAGCGAAAGGCTGCATGCGGAATACCCCTCCAGCCTTTTGAACCGGATAGCCACCAACCATTGCCTCAATCTCATCCGGGACGCGCAACGCGGGGATCCCGCCGCCTCGGATTGGCTGCGCGAGGTCGCGACCAGCGAGGATCCCGCCCCCAGGTTCGAGGCCCGGAGCGTGCTCAAGCGGCTTTTCGGCCTCCACGAGGAAAGCACCCGGACCATGGCCGTCCTGCATCTCCTGGACGGGATGACCTTGGAGGAAGTGGCGGAGGAAACGGGCATGTCGGTATCGGGAGTGCGTAAACGGTTGCGGGGATTGCGCCGTAGCCTGATCGAGTTGGAGGGAAAATGAAGGGAGGAAACATGGATCCAGGAAGACCCGATTCCGGAATCCCCTTGTGGAAACTGGAACGTTACCTGATCGGGGAGCTGCCGCCCGCGGAAATGGAGCGCATCTCCGGACTGGAGGGATCGGACGCGAGCGTAGCCGGTTGGCTGCGGGCCCTGCGGGCCGAACACGCGGATCTGCAGGCCTCCCATCCCACCGGACGCATGGCGGGACGGATTTGGAACAAGCTGAAAATGGCCGATGCCCGCAGGCGCCCCTCCCGCAGCCGCCGCATTGCGCGGTTCGCGTCCGCTCCCGCCTTCGCCCTATTGCTGGCCTTGATCTTCGTCCCCGTGCGGACCCTTTTCAAAGGCGCGGAAGGCCAAGGCAGGATGGGTCCGCAACCGGATGCGGCGGAAGACGTGACGCGGCTGAAAGGCTCGCTCCCCGCGCTTTACCTCTACCGCAAGGCCGTGGGAGGCGCCGAAGCATTGCGGCCCGGGAACCCTGTGCATGCCGGCGATCTCATCCAGGTCTACTATGACGCAGCGGGAAGGAAATACGGGGCCATCTTTTCCCGGGACGGGGAAGGCAAGGTGACCTGGCATCTTCCGGAACGCGGAAGCCAGGCCTCCCCGCTGTCCTCCTCGGGAAAGATCGCCCTGCCCTCGGCCTTCGAGCTGGACGACTCGCCCGGGCGCGAGGATTTCCATTTCGTCGCCTCCGACCGGCCCTTCCCCCTGGACTCCATCCTGGAAACCCCGCCCCGGAAACCTGGGATGATCACGGCCCATGCCGGCATCTCGCGAACGGTTTTCCCCCTCATCAAGGAAGCAAGGAACCCCTGAAATGAACCTCCCCACCATGGCCTCCATCCTGGCCTCGATATCCGTCCTGGCGATCCCGGGAACGCCCCTCGCTGCGGCCAAGGCGCATCCGGCTTCCGCGGCGGGGCAGGCGCCCGCCGGAGACGGATCCATCCGCCGCTATTGCCTGGCCATCGGATCGAATTTCGGCGGGCCCGCCCTCGACTCCCTCCTGTACGCCGGTTCCGACGCGGCGACCTTCGGCCGGGTCCTCGGCGAAATGGGCGGGGTCAAGCGGGAAGATACCCGGTTGCTGGAGAACCCTACTCCCGCCGGCCTGGACAGCGCCTTCGCGGGATTGCGCGATCAGGTGCTGCGCGATCGCCTGGGCCGCAGCCGCACGGAGGTCGTCCTCTACTACTCCGGCCATGCCGATTCGCGAGGGCTCCTGCTGGGCGGTAACGGATTCGATTACGATCGCTTCAGGCGCAAGCTCGACTCCATCCCCGCCGACGTGCGCATCGCCGTGCTGGACGCCTGCGCGAGCGGCGCCATCACCCGCCTCAAGGGAGGCAAGCACCGCCCCGCCTTCACCGTGGACGCGTCCTCCGACATGCGCGGCTACGCCTTCATCACCTCGAGCTCCCCGGAGGAGGCCTCCCAGGAATCCGATCAGATCGGCAGTTCCTTCTTCACCCATTACCTGGTATCGGGACTGCGCGGCGCGGCGGACGTATCCGGCGACGGCAAGGTCACCTTGGGCGAGGCATACCAGTTCGCCTTCCATGAGACCCTGGCCCGCACCGAGCGCACGAAAGGCGGCCCGCAGCATCCCGCCTACGACATGAAACTGTCCGGCACCGGGGACGTGGTGATGACGGATATGCGCGCCACTTCTTCCGAACTCGTTCTGGGCAAGGATCTGGAAGGGCGATTCTTCATCCGCAATCCCAAAGGCGAACTGGTCGCCGAGCTTTTCAAGCCCGGGAGCCGCCAGGTGGAGCTGGGGCTTCCCCCCGGAGCGTACAGCATACGCCTCGAGCGGAACCGCACCCTGGATACGGCCTCCATCCTGCTGGCCGAAGGCGGCCGCGAGACCTTGTCCCCGGATCGGTTCGGGCGCATGCCCCGGGAGGCCACGGCATTTCGCGGAGGCGGATCCGATGATTCCCCTGCGGCCGCTTCCGTGAATCCCGCCGCCGCCCCGAGCGGGGTGGGTTTCGAATACAGCGATCAAATCGACATGCGGGCCGGCATGGATGCGAAGTACGCCCTGTCCGTGGGCTTGATCCTGAACCGGCAACAGCGGCCCTTCCACGGGCTGCAGTTGGCCCTCTTTTTCAACCACGCCTCCATGGCCCTATGGGGCGGCCAGGTTTCCGTCTTCGGCAATTTCGGACGCGACTCCGTCCAGGGCGCCCAGACCTCGGTGTTCATCAATACCGCTTCCGGCGGCATCAAGGGATTCCAGGGGGCGGCCATCCTCAATGTCGCCAAGGGCGTAACCGGAGGCCAGGGTTCGGCCGTGGCGAACGTGGACTACGGCGATCTGAAGGGCGGCCAGGGCGCGGCGGTCCTGAACGTGGCCCGTAACGTGCGGGGAGGCCAGGGGGCCGCGGTGGCCAACTTCGCGATCGGCTCCGTGACGGGAGGCCAGGGAGCGGCGGTGGGCAATTTCGCGAGCGGTTCCGTAAAAGGGGGCCAAGGCGCCGCCGTATTCAATATAGGGGGCGAGGTCGAGGGCGGCCAGGGGGCCGGAGTGATCAATATCGCCGCGGGCCATATGCGGGGCGGGCAGGGGGCCGGCGTCCTGAACGTGGCGCGGGGCGTCGAAGGCGGCCAGGCGGCCGGCGTGCTGAACCTTTCCTTCGGGGACGTGGAAGGCGCGCAGGTGGCGGCGGTACTGAACGCGGGGCGTAACGTACGCGGTACCCAGGCTTCCGCCGTCCTCAATGCGGCCCGGGACGTCAAGGGCGCCCAGGTTTCGGCGGTGCTCAATGCGGCCAGGGACGTGGACGGATGCCAGGTAGGGCTCGTCAACATCTCCCGCGACATCCGCAACGGCATCCCCTTCGGCCTGATCAATTACAGCCATACGGGTTTGCATAGCGCCAACGTGTGGATGGACGAATTGGGCTTCCAGCATTTCACCTTGCTTTCCGGGAGCCGAGGCTTCTACACCTACCTGTCCGCGGGGGAAAAGCTCACCGTCTCCCGCAATGTCCTGATCCTGGGCGCGGGCATGGGCGGGCAAATCCCGATCGGCCGCGGCTATGCCGCGGCGGACATGGGCGTGTACGATCTCCATGACAATCTGGACTTCGACGGTCCCGGGCCGGAACTCTATCGCCTGCGGGTCATGGCCGGCAGGAACCTGCTGCGTTACCTGTCCGTGTTCGGCGGGCTCTCGCTCAACGCCTTTTGGCACCAAGGCGGGGATGCCACGGCCTTTCCGGTGGGGGGATATGAATTGAAGGTCGGGGACGAAGTGTACGGTTGGCCGGGTCTCGTCGCCGGCATCCGCATCGGAGTCTGAGGAATCCGGATCGCCCTGATCCGGATCAACCGGCCGCGCGCACCGCCGCGATCATGGCCAGGGCCTCGCGGGTTTCGCGCACATCGTGCACCCGCAGGATGGAAACCCCTTTCAACGCCGCCAGCACCGCCAAGGCCACGCTGGGTTGCAGACGATCGGACGCTTCCAGGCCCGGGGTCTTGGCGATGAAGGATTTGCGCGACATGCCCAGCAGGATCGGGCATCCGAGCGCATCCAAGGCCTCCAGCCGGGCGATCAGGCGGTAATTGTCCTCCACCCGTTTGCCGAACCCGATTCCCGGGTCCACGGCGATGCGGCTTTTGGCCATCCCCATCGCGGCCAGCAACTGGATGCGCCCCTTCAGGAAATCCTTCACTTCCGCCACCGTATCCGCGTAGACGGGCGCCGTTTGCATATCCTTGGGCTTGCCCTTGATATGGTTCAGCACCACGCCCGCCCGGAAGGCCTGGGGGACTTCCAGCATCATGGGGTCGAAGGTCATGGCGCTGATGTCGTTCACGATGCAGGCCCCCTCTTCCAGGGCCGCGCGGGCCACCTTGGCCTTGACCGTGTCTATGGAAACGGCGCAGCCCAGGCGTTTCACGATTTCACGCACGGCCGGCCGCGTCCGGGCCAGCTCATCCGCCTCGGAAACCGGTTCCGCGCCGGGGCGGGAAGACTCCCCGCCCACGTCGATGATATCGGCTCCGGCCTCGAGCATGGCCTCGGCATGGCGCAGGGCCTGGTCCTTGGAGGCATGGGCTCCGCCATCGAAGAAGGAATCCGGAGTCACGTTGAGGATGCCCATCAGCAGGGGCCTATCGCCCCCGAGGATGCGATCGCCTGCAAGCCAAGGACGCGGCTTTATCACCGTGATGGGATCGCCCCAGGAACGCGAAACGCCGGCCCCTGGAGGGGCCGGCGTTTCGGGTTTATCGGGATCCGGAGGATTCATCGCGATTCCGGAGGCCCGTAAAGGGAGGGATCAGACCGTGGCGTCGAAACGCCCGCCCTTGTTGCCCTCGTCGACTTCGGGTTTCCCCGCGTCATCCAAGGATTTCTCGGCATTGGCGGTCGTTCCGGATATGGAGGGTTCGCCCTCGGCGATGGTTCCCGCTTCGGTGCGGGCGCGGCGATCCGTCTTGCCCTTGAGGTAGGAGCGGCTCTTCTTGGTGTCCGTAAGCAGCTCGCCCGTCATGGCCTTCATGATTTCGTCCGCTTCCAGCACTTCGTGGAGGAGCAGGGCTTCGGCCAGGTTGATGAGCTTCTGCTTGTTCTCCCCGAGCATAGCGGTCACGCGATCCATCTGGCCGTCCACGATCTTCCGCACTTCGCGGTCGATTTGGATGGCGGTGGCCTCGGAGTAATCGCGATGCTGGCTGATTTCGCGGCCCAGGAAGATCTCCTCCTGCTTCTTGCCGTAGGAGAGCGGTCCAAGGTCGGACATGCCCCATTCGCATACGTATTTGCGCGCGAGTTCCGTCGCCTTCTCGATATCGTTGGACGCGCCGGTGTTCTTCTGCCCGAAGAGCAGGAGTTCCGCGCCGCGGCCGCCCATGAGGATGGCGATCTTATCGAGCACGAAGCGCGAGTCCACCGTATACATGTCCTTTTCCGGAAGCGAGAAGGTGATGCCCAGGGCCCGGCCGCGCGGGATGATGGTCACCTTGTGCAAGGGATCCGAATACTTGACCATCAGGGAGACGACCGCATGGCCGGCTTCATGGTAGGCCGTGGTCTTCTTCTCGTCGTCGCTGAGGATGCGGGAGAAGCGCTCGGACCCGATCATGATCTTGTCCTTGGCCTCCTCGAAATCGATCATGGCCACTTGGTTGCCGCCGAAGCGGGCCGCGAGCAGGCAGGCCTCATTGACGAGGTTTTCCAGGTCCGCGCCGGAAAGACCGGGGGTTCCCTTGGCGATCTTGGCCACGTCCACGTCCTCGCGGGTGGGAACCTTGCGCTTTTCCAGATGCACGCGGAGGATGCCTTCGCGACCCTTGCCGTCCGGCAGGTCCACCACGACCTGGCGGTCGAAGCGGCCCGGGCGCAACAGGGCGGGATCCAGGACGTCTGGCCGGTTGGTGGCCGCGATGAGGATGACGCCTTCATTGCTGTTGAAACCGTCCATCTCCACCAGGAGCTGGTTCAGGGTCTGTTCGCGTTCATCGTGCCCGCCGCCGAGGCCGGCGCCGCGATGGCGTCCGACCGCGTCGATCTCATCGATGAAGATGATGCAGGGCGCGTTCTTCTTGCCCTGTTCGAACAGGTCGCGGACGCGCGAGGCGCCCACGCCGACGAACATTTCCACGAAGTCCGAGCCCGACATGCTGAAGAATGGGACTTCCGCCTCGCCGGCCACGGCCTTGGCGAGCAGGGTCTTGCCGGTGCCCGGAGGGCCCAGGAGCAGCACGCCCTTGGGAATGCGGCCGCCCAGCTTGGCGAACCTGCTCGGATCCTTGAGGAAGGCGATGATTTCCTCGAGCTCCTGTTTGGCTTCGTCGGCGCCGGCCACATCACGGAAGGTGACTTTCGGCCGGTTCTCGTCCATGAGCTTGCCTTTGATCTTGCCGAAGGAGAATATCCCCCGGCTTCCGCCCATGCCGCCGCCTTGGCGCGCCATCATGAACCAGAAGAACCCGATCAACAGGAACAGCGGGAACAAGGTGCTGAGGTAGCTGAGCCAACGCGTTTCCTTGACGAACTCGACCTTGACCCCGCGGGCCGTAAGGTTGTCGAGCAATTGCAGGATGGGTCCGTCGATGTCTGGGAGCAGGGTCTTGAACTTGACCGTGCGCGAAGAGAAGGCGCTATGCGTCTCCTTACGCTTGACCTGTTCTTCCGGAGTCAGCTTGCGCTCGCCCACCAGGATATAGCCTTCGCCGATCCGCTGCAGTTCGATGGAGGTGATCCCCAGGCTGGTATCCGCGATGATGTTGCGGAACTCGGAATAGGTCTTCTCCTCGACAGGATTCTGGGAGTCGAGCAACTGGACCAGGAAAACGGAAACGAGCACCATCGCCAGGATCAGGGTCAGGTTCTTGCGTTTCCATTTGTTGCCGGGAGGCATGGCCTGTTTCGAATCAGGCAGCTTCCGGTTCACCGGGGCGTTCTTTTTTTCTTCCACCAGGTTGCTCTTTTTTTCTTCTAGGGGTTCTCGCATGTAAGCACCAATTCAAGGATGTGAGAAGTCGATCCGCTGACCTTGAAGAAATCGGATATTCCGTATCCGGGGACCCAGGCTAGGGTCTCGTCGCCGGGCATTTCGCCCGAGAAGACGATGGGGATGACGTCCCTCATTCCGGTCGGAACCTTCTCCTCGTTGAAAAACGTTTTCAGCTTGCGCGATCTACTAACTATTCCCAATGGGGAAAAGCGATCGCCGTCCTTCCGAGTTCGTATCAGTAATGTACAAGAAATGAGGTCTGCATCAAAGATCGCCCTTTCCTCCATGTCGGACGGGAAATCCAGGCCGGCGGGCCTGGGAAACCGTCGAGCCACCAACGAATACGAACGGTCTCCCCAGCGCCATTCCGCGCTGGCCGAGCCTCCAACCAGTATAACCCTTTGGGCCTCCGGGGAGCAGGTTTTTTTTGGCCGCCCTCGCCCATTGGACGCCGCCAAGGCCCTTTCCGCGCGGTAAACTCCGTTATTTTGGCATTTCAATGCCAAGATGCGGTTGAGCGGTACTTGCAGGCTTTCGGGTCCGATTTCCCATTGTCGGCAGAACTCGCGTAGTATCTCTTTCGTAACCGGAATGGATCCGATCGAAGGGGCCGTATGGGAAAGGCCCGCCGAAGAACGGCTTGCTCCCAAGCCCTCCGGGTCCGCCCGCTCCGAGGTCAAAAGCGTCCTCATCCAGAATTCCAACCCTTCCAGATCCCCGGCCGCGACCTTGGCTTCCACTCCATCCCGGGTCAGATACGGTTCGCCTTCACCATCGGTTTGGAGCAACCCTTCCTCCGCTTCCAAGGCGTCGATTCCCTTTCCGATTTCCTGGATGGTCATGGCCATGGAATGGATGCGTTCGTCCAGGCCGGGTTCGGAAAGACGGAGGCCGGGAAGGAAACGGTGCCGGTACCAATTGCGATCGATACCGATGTCGGCATTGGACTCGTCTTCGCGCCAATCGGCTTCCATAAGCCCCAGATAGGCCAGGATTTCGGCGCGGGAACGGTTCAGAAAGGGCCGGACGATGCCGCCGCGCCGGAAGGGAATACCTTTTAGACCGCGGGGGCCGGTTCCCCGTCCCAGGCGCTGGAACACCGTTTCCACCAGGTCATCCCTGTGGTGGGCGGTCAGGATCCAAGTTGCGCCGGCATCCCGCGCCGCGTCCTCGAAAAACCCATACCGTTCCCGGCGCGCCCACATTTCCATGGATTCGCGCGGCCGGCGCCTTCCCGGATCCAGCCTGCGGAGGAAAAAAGGGATGCCGAAGCGATCGCAAAGGCGGGAAACGAATTCCGAATCCTCCCGGGATCCGGGACGCAAGCCATGGTCCACGTGGGCGACGGCGAGGGAGCAACCGTAAGCGGGCGCGGAACGGCGTGCCCAATGAAGGAGAGCGATGGAATCGGCGCCGCCGGAAACCGCGAGGAGCAGGACGGATGCCGAGGGATCCCAGGACCGGGAGGCCAGGAAGGCCGAGGTGCGTTCATCCCACTGATCCAGAAGGACCCCGGTCGGAACGGTCACCGGCGCCCCGGGGGAATGCAAGGCGAGGTTATGCGACGGGCTTCCCCTGGATCTCCCATTTCCCATCCTTGCGGAGGCGGAAGAAGCAGCTGCGGTAGCCTTCATGGCAGGCCGCGCCGTTGCCTTCGGGCTTCACGCGGAACAATAGGGCGTCCCCGTCGCAGTCGATGCTGGCGCTCACCACCTGCTGGCGGTTGCCCGAGGTTTCCCCCTTGAGCCATAGCTTCTTGCGCGAGCGGGACCAATAGGTCATGTAGCCGCCGGTGAGGGTGAGCCCCAAGGACTCGCGGTTCATATGCGCCAGCATGAGCACCTGGCCGTCCCCGTCATCGATGGCAACGGCGGTCACCAACCCGTCCGCGCCGAATTTCACCGCGGCGAGGAGGGTTTCGATTCCGGCGGACGCGGCGCCGGCGGGGTCATTTGAGGACATGTCCCGCGCCTTCCACGATCCAACGGTAGGTGGTGAGGCTCTCAAGGCCCATGGGGCCGCGCGCATGGAGCTTGTCCGTGCTGATGCCCACTTCCGCGCCCAGGCCGTATTCGGATCCGTCCGCGAACCGCGTGGAGGCGTTCACCATGAGCGAGGAACTGTCCACGCCCGCGAGGAAGGCCTTTTGGACCTTGAGGGACTTGGCCAGCACCGCATCGGTATGCCCCGTGCCGTGCTTGTTGATATGATCCACCGCCTCGTCCACGCCGTCCACCATGCGCACGGCCAGCTTCAGGTCCAGGTATTCCTCGTCCCAATCCGCTTCCACGGCAGGCTTCACGCTGGGGTGCAGGTTGCGGATGAATTCGTCCCCGCGCAGCTCCACGTTGTGCTCGACCAGGCTGTCCAGGATGCGCTTGACCGATGCGGGCTTGATGTGCCCGTCGATGAGCAGGGTCTCCATGGCGTTGCAGACCCCGGGACGCTGCGCCTTGGCGTTGATCACGATGCGTTCCGCCGCCTTGAGGTCGGCGGTCTTGTCGATATAGATGTGGCAAACGCCCTTGTAATGCTTGATGACCGGGATGCGCGCCTTTTCCACCACCGACTGGATAAGGCGCTCGCCGCCGCGCGGGATCACCAGGTCTATGTGCTTGACGTCGGTGAGCAGGAGGTCGACCAGGGCATGATCGGATTTGTTCACGAGCTGGACCGCGCGTTCGTCGATGCCCTTGGCCTTGAGCGCCGCCTGGAAAAGGCGCGCGAAAACGGTATTGGTGCGGACGGCTTCCTTGCCGCCGCGCAGGATCACGGCATTGCCGCTCTTGAGGCAGAGCGCGCCGCCGTCTATGGTCACGTTGGGGCGCGACTCGTAGATGAAGAGGATGGTGCCGATGGGCACGGATACCCTCGAGATCTTGAGGCCGTCCTTACGCTTATGCTTGCCCAGGACCTTGCCGAGGGGATCCGGGAAGGCCGCGATCGACTTGACGCTGTCCACGATGCCTTTGATGCGGGCCGGGGTCAACAGGAGCCGATCGAGCATGGCGGCGCTCAGGCCCCGCTCCTTGCCTTCTTCCATGTCCTTGGCATTCTCGGCCAGGATTTCGTCCTGGGCGGCGATCAGGGCCGCCGCAAGGGATTTCAGGGCCGCGTCCCGCTTGGCGCGGGGTAGGGCCCGCACCTGCCTGGAGGCGGTCCGCGCGTTTTCGCCCAAAACCCGGGCGTAGGAAGTGATATCGTCCATACTGTAAGTAAATGTATACAGGAATCGCATCGCCGCAAAGTTGCGCCCTCCGCGCCGGGGCCGCCTTCCGGGCGGGCGGGGAGGCCCCAGGCCGATAATCCGCCCGGCCATTCCCCGGATTTTATCTTCCTTATGAGGACAGTAACCAGGAGGCACCTATGTTCAGGCGACTACTCATGATCTTCATGGCCGGTCGGATATTCGGGATGGTGAACCGCAGGAACCGGGGATACGGCATGCGCCGGCAGTCCACGGGATGGGGATCCCGCCACAATACGCGTTCCGGTCAGGGCTTGTCCGGCTTATCCAGCCTGCTCGGCCTGGGCCGCCGCCGCCGGTCCTTCATCTGAGCCCGGTCTAGAAAATGACCAACTGGTCCCGATGGATCACTTCATCGGGACCTTTCCTGTTCAACAGTTCCGCGATCCGGCCGCTCTTATGCCCGCGGATCAGGTGCACTTCCGCCGAGGAATAGGCCGAACGCCCCCGACCGATCACGTCCCCGTCCTGGCTGCAGATCTCCACGAAGTCCCCGGTCTTGAAGGTCCCCTTGCAGTCCCGGATGCCCGCCGGCAACAGGCTGGATTTGCGGGTGCGCATGGCCTTGACCCCGCCCTCGTCCAGGAACAGCTGGCCGCGGGCCTTGGAGACGAAGGCCAGCCAACGCTTGTTGCGCCCGATCTTGTCCGGGTTCGGCAGGAACAGGGTGCCCAGGGATTTCCCTTTGACCAGATCCAGAAGACGCGCCCCATGGCCCCGGGTCAGGACCGCCGGGGTGCCCGCCTCGGTGGCCTGGCGGATGGCCAGCAGCTTGGCCTTCATCCCGCCGACGCTCACCTTGGAACCCGGCTTCTCTTCGGCCAGTTTCAGGATCTCGGCGGTGATGCGCGGCACCACGGAGATGGCTTCGGCGTCCGGGAAGGATTTCGGATTCTTGGTGAAGAGGCCGTCTTCGTCCGATAGGATGATGAGCAGATCGGCCTCCAGGAATTGGGCCACGTCCGCGCTCAGCTTGTCGTTGTCCCCCACCTTTATCTCTTCGGTGGTGATGGTGTCGTTCTCGTTGATGATGGGGATGACGCGCTTCTCGAGGAGGGTGCCCACCGTCTTGCGGATATTGTTGAAGCGCGTCCGGTCCCGGAAATCGTCCCCGGAAAGGAGGATCTGTGCGACGGTCTTGCCGCGCTTGGCGAAGGACTCGGAATACATGTGCATCAACCTAATCTGGCCGATGGCGGCGCAGGCCTGCTTTTCCGGCAGTTCCTTGGGGCGGGTCGTATAGCCGAGGGTGCTCATGCCCACGCCGACCGCGCCGGAGGTCACCAGCACCACGGCATAGCCTTCGTCATGGAGCAGGGAGAGTTGCGCCACCAGGTGGTTGAGCTGGTCCCAGGAAGGCGCATTGTCGTCGCCCACCAGGATCTTGGTGCCCACCTTGATCACCAGGCGGTGCAGGGATTGGAACAGGTCTTTGCGTATCTCGTCCACGGAGGGGGAAATTAGCAATTACCGGGGATTCCAGGAGCGGGCGTAAGGACGATCCTCAGCGGATGGTCTCGAGGTCTTTCAACAGCTTCTGGTACTTTTCCTTTTCCGTCTCCAGGCGGGCGTTTTCGGCCCTCAGATCGCCGTTCTCCTTCTGCAGCGCATCCACCCTGTCCTGCAGGGACTTGTCCGGGACCGGCCGGGCGGCGGGGTCCTCGTGCCTGACGCGGCTGGCCACGCGGCTTTGGGTCGCGTCCCTGGCCAGGCCCAGGAGCAAGGCGGCGTGCACCTTGCGCAGTCCGCCCGTCCACTTCCCCTGGTTGCCTTCCAGAACGGCCAGGGCGGAATCCGGTTCGCCGCGGTAGAACCAGGTTATGGTCTTCCAATAGGCCGCGATCTCGCGCTCGGCGGGCTCGCGGGAGGCGGAAAGGCTGTCGGCCGTCCTGACGGCGCGGTCGATTTCACCCTTTGAGACCATGCGAGCCAGGATCTTGTCCATGGGCGCCTTCAGCGCCTCATCGGTCGGGGCTGAAGGTTCCTTGGTGGCGGCGCATCCCGACAGCAGGGCCCCGGCGAGCAGGGCGGCGCAGGCGGCTTTCAGCGATCCCATCCCGGCGCGCATCAGTAATCCCTCTGGCGGATCTGGCTCGACCGCAGCAGATCGATCATCTGATCCTGGGTTCCGATATAATCCTCGGTCACCGGCTCCTTGATTTCCTTGAGGCGCTGGGTCACCATGAAGATGCGCCGCACTTCCGAGACGATGGAATTGAGCTTGGACTTCAGGCCGTCGTCGGCCTGCTCCATGATGGCGAGCAGGTATTCCGCGTTGCCGCTTATGATCATCAAGGGATTGTTGATTTCGTGGTTCACGCTGCGCACTATCTGTTCGATGGCCTCGAGGCGCTTGAGGCGCATCTCGGCATTGCGTTTCTGGTCCAGTTGCACGGACATGGCGTTGAACACTTCCGCCAGCTCGCCTATTTCGTTGCGGGAGGCGATCTTCACCTGGTAGCCCAAATGGCCCATCCCGATCTCGACCGCGCCCTGTTTCAGGGTTTTCATGGGATCCAGGATCTTCCATTTCAGGATCACGGCCACGTAGCCGACCATCACCAGCAGGAGCAGCAGGGAATAGATGAGACGGTCCTTGGCGCGGCCCACGGAATTCCGCAGGCTATGGAGCTTGTCCTTCCGCTCGCCGCGCATGGTCTCCTGCGCGGTGAAAAGGCCTTCCCGCAGGACCTGTTCATAGGCCTTGAAAGTCTCGTTGGTCAGGGAATCCAACTCGATCTGCTTGACCGATGCGTCCGGCAATACGGCGACCGCCGCCCTCGGGACGGCCGGCATGCGCCTGGCGGCGATGGCCCCGCGCACGGGTTTCCTGGAGGATCCGCGCCCACCCCGCTTGCCCGCCTTTGCCAACCTCTTCCCGCCCGATGGCGGCTTGACGCTTTTCACCAGGCGCGACGCACGCGCCAGCTGGGCCGCGGCGGTGATCTCGGCCCGCACGGAATCGGCCCGGGCCCGGTTGGACAGCATCTGCATGGTCTGGTCCTTGGCGAAGCCGTCCAGCAGTTCCATGTATTCAAGATGCTTGTCATGCAGGCCGTGCAACTGCCTGGTCGAGACGGCCGTCGACTCCGGACCGATGCGTTCGATCTCGCGGAACAGATCGTTGACCTCGTTGAGGGTGACCTGGAAGGATCGCAGGTAGCTTTCATTGCCCAGGGACATGAGCTTGGTGCGTTCCCTGGCGCTGGAGGACAGGGTGGTGAGCCAGCTCACGACGTAATCGTTCACCTCCGCCGATTCGGCCAGCTGCCTCGTCTTCACGAGGATGATGGTCATCTCGTGGAAAAACAGCATGAGCAGGAACAGGATGCCCACGAACACGCCCACCACGACGGCTGGGAGCTGGAATCGCAGGGTATGGATGATCTTCGACATCGCGGTGACAACCGTCCCATTCAGCTCGGATACCCGGGCTTAACTTTCCCAATCTTAGAGGCTGGATACCGAAAGCGGCAAGATTTGAATTCTTCGCATAAATCCCAATTATCCCCCGTTTTCAGGGTTTTCCTGGCCTGGGGCCTGGCGATCGCGGCCGCCCCTCCCGTCTGGGGCTATTCCCCGCAAACGGAAGCGGTCCTGGAAATCCTGCGGGAACGCATCGCCGCGGGCGCGGCGGAAGAGGAGACCTACCTCGCGTTTTCGGACCTGTTGGCCGGGGAAGGGGCGGATGGATGCGAAGCCTGGGCCGGCCTCGCGGAATCGCATGCTGATGATGCGGAGTCCGAACGCTACTCGGAACTGCTCCCGGTGCTTTCGGAGGTGTGCCCGGAACCGGTTCCGGAAACGGATTCGGCACCGGGAAGGAATAGGTCCCGATCCAAGGCGCGGCTATCCGTATCCCAGGCGGTTCAACCGCGGCGGGACCAGTCCCCGGGGGACGGGGTGCCTTCCGCTTCTGGCGCATCCCCGCCGCACCCTGTACCCGCGCCGCGCTTCGCCGGAGAGGTCTCCGCGGCCGGAGGCTCCGGCAGCCTTTCCCTGCGGGAGTATCGCCCCTGGAAACGTTATGTCCGCCTGGACGCGGGCGGCCTCCATCTCCACGGTGGGCATATCCATTCCGCCTTCGCGAGCACCCGTTTGGGATCCGTTGCGGGAAGATCCTTCTTCGCGGGCTGGACCGGAACCTCGGGCGCGGATGGGGCGTTCTTTTCCCCTCGGCCCGCCCTGGACGGATTGGGCCTGAGCGCGCGCTCGGGGCGATGGACGATCGAAGCGGCCGGGACCTGGAACCGCCTGGCGCCGATGGGCGGAGCCGCCAAGGCCGATGGGGTCAGGCGGGACGCCTCCCTGTTCGTGGCCGGACTGGCCCATGAAGGAGGCGGTGACGGCAGGCCCGGGGGCCTGGGCCTTCGCTTCCAGGCCGCGCGCCAGCGATTCGAATCCGCGGCCGATGCGCCGGTTACCCTGGCGGTTACGGGATTCCGCATGGCGGGAGAAGCGAAAGGGCTGTTCCGCTGGCGGCTGGGCGGCGCCTTCAGCGTCGCTTCGGCCGGGGATGATCCGGACGGTCCGGGATCGGTCTTTCCGGATCCTGAGCGGCTGGGCGGATTCGCGGAAGCATCCCTATCTTCGCCGGACCCCATCTCCTCATGGCGGCTCGAGGGGAGACAGGCTTCCCGGGGATGGGGAAACCCCTTGCAATCCCCTGGGGGCGTCCTGCGGGATACCCTGTCCGGGTGGCCCATCCCGGGCGGCGGCGAGGGAGGGATGTCTTCGCGATCACGCTTTCCACTCTTCGGGAACGGGGCCTACCAGGCCACCATGCAGGGGGCGGGCGGCGCCGGCTGGTCCTTGCGGGACGGCCTGCTCCGGGAATCAGGCAGCCTGGGATGGGTCCAGGAATGGAAGGCATGGACCCATGAAACGGGTATATCCCTATCCTGGCGGGGGGGCGGGGCGTCCGGAGCCATGCAGGGCGGGGCCGTGGCCACGGGAGTCCGGGACGCTTATTCCGCCTTGGGTCAGAGCCTGGCCTGGCGGAGCGGACCCTGGCGGGCCAAGGCCGCGCTCTCGCGGCAGGGCGGGAATGGAGTCCGTCCGGCTCCCCTTAACCTGGAAGTTTCCCACGGAGCTACGGGTTTTGACGCGGCGTCATGGACCTTGGGAGCGTTGACCGGGGACATACGGCATCCCGGACGTTACCTCAGAGGGGAATTGCGGCAGGCATGGAAAGCGGGGGGGAAGGTGCGGGTGGGGCAGGAACTTCGCCTGCCATGGACCCCGGAGGGCCTGGCAGGCGATTTGGGCTACCAGCTGCGCCTGGAGGCGGCGCTCTGAGACGCCAGGGCGGCCTTGCGCGGGAGCATCTCTTCTTCCCGGTAACGCGTGGCGAGGTCTTCCGCGGAACGGCTGCTGATGGCTTGGATCTCCAGGTCCCGGATGAAGCGCGATCGCAGATTGCGGTTCGTGAGCAATGCCTTCCAGAAATCCTGATCTTCGTTTTCCATGAAGCCTCCTCGACCGGGTCGCCGGTCCGGGCGCCTGCCCTTTAAGGAGGCGCCGATACGGAAGTTACAAGCAAAGACCGATCCCAAAGCCCAGTCCCCGAATTCCCCGCAAAACCGCGGGGAGCAGGGCGCTATTGTCAATTTTTATCCCGACTTGGTCTCTTTTGGCATGCCCATTCTCAAGCGGCGGCGGCACGGGAACCGGACCCCTCGGCTACCGTGAAGAGTTGTTCCAGGGATTCCAGGTTGCGCCCGTCGAAGCGGATGCGCGGATTCGCGATCCGGCCCCATTTGTAGATCTGGCAGCGCTTGCGGTCCGGCGAGTGCCCTCTCAGGAAATAGTCGTTGCCGTAATGGTAGATCTCGTCCACGTCCGCTTCCACCAGGGTGGGCGACTCGTCCGCGTTGAACCTGTATTCGAAGGCGAGCAGGATGGGGCATCCGTAATAATCGCCGATGCGCTTGTAGCGCATGGTATTCATGGATGCGGAATCGAGGCGCGCCTGGTATTTCCGGTAGAAGCTGAATCCCAGCAGAAGGCTCAGGAAGGAGAAGGGCAGGGCAAGCATCAGCATGGACCTATAATAGGTCCCAGGCCGGAAAACTCAACGGGAATTTTCCTCCCTGTTCCCGCCCGGTTACCCCATCCCCAATCCGCGGAAAATCCGGGGTGATCCGCATCCCTCCCGATCGATCCGCGGAATTCCCGGGGATTCGCGGAATCGGTTCCCAAGAATCGCGAACCCGGAAAAAAAACGAAATCGCTTGCGTTGCCGCCCGCCATGCGCTACCCGGCGCTCGGACGCGGTTTTCCTTACCGGAATTTTACCGGGTATGGCGCGGCCCGATGGATGGATGAGTCAGAAAAAAACGCGCCGGGTAACGTATGCGTTACCTGTGGCGCCGGGCATCCCGCCTACAAGGCGGGCCTTCAGCAGATACAATGCCGGTCCGGCGCCGGGCCGGGCGAACCGCAAGGCCTGCCCGGCGGGTCCCCTTTTGGAGGCGAGCTCGGCTCCGGAGGAGGAATAGAGGGCGGCCTGGATGCCCTGACCGCATGCCCCGGGGAAGCCGCCGCAGGCGAAGGATACTTCCAGCATTCCCGGACGCGCCGAAGCGAGCAGGGACGGCGCGAGCGGTCCCTGTCGGGGCAAGGCCCGGGTGGGCGCATCCGCGTCCCAGCCCCTGGCCGGAATCGCGTTGAGGGTGAACCAGCATTCGTCGTTCCAAAGGGGCTTCCCCCCGGAAGAGGGCACGCCCGTGATCGCCACATGGACCACCCGGTCGACGGGCAATCCCGCGAACCTCAGGTGCACGCGCTTGCGGTCCCTGGAGGCCTCCGCCGCCAGCACGGGGCGGGGCTCATCGTTCTGGCGGCCCTGCCCGTATTCCTTTTGGCGGATATACCGCCAGGATTCGACCTGGAAATGCGCGGGAGTGATCGAATCGGGATTCACGGGTTGGGTGAACTCGAGTTCCAGGCCGTCGGAAAGGGCCCGCACGGATTTGAAATCGAAGGCGGAAGGCTTTTCCCGCGGAGCGAGCCTGTACATGGGGCTCTTCTCCCCTCCGGGCCAGTTTCCGCCGATGCGCGTCAGGGTGCCGATGATGATGCTTCCATCGGGTCCCATGGCCATGCGATTGATGGCCGCGCCGCCCGTCCCCTTGCTGAACCAGAAGACGGCGCCATTGATGAGATCTCCAGCCCTGTCCAGGGCTACGCGCACCAATCCCGGGTTGTTCACGTCCCCGATGATCCAGTCCCCGGCGAAAGGCCCCTTGGCCATCACGATCGGCTGGCTCGGGGAGGAGCGCACCGTTCCATGCGGCAGCCAGGCCACCGGGCTTTCGTACGGCATGCCTTCCGCGAAGTTCGCGGGGTGCGTTCCCAGCTCGTTGCCCGCCGTATCGACGTCCGGCGTGCTTTGGCGATGGCCGTAGAATCGCCCTTGGCGGATGCGCATGAAGGTCGAAGCCGGCAGCCAGCTGCCTTGGTTGTCGGTGGCGAAGATCTCGCCCGTTGCGGGATCGAAATTCGCCCCGTTCGGGGAGCGCAACCCGCCGGCGAAGGCCCTGAGGTTACCGTCCATGTCCCATTTCAGGAACGCGCCGCTCAGTTTCGAAGTGGGATCCACGTTGGACCAGCCTCCGGGACGGATGGATCCGGAGTACGGAGCATAGAAGGAACCATTCAGCCAGAAGGGCGTGAACGCCCACTGATGCCAGAAGGGCCCGTTGTTCCAATGGTTCTCATCCGGCCATTTCAGCAGCAGGCGGCGATTCGCCTTGAGATCCGCCGGGTTCCCGTTGTCCAGGATCTGGTAGAATCCATCGCGATCGGAAACGTAGACGCGATCGTCGACCACGGTGATTCCGGCGATCTGTTCCCAGCCATTGGAGATTTCCCGCATCCCGGCGGGAAGGGAATCCTCCGAAGGGGCGTTCACCAGGAAAACCTTGTGGTTGGCATCCTCCAAAGGCACTTCCCCGCCCCCGACCACGTCGGTCGTGGCCAGGACAAGGGTGCCGTCCTTGAGGAAGGCGAGCCCCATGGTCTTGTACTCCGCGGGCATGCGCAGCTCGTGCAAGGTGAAATCCGGATGGACGGAGTCGGCGATTTCCGCGGTCCCGGGGGTAAGGGTGAGTACCAGGGTGGCAAGGGCGGTCAGGGCTGAGGGGGTCTTCATGGAGGTCCATGAATATACCCCCTTACCCCACCGGATGTCCGGGTCTTGTTGCGGGTATTTGGGGGATTCCCGGCCCCGGATCCGGACGGTAAGGATTACTCCACGAGCAGCAATCGGGCCGGTCCGAAACCGGAACCCTTACCCTGAAGGAAATAGACGCCTTCCGGGAGAGCCACGACCGCATCCGGTCCGCCGGCGTTGAAGCCGGACACCTTCCTGCCCTCCGGGGAGAAGACCTCGACGGCCGATCGTTCCCCGGGAAACGCATTTCCCCAGGATTGCCCGCGCCTGATCCGCATCACCCGGGGCCCCTCCCAGGCATTTTTCCGCGCCCGTGATTCGGCTAGCCCCAGGATATCCGCCCCTTCCAGCCTGTAGATCGCGCCCGTCTCATACCGGGTCAGGTAGATATTGCCCAGCAAATCCGTGCCGAAGGAGGTCGGGCCCCAGCCCAGATCCAATACCCTCTGGAAGGTGCCGGTTTCCCCCTCCGGCGGAGGCGTCATCCTCCAAAGGGTCCCGGTGGCGAAATCCGCGAAGAAATACTGTCCATAGAGGGGCGATGCAGGGTTTCCCCGGTAGACCACGCCCCCGATGATGGTGCTCGCCAAGGCCCGTCCCAATTCCGCGAGCGGCCCGACCAGACCGGCCTTGTCGCAGGAGTCAGGCTCTTGGCAGATCGTGCCTTCCCGGAAGGGCCAGCCGAGGTTCTGCCCGCGGCCTATGCGATCGATTTCTTCACGGGCGGTCTCCCCCACGTCCCCGGCCCATAACTCCCCGGTTACGGGGTCGAAGCTCCACTTCCAGGGGTTGCGCACCCCCAGGGCCCATATCTCCGGGCGCGTTCCGGCCCGGCCCACGAAGGGATTGTCCTCGGGAACCTGGAAGGAATCGGGGGCGTTCACGTCCACCCGCAGGAATTTCCCGAGCAGGGTCGCGGTATTCTGGGCATTGAGGCTTTCCCCGCCGTCTCCCATGCCCACGTACAGGAACCCGTCCTTGGGGCCGAAAGCGATGGTGCCGCCTTTATGGTTCAGTTGCTTACCCTGGTCGATGCGCATGATCCGCCGGGGAGGTTTGCCGGAATCCCTGGTGAAGGAGGAATCCGCCTCGCGTTCTTCGATCAAGGTCGCGAAGCCCCCTGATGCGGGATTGTAATCCAGGTAGTACTTGCGGTTGTTCGCGAAATCGGGGTGGAATGCGATGCCCAGAAGGCCCATCTCCCCTTCCGTCTTTACCGCCACCTTGAGGAATTCGGATTTGACCCACTTCCCCTCCGTGAGGGTGGCAAGGGCGATGCGGCCTTCGAACCGTTCAAGGATGACGAAGGTCCCAGGCCGGCCCGGCATCTCCCCGAACCAGACGGGCTTGTCCAGAGGGACTTCCCCGGACGGGAAGAACGGGACCACGGTTATGTCCGCGCTCGCCATGGATGCGGCGCCCGGCCAGAAAGGACCGGACAGGACGGCCAAGGCGGCGGACAGCAGCCACGCGCGGGAAAACAAGCGGATCATGGAATTCCTCGGGTAGATCAGCCCGGAAACCGGACCGCCCGGGCCGGAAACCGGGCCGGACGCTCCCGACCCCGGGAACGCTCAGGGGAAGATAAATGCGGGGATAGGGTCAGGCCAGATTTTTCGGAACGCGCTCGAACTGCAGGATGGCGTCGAAGGTCTGGCGCTCCCTGATTACGTCGGCGCCGGATTCCTGGATCAGGACCTCGGCGGCCAGCTTGCGCGTATTGTAGTTCGAAGACATCGACGCCCCGTAGGCTCCCGCGTCATGGAGGATGAGGTAATCGCCGGCCACGGCCTCGGGAAGCTTCCGGGTGGTGACCACGCCGCCTTCTTCCTGGGTGAATACGTCGCCGGATTCGCAGAGCGGGCCGGCCACGATGGTGTCGAAGGCGTTCCCGACCGTGCGGCCGTCCGCGGGGCAGATGGAAATCTCGTGGTAGGCCCCGTACATGGCGGGCCGGATCAAGGTGTCGAAACCGGCGTCCACCAGGTAGAAGCGGTTTCCGCCCGAGGACTTCACCGAACGGATCTGGGTGAGCAGGGAACAGGACTCGGCGACCAGGTAACGTCCCGGTTCCACCTCCAGCGCGACGGGATGGCCCGCATCGCGTTCGATGGCCTTGCGGGCCTTGTCCCACAAGGAGTAATAGGCGGCGATATCGATGCGCGCCTGCTCCTTACGGTAGGGAATCGGCAGACCGCCGCCCGCGCTGATGACCTTGAGCTGCGGACCCATGCGCTTCGCCGCCTTCACCATCGCGTCGCATACCGTGGACAGGTGGTGGTAATCGCTTCCGGATCCGATGTGCATGTGCAGGCCCTGGATGTTCACGCCCGCCTCGTTGCCGAGCCGCAGGCACTCTTCCAGGTCCGAGTGCCAGATGCCATGCTTGGAATAGCTGCCGCCGGTGTTCACCTTGCGCGAATGCCCATGGCCGAATCCGGGGTTGATGCGAAGGGTGACCTCCGCTCCGGGATAGACCTTTCCGAGCTGGGTGATCATGTCCATCGAACCCACGTTCACGGGTACCTTGTGGCGCACGATCAATTCGAGCGCATCGTTGTCGAACAGGTCCGCCGTGAAAACGATTCCGGGAGGATGGCCTTCCGCGGTGTATCCCACCTTGAGGGCCCGGTAGATCTCCCCTGCCGAGACCGCGTCCACCACCACCCCGTTCTTGCGCATGAGCGCCAGGATGGCGAGGTTGGAGCAGGCCTTCTGGGCGAACCGGATCACCTCGAACGCCTTGAGCTCGGCGATGCGTTTCTCGATCACGGCCTTTTCATAGATGAAGGTGGGCGTGCCGAATTCCTTCGCCAATTGTTCCACCGGCCGGGCGCCGATATGGGTCACGAGATTCTTCATGAGCGGGGGCTCCTCCAGGGAGGAAAGCTAACAAACAATGGGCGGGCCTTGCCGCGCCGGAGACCCCGCGTAGGCCGGTTTTTACGGTTTTTTCACGCCGTTTGGCCCGGTTTTACGGCGCCTGCAGCCGCGTCCCCGTCTTCGGCCTTTTTCTTCGCGTCGTTGCCGAGGGCGTATTTCACCACCATGTACTTCTCGAGCAGGGCCACGCTGTCGGTCATGGATTTCTCCAGGCGCGCCACCTGGAAGAACAGGCTGAGGAAATACAGGCCGAGGCAGAAGATCATGAGGCCGAGGATGATTGACATTGAGGGATTATAGGCAATCGGGGAGGTGTGGTACAAGGATAGAAGTCAAAAATGAAAATGCAAAATGAAAAGCGCAAAATGGGCGATTTGGGCGGAGCATCCGCCGCCGCTCATGGCTTTCCCGGATGGAACCGGGCGGGAATGGTTTTCCCGTCCATCCGGACCGCCTTACCATGGACTCCGGATAGGGCGCGTTCGCTCTTCCGGACGGAATGCGAAAGGTTTACCGCCCCCCCGGGCGCGATCTCCCGCCAGCTGATCATCTTGTACTGCGATCTCGCCGATCCGGTATTCCGGATGAAGGTCACGCCGCCTCCCGTGGTGATCACGGTATTGGCCGGATAGCCGCAGGTGCCCGGAGGAGCGGACCACTGGCCGCTATCGACGACCTCGCCCAGTTTTTTCCAGGCGACGCCCTTGCCCATATCGCCGCCGGATACGGAGTCCACGTAGGCTTCCAGCTTCACGGCCTTGTCCCCGGGCAGGTTGTAGACCAGGTACTTCATTCCTATCCAACGGTCCGCCGGGAAGCCGCCCGGGAACAAGGGACCGCTTTTCCCGCCGGCATCGTTGGGATGATCCAATTCCTTGTCGAAGCCCCAGGTGCCCGAGTTGCGGAAGGCGAGATAGTAGGTGTTCGCGAGGCAATGGTACACATCTCCATGCCCTTCGGCTCCGCTGCGGGCGCCGACCACGAAACCGGCGTAGGACTCTCCGTCCGCGCCTATGCGCCGGTAATAGCCCGTGAACTCGATGTCCCGGAAGAACGGCGCGCCTCCCGCCGTCAACGGCATGATATAGAGCCTGGGTTGCGGGCCGCCCATGGTCATGACCCCTTCGCCGTCGATCGCCATCAGGTTCCCGTCACCGCGGCGCCTGCTCCAATGGGTCGGATCCGCGGGGTCCCTTTCGGTTATCGACCGCGCGGCCCCACTCGCCCAATGCAGGGAATTCCATTCCTGGGCCGGTTGCCTGGAGGGCATGAGCATTCCGATACCGAAAACGTCCTTTTGCCCGAAACCCCTGGAGGCCGCCAGCCCGATCAGGAGCAGGAACGCGAAATGGGATGGATTCGTTTTAGGCATGGGCCGACCGCCTTGGGCATGGGGTGAACAGGCGGCCCTGGAAGGACGGGGACCTGAACCCCGTAGCGACGGGATCGAGGTGAATTTAGGGAATTGGGCGGGCCCGCGCAGGTCGCGGCGGGAGGAAATGTGGACAGGGTTGTCCACGGATCCGGCTACAAGAGCGTTTCCCCGGATGGATCCGGGGAACGAAGCCCTCAAATCAGGTCTTGAAGAGCTTCTCCGCGATCTGCACCGCGTTCAGCGCCGCGCCCTTGCGGATCTGGTCGCCCACCACCCAGATGTCCAGGGTCTTGGGCTGGGAAGAGTCCTTGCGCACGCGGCCCACCAGGACCGGGTCCCGGCCGGAGGCGTCCAAGGGCATGGGCCAGCGGTTGTTGGCGCGGTCTTCCATCACTTCCACGCCTTCCATGGCGCGCAGCAGGGCATAGACCTCTTCGATGTCCGGCTCCTCCTCGAATTCCACGTTCAGGGCCTCGGAATGGGCGCGAAGCACGGGCACCCGCACGCAGGTGGCCGTTACGCGGATCGCGTCGTCGTGGAAGATCTTGCGGGTCTCCTTGACCATCTTGATCTCCTCCTCGCAATACCCGTTCTCCGTCATGGGGGAGTTGTGGGGGAAGAGGTTGAAGGCGTAGGGATGGGGGATCACGGTGCGGTTGAAGTCCTGGCCCTGGATATAGGCCGCGGTCTCGCTGACCAGCTCGTCCATGGCCACGGCGCCGGCGCCGCTGGCGGCCTGGTAGGTGGCGGCCACCACGCGCTTGATCTTGAAGCGCTTGTGGAGCGGCCACAGGGGCAGGGCCATGATGATGGTGGAACAGTTGGGGTTGGCGATGATGCCCTTATGCTTGAAGATGTCCTCGGGATTGATCTCCGGGATCACCAGGGGCACGCCTTCGGTCATGCGGAAATAGGAGGTATTGTCCACCACCACCGCGCCGGCCTTTACGGCCGAGGGAGCGAACTCCTTGCTGATCTTGCCGCCGGCCGAGGCCAGCACCAGGTCGATGCCCTTGAAGGAGTCGTGGGTCAATTCCCGGACCTTGATGTCCTCGTCCTGGAACTGCAGGGTTTTCCCGGCGGAACGGGCCGAGGCCAACAGCCTCAACTCGGAGATCGGGAATTTCCGCTCTGCCAAAATGTCCAGAAGCTCCGTGCCCACCGCTCCGGTGGCGCCCATGATTGCGACCTTGATTCCCATCTGATTTCCCTTTGCGCTTTGAATAGCCCGGATTGCGTCGAATCGTCCATGCGCCATCGGGCCCGGGGCCCGTCAACCATGCGCCGCAAGACTGCAGCTACCCCGTGAAAATTAGTAAAATTGTTTCCTGGGACCCGGAACGCACCCGTGCCCTTTCCCCTATCAGGACGGTCGGGGTTTTTCCACGCAGGTGAGGCATATGGAATTGAGCGTTGAGAATAAAGGTGTTTTCGTTTCCCGGCATATCGGTCCCGATGAGGGCCAAATCCGGGCCATGCTCAAGGCGGTTGGCGCGGAAAGCCTGGACGATCTGGCCCGGAAGACCGTACCGGCCTCCATCCGCCTGGCCGCGCCCCTGGATCTGCCCGCATGGGAGAACGAACATCGCTTCCTGGCCGAGGCCCGCGCCCTGGCCTCGGACAACAAGATCCTCAAATCCCATATCGGACTGGGCTACCATGACGTGGTGGTCCCCGGGGTCATCCAGCGCAATGTGCTCGAGAATCCCGGTTGGTACACGGCCTATACGCCTTACCAGGCGGAAATCGCCCAGGGCCGCCTAGAGGCCCTGATCAACTTCCAGACGGCCGTCCTGGACCTCACCGGACTGGAAATCGCCAACGCCTCCCTGCTCGACGAGGGCACCGCCGCCGCCGAGGCCATGACCATGCTGTTCTCCCTGCGCGAGGATGAATCCGCCCGCTCCTTCTTCGTATCCAAGCGGTGCCACCCGCAGACCATCGACGTCCTTCGCACGCGTTCGGAACCGCTCGGCATCGAACTCCTCATCGCCGACGAGGCCGCCATGGTCAATGGGGACGCGGCCAAGGGGATTTTCGGCATGCTCATCCAATACCCGGATACCTTCGGCAACGCGGCCGACTACTCCGGCCTGTGCGCCAAGGCCCATTCGGCCGGCATCAAGGTCGCGGTCGCGACCGATCTCCTCTCCCTGCTCCTGCTCGCTTCGCCCGGCTCCTTCGGGGCGGACATCGCCGTGGGCACGGCCCAGCGCTTCGGCGTCCCCATGGGATTCGGCGGGCCGCACGCGGCCTTCTTCGCCGCCAAGGACGCTTACAAGCGCCACATGCCCGGCCGCATCATCGGCGTTTCAGTGGACGTGCACGGCCAGCGCGCCTACCGCATGGCCCTGCAGACCCGCGAGCAGCACATCCGCCGGGACAAGGCCACCAGCAATATCTGCACGTCCCAGGTGCTCCTCGCCGTGATGGCCGGCTTCTATGCCGTGTACCACGGCCCCCAGGGCCTCAAGCAGATCGCGTCCCGCGTCCATGCCCTGGCGCGTTCGCTTGAAAAGGCGCTGGCCTCCCTGGGCTGCGTCCAGAAGAACGCAACCTACTTCGACACCTTGCGCATCGCCCTTCCGGACGCGGGCCTCTTCGCCAAGGTCAGGTCCGAAGCCGTGTCCGCGGGACGCAACTTCCGCTACCTGGAAAACGATATCGACGGTCCGGGCCCCGGAATCGGCATCAGCCTGGACGAGACCACCACGCCGGAAGACGTGGCAGCCATCGCCGCCATCTTCGCCTCGGCCCTCGGCAGACCCCGCCCGGATGGTCGCGCCGCCGCGGAATGGGCCAAGGGCCTGACCCTCAACTGGCCGGCCGCCCTGGTCCGCAAAGGCGAGGTTCTGACCCACCCCGTCTTCAACAGCCATCGCAGCGAAACCGAGATGCTCCGCTACATCAAGTCCCTGGAGAACAAGGATCTCTCCCTCAACACCTCCATGATAGCGCTCGGCTCGTGCACCATGAAGCTCAACGCCACCGCGGAAATGGTTCCCCTCACCTGGCCGGAATTCGGAAGCATCCATCCCTTCGCGCCGGAAGATCAGACCAAAGGCTATCGCCGCATGTTCAAGGACCTGGAACGGGATCTCGCCGCAGTCACCGGGCTTCCGGGCGTATCCCTCCAGCCCAATGCGGGCTCCCAGGGCGAGTACGCCGGCCTCATGGTCATCCGCGCCTACCATAAGGGCCGGGGCGAAGGCGCCCGCAATGTCTGCCTCATCCCCCAGTCCGCCCACGGCACCAATCCCGCCAGCGCCGTCATGGCCGGCCTCAAGGTGGTCGTGGTCAAATGCGACGAGCAGGGCAATATCGACATCGCCGATCTCCGCAAGCAGGCGGAAGCCCACAAGGCGGACCTCTCCTGCCTGATGGCCACCTATCCCTCCACGCACGGCGTGTTCGAGGAAGGCATCAAGGAAGTCTGCAAGACCGTGCACGAGCATGGCGGGCAGGTCTACATGGACGGGGCCAACATGAACGCCCAGGTGGGCCTCTGCAGCCCCGGTACCGTGGGCGCGGACGTCTGCCACCTCAACCTGCACAAGACCTTCTGCATCCCTCATGGCGGCGGAGGCCCCGGAATGGGCCCCATTTGCGTGGCCGCGCACCTGGCCCCGTTCCTGCCCGGCCATGCCGTGGTCAAGACCGGCGGGGACAAGGCCATCCCGGCCATTTCCGCCGCGCCCTGGGGCAGCGCCAGCATCCTGACCATCTCGTGGGCCTATATCCGCATGATGGGCGGGCGCAACCTGACCCGCGCCACGGAAGTGGCCATCCTCAACGCCAATTACATGATGAAGCGCCTGGAAAGCCACTACCCCGTACTCTACGTGGGCAGCAACGGCACGGTCGCCCATGAGATGATCCTGGACTGCCGCAAGTTCAAGGCGAGCGCCGGCATCGAAGTGGAAGACATCGCCAAGCGCCTGATGGATTACGGGTTCCACGCCCCGACCGTTTCCTTCCCCGTGGCCGGCACCCTGATGGTGGAGCCCACGGAGAGCGAGTCCCAGCCGGAGATGGATCGCTTCTGCGAAGCCCTCATCTCCATCCGCAAGGAAATCGCCGACCTCGAATCCGGCAAGGCGGACCGCGCGGACAACGTCCTGAAGAATGCGCCGCATACCGCGGCCCATGCCTTGGCGGACGAGTGGAAGCATCCCTACTCCCGGGAAGCGGCGGTCTACCCGCTGGCATGGGTGCGTTCCAACAAGTTCTGGCCCGCGGTGGGGCGCATCAATGCCGCCTTCGGGGACAAGAACCTCGTCTGCGCCTGCCCGCCCATCGAATCCTATGCCTGATACCTGAACTCCCGGCAGGCATAAAGCGTCCCGAGGCGCTATATTCCGGAAGCCGGGGAGCCTCTACCGGCGGACGAACTTCAAGGTGGGGACCAGGGAGTCATGCCGATGCCGATCGCTTCTAGCCGCTTTTCCACCGATCTTATCCGCCTTTCCATGACCTCGGCCGTGGCCATCGTCCTGGGTGGCGCGTCCCTGGCATCCGCCCAGCATTCCGCGACCGTATCGCTACCGGATTCCATCGCCGAACCGGGGACCCAGGTGGTATGGGTCAAAAAGGTCCAGCAGTACTGCGAAGGCCCAGCCGTGGATCTCAAGGATGGTACCGTCTACTTCACCGAACAGCGGGATAACAGCGTTTCCGACTGGCCCATCTGGAAGATCAACCCCGCCAATCCCAGCGATACCGGATCGCGCTGGATAACCGCCAGCAACCAGAGCAACGGGCTTTTCGTGGACGCCCAGGGCCGCGTCATCGCGGCGCAAAAAGGCAAGATCGTCCGGTACAACAAGAACGCCACCGTGGATTCGGTCCTGACCACCAGCGGTACCAACGGGGTCACCTTCGGCCAGGCGAACGACTTCAGCATCGGCAAGAACGGGGCGATCTTCTTCTCGGATCTGGGCAACCAGATCTTCTACCTCGACGCGTCGCGCAAGCTCAAGGCCACGGCCTCCGGCTCGGGAAACGTGAACGGCGTAGAATGGATCGAAGAGGAGAACGGCCTCTACATCAACGCGGACGGGCACGTCAACCGTTACGATGTGGGCGCTGACGGGTCCCTGACCAACCGCAAGGTGTTCTACGGCGCCATGACCGGATCGGACGGCATCGAAACCGACAGCCATGGCAATTGGTACGTGGGAAGCTATTCCGAAGGGGCCGTGCACGTATGCAATGCCAAGGGGCAGGCTTTGGGGAAGATCACCTTCGCCATGGCCTCGGGCCCCTACGATTCCCGCGGCGGCGCCCAAGGGAACATCGACAATTGCCATTTCGGCGGGGAAGGGAACAAGACCCTGTACTGCACCGGCGACGGCGGCCTATATTCCATCCGCCTCAAGATCCCCGGCCGCATTTCCGCGGCCGCGAGCCCCACGGGTACGGTTTCCGCCAAGCGTCCTTTCGCCATGCCGGCGCGGGCGCAAGCCTACCGGGCCGATGGACGGTTCTGGTGGGATGGGTTGGCGAACGGCGCCGGGCCGAGGGAAGCCGCGCCCCACCTGCCCTTGCTTTCCAAGCCTTAAGCCGGATTGCGGGGAAGCGGAGAAAGCCGTCGGAACGGCCTCCCGGGTGCGGATCGATGAATCAACCGATATGGGCTTTTTTCAGATCAGGGCTTTATAGGCCGCCGCATCCATCAGACCCTCGTCCGTGGGCTTGTCGACCTTGATCTTGATGATCCACCCGGTCCCATAGGGATCATGGTTGATCACGCCGGCATCGGCGGAAAGATTGGAATTGACCTCGGCGACCGTGCCGGTGATGGGAGCGTACAGCTCGGCCACCGTCTTCACGGCCTCGATGGTGCCGAAACTCTGGCCCGACTTCACGGCGGCGCCGATCTTGGGCAATTCAACGAAAACGATATCACCCAACTCGCGTTGAGCGTGGTCGGTGACGCCGACAGTCGCGACGGCGCCTTCGATCTTCGCCCATTCGTGGTCCTTGGTGTATTTCAAGCCATCCGGAACAAGGGACATCATGTCCTCCTAAAATGCCCGCCGTGCGGGCTGTGAATCGAACCGGTCTCTCAATCGCCGGCATCGTCGGAACCGAGGAGGGTCCCGACCTTCTTGAAGGTCGAATTGGCTTCCTGCGAGCCCCTGCGGAAGGCGGCCGCATGCTGCTTCTCCTCGGTATCGTTCTCCGATTTGAAGAAGCGCTCGGCATTGTAGGCCGCGGTCACCAGGGCGTCCAGGCCCTTGCCCAACTGGTCCTGGGCGTCCTTGAGTTGGGGCGGGACCTTGGCGGAAGCGGCAGTCAGGCGGTCCTTGGCCCGGCGGGCCTCGCTGAGATAGCTCACGGCGCGATTCTGGAGGGACTCGTATTCCTCGTCGGAAATGTCGGCGACGGCGCCGAGGTTGAGGGAGGTGAGGTTCCGGGCCACGCGGCGGCCGGCCTCAAGCACGCCCTTGAGCTCGTTCTTGCCTTCGCTGATGGCGGCCTCGGTCTTGGAGGCGCCGAGGGCAGCGGTATCCGGGGCGGGAGGGGCCTCGGGGGCCGGGGGCGGAGGGGCGGGCAGGGGGGGCGGTGCGACCACCACGGCATCGTCATGCATCAGATCGCCGCCCGCCAGGAACTGGCTGGTATGGAATACGGCGGCGCAGAGGGTGAGGATGGCCAGGAAATACGAAAGGGCGACCCGGGCAGGACCCCGCGCGTTGATGGCGCCTATGAAGGCCGTGAACGCCACCGCGTATAACAGGGTCAAGAGCAACAGGTCGGTTTTCATCGGCACTCCTTCTACCGGCGTACCGGCTCGGTTTATCCGAAAAAACGATTGGGAATATAAAATTTGGGGCATAGGGCTCCAAGCTGCGGGGGTTGCTATTTTTGACCGCAATGGGGAGACACCCATTTATATATACCGCTCGATGCGGTTAATGAGGCGCTAAGCCTCGTTTGCGCCCCGGGCGCGCCATTCGGAAGGGAGCGGCGGGAAATGATCATGGAAGAGTCGCATCCCGAGATAAAGGAACCGATCGGGGTGATCGGTTACGGCGTGGAAGGCGTCAGCACCTGCCGGTACCTCCTTGACCGCGGCTTTACCGACATCACGGTATTCGATCGAAAGGAACCCCTGGGCCTGGATGCGCGCATCCGCTTTGGCGGAACCGGAACCCCGGGCGCCGCCGGAGGATATCTGAACGGCCTCGCCGCTATGCGCACCGTGTTCCGGTCCGCGGGAGTCCGCCCGGACCTTCCGGAAATCGCCGGCTTCGTACGCAAGGGGGGGACCTTGACCTCCCAGATCGGCCTTGCCTTCGCCCTGGCCGGCAAGGACCGCATCATCGGCGTCACGGGAACGGTCGGCAAGGGCACCTGCTGCTCCCTCCTGGCGGACATGCTCGCCGAGGCGGGCATCCCGGCGGCCCTCGGGGGTAACATCGGAGTTCCGGCCCTCGACCTGGCGGCGGGCCTGCCCGCCGGGGAAAAGCTCATCCTCGAATTGTCCAGCTTCCAACTGTCCGCCCTGTCCCAGAGCCCCGCCTACGCCGCCGTCCTCCGCACCACCACGGAACACCTGGACTGGCATCCCGACCGGGCGGAATATTGGCTCCACAAATCCCGCCTGGTCTCGGCCCAAGGCGAGAAAGACGTTCTCGCTTATTGCGCGGACGCGGAAGGCAGCGCCTGGATCGCCTCGCAAAGCCGCGCCCGCAAGATCGCGTTCGGATCCGGGGAGGAGATCCGCATCGACGAACGGGAGGTCCGGTGGATCAAGCGGGGATTCAAGATTCCCTTGTCGGCCACGCGCCTGAAGGGAGCCTTCAACCTGGAGAACATCGCTGCGGCCGGCGCGCTCGCCCTGGAATTGGGCGCGGAGCCCCGGGATGTGGTGGCCGCGGCCATGGCGTTCAAGGGCCTTGAGCATCGACTGGAGTTCGTCCGCGAACGGAGCGGCGTCTCCTTCTACAACGACTCCTACGCCACCCGGCCGGAAGCCACGATAGGCGCCATAAACGCCCTCAAGGATGCGCCGTTGGGCCTGATCCTGGGCGGCTCGGAAAAGCATGCGGACTTCGCGGAGATGGCGGAGATCATCGCGGGGGCCGGTCATGTGAAGGCGATCGCCCTGATCGGTCAGACCGCCGGGCGCTTGGGCGAGGAGTTGCGCGCGGCCCGGACGCGCCTCGCAACGGCCTCGGAAATGGGCGGCATCGGCATCCAGGAATCCAAGGCCTGTTCCACCCTGGAGGAAGCGGTGGATTTCCTGATGGGACGGATCGGCAAGGGCTCCGTCGCCCTGTCTCCCGCCTGCGCCTCCTTCGGGATGTTCGAAAATTACAAGGAACGCGGGAAAGCCTTCAAGCGTCTGGTAGCCGGGTTGTAATTGCGCCGATTCGCAAAAGACCGCCTCACGGCGGAAGCCCAATAGTTATATTAACGAGTGTGCACATACGCCAGACCGCGTCTCGGGGCCCATAAACACCGGTCCGGAAACACAGCATCACATGCTCTCAGAAGACTACGAGAAAATGATGTTGATCTACCTGTCCGGCCTCGTGGACGGGCCAGGATTCCGCAAATCCGAAGACCTGAATCGCCTCAGCTCCCATGAACTCCTGAAACTCTCCCAAAAGGTCGATGATTCCGCCTTGGGCCTTTTCGTACAGCTCCTGAAGAGCTCGCAATCGGGCGAACGCCTGTTCGAAAAGCTGATGGGCGACCACGAGGAGGAGAACCGCCAGCTCGTGGACGCGTTCTTCCAGCGCTACCTCAAGGTCGTCCTTTCCAGCGTGCAGGAAGGGGAGAACTTCAATCCCCTCGAAGTCTACATGCCCACGCACACCTTCGACGATCTCGCCTTCGTGCAGAGCCGCCAGGCCTTCTTCCTGCGTCAGACCATCGATACCATCAACGAATACCTGGACTCCGCCTTCCGCCGCAAGCACAGCTTCGGACCGGGGGAACAGCAACTCGCCTGGGAATATTTCTGGGAAAAGGTCATGGAAAAATAGGGTGATGGGACAAATGAGCGACGAACCCGGTAAGACATCCCCCAAGGAAGAAGGCGAGACCGGCACCGAGACCCTGGCCAAGCCCGCCCTCAATTGGAAAGTCGTGCTTTTCAACGATGAGGAACACACCTACGATTACGTCGTTGAGATGCTCACATCCGCGTGCAAACTGTCACGCGAGAACGCCTTCCGATGCGCCGTGGAAGTCGACATGACCGGCAAGACAATCGTGTTCTACGGCACCCGGTCCGATTGCGAAGGGGTGTGCTCGAAAATCCTTTCCTTCGGACCCGATCACAGATTGCCGCAAAGCATGGCTTCCATGAACGCAGAGACCCAATCCCTGTAAAAATCGAAGGCTCCATCTTTGATGGAGAAATCGAACTCGCCGTCAGCCAGCCCCGGTGGCGTCGGACCTCCCGGTCGAAAGCTTCCGTAAAAAATCTCAAAATTGGCTTGAAAGCATCTACATGCCGTTGTTATCTTCAGTCTGTTAACCACAACATCTAGCGGTAGAGGAGGTTAATTTGAAGAATGTGACCAAACAGGACCTGGTTTCCGAAGCAGCGAAATCGAGCGGTCATCCCCAGCTGGAAATCAAAGAAGTCGCCGAGCAGTTCATGCGGCTCGTCGGCGAGTATCTGGCTCAGGAGAAAACCATCGAAATCCGTGGATTCGGCACCTTCTACACGAAGGTCCGCAAGCCTCGGCCTGCCCGGAACCCTCGCACAGGGGAAATTTGTCCCCTTGGGCGTCGGAAGGTGGCCCTGTTCCGGTTCTCGGCGGATATGAAGACCCAGATCCGGGACGTTCCGGAGCTGACCGAGGTCTTGACCCAGTCCATGGCGCAAGAGACGGCCGAAAACGCCGACTCTTCGTTAGTGGCCGGCCGCTAACCCAAACCGCTTTTCCGGGGGTCCCTAGGGCCCCAGAGCGGATTCCCCACCCTTCGGCCCTCGATGAGTCCGAAGTGGAAGCCCGACCGCGGGCTTAGGCTCCTGAAGCCTTGAACGCGGACGCTCCGTCCTGGAGCATGCATTCCTATGGAGTGCGTGAAGAGAGTCTCCCCTTTCCGAAAATCCCTTCCTAGCCGGCAGGAACCCTGCCGAACCTCTTCCGGTTTTGCGCTAAACTCCCGTCCCAATTGGAATTAGGCCGCCCGCGAATGCTACACTCGGGGAGTGGCAACCCGTCCCTCCGCCCATGCGTTTCCTGTGTTGCTCCTCGTTTTGGCCCTTTCCGGCGCCCTCCGTTCCCAGCCCTTGCTGCTGATCGGGAAGGCGGATGCCACCTTGAGCGGGGCATTCTCGTATGAATTCCTGAAATCACCGCTGGCGCATCGATTCGACGAGGGCAATGCCTTGGTTAGCCTGAACCTCCCCTTCAACGCCTCGGCCCAGGCGCAGAAACTCCTGGGATCGGTGGCCGATTCCGCCGTGGTCATCCCGGAACTGTTCGCGCGGGTTTCCCAGCATCTGAACGCCCATGTGGACGTCTCCGCCCCCATGTTCGGCGGCGTCGCCTTCTTCGCGGCAAGGGAGAATGCCAGCCTGACCGTATCCGGCGCCCTGGGCAATGCCACCTTCAACCTGGACACCACGCTTCCCGGATCCGGCTCGGTTCTGCTGAAGGGCAGCATCCATATGCCGCTCCTTTTCGACATGCATTGGCGCTCCCTAAGCTTCGGCTACGCCTTCAAGCCCTCCCGCTTGATCGAGCTCGGATTCCAGGTTCACAAGCACCAGTTCACGGCGCGCACGTCGGGGGACCTCCGGCCCGACCTGTCCGGGCGTATCGAAGTGGGCGGGGACGCGGGAAATACCTCCTTCCTCGTGGAATACCCGGCGGACAAGGTCTACGGGACCGCGGACGGCTTTTACGAAGGCAAGGCCTGGAGCCCGGAAATGGCGATCGGGGTGGGCCCGGTGCGGCTGGTTTCGCGCATGGGTGCGCGCATGGAGGCCAAGGGTCACATCGATGTTACCTACTCGGTCCCGTATTTCATCGATCCCGGCACCTTCGAGCCCCGCTTCACGGAACCCGATTCCTTCCTGGCCTCGGACAACCTCCGCCGCCTGCTGGACGGGGAAACGGGAAAGAGGGAAATCCACATCCACGATCGCCTCATACTTCTCCTGCCCCAATCCCATACGGTCTCCCTGGACATCCTCCCGGGCAGGCTTTCGCTGAGCTATACCAAGGTTTTCGGCCGGGTTTCCATCCACATGGAAAACCCGGAGAAAGCCGCGGGCGCGCGACCCGCCGAAGACAGCGGCTCGGTGGACGCGGAAGGCGTGGTCGATCTCGACCTGTTCCCCGACCAGGTGATCTGCCTGGCGACCAGGCTGGGGTGGTTCCATGGGGATCTAGGCCTGCACAGCCTGAACATGAGCTACGGGGACAAGGGCCACATGTTGTCGGGGTTGTCCCCTTTGGAATGGGACGGGGATCCCCTGGTGCCCATCCTCGATTTCGGATTCACCTGGGGCCATCCCCTGGTCTTCAACGCGGATTTCTTCATCTCGCCGTTGCCTGCCGTGCGAAGCGGAGTGTCCTACGCGTTCTGAGAGACGGAAGCGAAACCTCAAAATGAAAAATATATTCCGCTTTTCGCTTTTCATTTTGCATTTCGCATTTTGCGTTCTCTCCGCGCAGACCAACCTGCTGATCGTCCAAGCTCCCAAAGGCGAGGTCTTCCCCGATTCCCTGGTGCGCATCGCCATCGCCGCGAACCCTCCCGCCAAGGCCCCGTCCCCGGATTCCTGCACCCTGTTCCGCGGCCCGACTCCGGTCGGGAGCGCCCTGGCCGGCCACGGTACCCGCGTCATCGCGGCGACCGCGGTTTCGAAGGATTCCACGGCATTGGTGTTTTCCTTCAAGCCGACGGACCATGACACCGGAAAGATCGGTCCCCAAATGGGATTGGGGTTCCACTACCTGATCGCCTCGTGCAGGGACGGCAAGGCGGTCTCCCAGGAGCTTCCGCTTTGGGTTGTCTCGCGCCAGGCGGTTTCCATCACGGCTCCAAAGGCCCTGGAATCCTCCTCCAGCCCTAGCATCACCTGGACCCCCGTTCCCGGAGTGCCCGCCTATCACCTGCTTCTGTCCGATCAGGCCCTGGACATCAATACCGAGAAGGGCACCGTAGGAGGGGCGAGCATCATCTGGCAGGCGATCACCACCAAGTCCAGCATCGCCTACGGCACGCCGGATCCCTCGGGCAACTTCTCCAAGGTCCCCGCGCCGCCCCTTTCCCCAAACGTGCCGTACAACCTGGTGGTGCTCAACAACTATGACGGCCGCAGTACCTTGGCCACCTCCACCAAGGCCCAAGGCCTGAAGCTCTTCACCATCCAGCCGGCCGGTTCCGTTCTCGGCAAGCCCGGGAACCTGGAACCGGTCCAGGACATCATCCTTACCGCATCGAAGGACAGCGCGATCGCCTTCCGCTGGTCCGCGGCCAAGGCCGCCGCGGGCGGGAGCGCGGCCAACACCTACCAGCTCTTCATCTATTCCCTGGAAACCCAGGACGCCGTCGAAGTCCTCTTCCCGATCTGGCATACGGAGGTCACCGATACCTTCGCCGTGCTGGACGCCAAGCGCACCTTGCTGACCAAGCGCTATATCTGGAAAGTGTTCGCCGTGAACGAGGCGGGCGCGAGCGTGGTCGGGGATACCACCTCGTTCCAATACCGCAACGACGTCCAGACCCTCTCCCTATCGGTCCAATCGGATGGCGCCGACGGCGGCCCCTTGGGCGACGTCCGCATCGAGGTGACGCCCCTGGACGGCAGCGCGGATGCCCTTCCCCTCTTCACCGCCAATTCCGGCGACGCGGAAAAGGTCCTGGCGGTGGGCGGTTATTCCCTGGCGTTTTCCAAGAACGGATTCCTTTCCCAGGTCCGTACGGTGACCTTGGACCTGCAGGCCCCGCTCCATCTGGATGTGGTGTTGCCCAAAGCCACCTCCCGCATCACCGGCCGCGCGGCGGATCAGGCGGGCGCGGACCTTGTCAACGTGACGGTGACCGCTTCCGGAGGAGGCAGGACCATCACCGGGGTTACCGACGCGCAGGGATTCTTCCTCCTGGGCGCCGCGGCCGGCACCTACGCGGTTTCGCTTTCCAAACCGGACTACCAGACCCGCCCGGATACCCTGGTGGCCTTGGCGGCGGGCAAATCGGCCGACCTGGGCAGGCTTACCCTGATCGGAGCGCAAAGCTCCCTGACGGGTTACGTGGCCAATGACAAAGGGGCCCCGCTGTCCGGCTGCCAGGTCACGGTCAGGTCCGCGGCGGGGACCCTGATACGCTCCCTGCTCACCGACGATAAAGGGGTCTTCTCAGCCTTCCTGGCGCCGGGCGCCTATACCGTCATCGCGTCGCGCACGGGATTCACTTCGGAGCAGAAGAGCGTGCAGATCGCGGAAGCGGCCAACCTGCGTTTCGCCCTGGGACCCGGGGCATCCCTGGTCAAAGGCAGGATATCCATCGTGACCTGGCCCGCTTCCGGGGAATCGCAATCCTCGCCCCTGCCGTCCGCGACCGTGGAACTCATCGACCGGTCGCGCGCCGCTTCCCAGAAAGCCGTTACGGATCTGAGAGGCGAGTATTCCCTCTCCGCGGATACCGGCACCTATTTGCTCATGGTCACGGGCCCGGGAAAGGCCTTGCCGGAATCGGCCCTGATCCGGATTGCGACCCCGCGCTCCACCGTCATCCAGGATCTGCCGCTCCGGGGACTCGCGTCCATCCTCGGCAACATCAAGCTTTCCCCCGATACCCTGGCGGATCCCGCGACCGCGACCGTCAGCCTGCTCAATCCCGCGACCCTGGATCTGATCGCTTCCGCCGCCCCGCAGCGTTCCGCCCTGCCCGGGGCCGATGGCGCCATGGCCTATGCCCTGGACGGCATACCGGACGGGACCTACCGGCTCGCGTGCGGCCTGCCGGGTTACGGCCTGGACGCGGAACCGATCGTGGTCATCCGCGACGGGGTCTGGAAGACCGGATTGGATCTCGTCCTCAAGAAGGCCGACAAGTCCTTGACCATCTCCCTCACCGTCGGCGGAAACCCCGCGAAGGGGACCATCCGCCTGGTCACGCCGCAGGCGATGGAATTCCCGGCCGGCCTGAAGCTGGAGCGGGCCGCCTCGGGAACCTACACCCTGACCGCGGCGGCCGACAGCATAGGGATCATCCCGGTGGCGCGATATTCCTTCTTCCTGCCCGCCGCGGGCTCTCCCGACACCGCCATCACCCTGGCCTTGCCCTTCACGCATCGGACGGGGCCGCTTTCCTTCCGCAATGGGGAAGCGCAATTGGCCTTGGACGCCCAAGCGCGCATCGATTCCGCCTTCCTCGTATACGGATACGGCGCCCCCTCCGATACCTTCCGCATCCCCGCCGGGCAGGTTTTCGGACCGCCGGGCCCCCGCACCATCCGGTTCCGGCCGGGTCCGCAAGGCGGCCTGCTCACGTATTTCTTCGTCATCCGATCGGGCGGCATGACCTATTCCAACGAAGACCCGTCGCGACGCTTCCAGGCGCAGGTGACGGCTTCCGGAGATCTCGCCCTCCTCAAGCTCGCCGCAGGGGACAGCCTGCGGCTCCCAGCGCGCACCCGGGGCGAACTCCATCTGCACGCCTACGACGCGGCCGGCCGCCGGCTCGATACGGCGGTGGATCAACGGGGCTCGATCACATGGAAGATCGACACCCTCCTGGCCATCAAGCTCGACAAGCGATCCAAGCGCACCCTTACCTACCAGACCTCCCTGCCCACGGCCGCGCTCCCGAAAAGGTCCGCCTCCCTGCCCAAGCGGAACGGCGCCGGCCCATGGAACCGGTTGACGGCCATAGTAACCCTGGACGGGATCGAGAAAAGCCTCTCCATCCCCACCGAGGTCGTCACCGCCGTCGTCAATAAACTGGAGCTCGGCTCCACCCTCGGCGAGGTCGCGGACATCCCCGCTCCCGCCTCATTCGGGCTTTTCATCGCAGGGTACGACACCACCACCACGCCACCAACCCCGGTGGTGCCTAACGCCGTGATCACCCTGGTACCGCCCCAGGCGGGGACGGTCCGGGAACTGCAGGCGGACCTGGATCCCCGCTTCATAGGGCCCCTGCGCATCCTGGCGCGGCAGGTCAACGCGGACGGCTCCGAGGCCTCGACCGAATTGGGGGCCGGCAGGGACTCCCTGGCCCGCGGCCTCAACGTGGGCCAGATCCTATCGCCCTCGGATACCGCCCGCCTCGTCTTCAACGACCCCGGATTCGAAATGGCGATCGCCGAGTCGAGCTTCACGGACAAGAGCCAGGCCATGTTGCGCCTTTACAAGCGGTCGGTGGCGCGGTCGTTTTCCAGCGGAATCACGTACGCCGTGTCGGGAAGCCTGTACGAGGTTTCCAACCCGGCAGGAGCCGCATTTTCCAAGGCCCCCCGCCTGACCTTGGGCATCCCCGCCTCCGCGCGCCCGCGGAAGAACGCCCTGAAGCGGTTCGATACGTCCCGCCTGGACTTCAAGGCCATGGCCGACTCCGTGGCCGCCGGAACCAATTCCTTCGGCGTCCCGGCCCTGTCCGCGGATATCCGGGAAATGGACGGGAGTTATTACGGCCTGCTGACGGCCTCCCAGGACCTCACCGCGGGCGATGTGCGGATCATCCCCAACCCCTTCAGCCCCCTGGTCCTGGCGGAACGGGACGGGAATACCCAGTACGGGACCCGCATCCGGATCCATCCGGAATCGGACCGTAGCTCAGAAGTTACCGTGTCGGTGAAGATCTACAACCTTGACGGGGAACTGGTGAGGTTGCTGGTGGACCACAAGACCGTTCCGAAAGCGCCGGTCGATTTCTATTGGGACGGGAAGGCCGACGGGGGACGGTGGGCCCGGAACGGCCGGTACCTCGTGAAAATCACCGTGAACGCGACCGGTTCCTCCCAGACCAAGCAGATGCTCCGATCCGTGGTGGTATTCCAGTGATCGCCATGAGGGGATGCCTTGGGCTTTTCTTGGGGGCCTGGGGCGGGGCGGTACGGTTTTTCGGGAGGGCCCTGCCCCTGGCAATATTGGCGTCCGCCTTTCCGGTCCGGCAAGGTATGGCCGCGGAGGCCGCTCCCGTAGTGGACGGGGGTTACTCCGGGGTTGCGGGGGAGGCCGGCGGTTTCGGGCGTTGGCGGCAGAGCGATACGGGATACGTGAAGGATACCACGGGAGCGCCGGGCCGGGCTCGCAGCGTGGTTTCGCCGATCGATCCGCCGGTCGTTAAGCCGGAACCGGAAAGCGCGAAGGCGGCAGGAGCCCGTCCGGATTCGAATGCGCC
>JAQBPO010000009.1 GCA_028287465.1 Fibrobacterota bacterium
CTCATCAACGAGGGCAATCTCGGGCTCATCCGGGCGGCCAAGCGATTCGACGAGACCAAGCATTTCAAGTTCATCTCCTACGCCGTCTGGTGGATCCGCCAGGCCATCCTCCAGTCCCTGGCGGAACAGTCCCGCATCATCAACATCCCCCTGAACCGCGTGAGCGCCATCCATCGCATCGGAAAGTCCAGCGTCAAGCTGGAACAGAAGCTCGGCCGTTCGGTTTCCCATTCGGAGCTCTCCTTCCACCTTTCCGTCGACGAGAAGGAAGTCCAGGAGTGCATGCAGCTCTCGGCGAATCCCATTTCCCTGGAGTCTCCGCTCCAGGCCGATGAAGAGGGAAAGCTCGGGGACATGCTCAAGGATGAGAACGCGGAAAGCCCCGACGAACCCTGCCTGACCAATAGCCTGAAAAGCAAGGTCCGCAACGTATTGGGCACCTTGGGGGACCGGGAAGAGGAGGTCGTCAAACTCTATTTCGGCATCGGCGTGGACACGGGTTACACCCTGGAGGAGATCGGCCAGCGGTTCAACCTGACCCGGGAACGGGTCAGGCAGATCAAGGAAAAGGCCCTCAAAAGGTTGAAACATTCCACCCGTTCGAAGCTGCTGGCGGGCTTTCGGCCGTAAACTTCCCAAGGAACCGGGGAAAGGAATTTCCCCGGGCCTGTTTCCCGGTAGTTTCCAGAGGATTCCGGGCGCTATTTTGTACTTCCAGGACAGGTAATAATATAGTTTTCAGGTTTAGGCCACCGGTTGGCGGCTGAACGCGGACAGGCTGATGACGGAAAAACAACCTACGATCCTGGTGGTGGACGATATCGCCTCGAACCGCACCCTGGTCAAGGAAATCCTTAAAATCAACGATTACAACGTCCTCGAAGCCAAGGACAGCGACGAAGCCAAGACCGTCAGCGAAAGCCATCAGGGGCCAATCAACCTCCTGATTGCGGACCTCGTCATGCCCCGGACGAACGGCATGGAGTTGGCGCGGTTCCTGCGCCCAAAACGGCCCGAGATGAAGGTGCTCTACATTTCCGGCTATAATGCGGACGTGAACGTGCAAATCGAGGTCTGGGACGCGGAAGCGGATTTCCTGCCCAAGCCCTTCAGCCCCAATGGGCTGCTCCAAAAGGTCTGCGACCTTCTGGACCCTTCCATGTCCGACAAGGACAAATAGACCGACCCTCCCTTTCCGGGCTCCAAGGCCGTTTCCTTCCGGAAGCCGGCCGGATAGGCCGTACCCGTTTTTCAGTCCGGGTGCAGGACCTTGAGGAGCTGGCCGTGGAGGATGCCGTTGCTGAACAGGGCATCGTTGCCGTCGATGGAGAACTCCGATCCGTCCAGATGGGAGACCTTACCTCCGGCTTCGGTGACCAGCAGGCTGCCCACAGCCACGTCCCAGGGTTTCATGGCCAGCATGCAGTAGGCCTCCATGCGCCCGGCCGCCACGAAGGACCCTTCCACCACCGCCGATCCGAGGCACTTGACCCTTTGCAGCGCCGCCGCGGTCCGGCCTCGCAACTGCAGGTTCTTTACGTTCAGGTCCTGGCGCTGTTCCGCGGTATTGCCGACGTTGAAATCCCCGTGGGAGATGATGCCGGCGTGCATTTCCGCGACCTGGCTGACCTGGATGCGTTTGCCGTTCAGGTAGGCTCCGGCGCCCAAGGTGGTGGTGAACATCTCTTCCAGGGCGGGCAGCCAGATGCAGCCGGCGATCATGGCCGCGCCCCGGCGCAGGCCGATGGATACGCCCCACAGGGGGAAGCCCCGGGAATAGTTGACCGTGCCGTCGATGGGATCCACGTACCAGGTGAAGTCGCTGCCGCGTTCCACGGCCGCTTCCTCTTCGGTGATGATATTGTGGGAGGGGTAGGCCGAGATCAAGGCCTTGCGGATGGCCGCGTCACAGGCGAAGTCGGCCTCGGTGACCACGTCCTTTTCGCCTTTGAAGCGGATGTCCCGGAGCCCATTCTGCATCGACTTGGCGATGCTGCCCGCTTCTTCCGCGGCGCGGATGGCCGCGCCCAGGTATTCGCCGTATTTATCCTTCATCCTTGTAAGATATCACTTTTCCGCGGAATGGGTACGGGAACAATCCCAGGCCCGTGGAAGTCAGGCGATACGGACCGGATCGCCGCGTTTCAGGCCGAACTTCCTGGCGGCATTGCCGCCGTTGATGGACAGTTCCAGGAAACCCGCGGATCCGGCCACGGACAGGGGCCGGCCGGGGCCCGCTTCCGCGTAGAAGTTGGCGAGCGGGAAGGATTTCCCCTTGGCTTTCACGATGACGCTCTTCCTCGCCGCGTTCTTTTCCTGCCTTGAACCTTCCTGCCTTGAACCTTCCTGCCTTGAACCTTCTTGTCTGGACCCCTTGTCGGCCTTCTCCGCCTTTCCAGCCCTCTCGGACCGGTCCGGCAGGGCGGCGTCCAGATCCCGCGGGGTCAGGTTGGTGATGGCGTTGCCGAAGCGATCGATGTGGACGATCTGGCCGGATACGGTGCCGCGTAACCGGAAGGGTACGGGGAAGGGGAGCTCCACGAAGTCCTCCTTGCGCTTGCCGAAAGAACCCGCGGGCTTGCCCAGGCTCAGGTGCGCGGCGGCGGGGGCGAATACGTCGCGGCCGTGGAAGGTGGTCCCCGCGTCGGGCAGGCGGTAGGCGGGATTCTCGATGACGCGGATGCGGGGCCCGGGAGCCTCGGTAGAGGGCGGTTTCAGGGAAGAGGCGTCTTGGCGTCCTCCGGTTCCGGGAGGTCCCCCGGCCAACGCATAGGCGAGCAACCCGTTGTCCGGACCGATGAAATGGCAGCCATGCGCTTCGGCGAGGAGCGCCTCGCGCGGGCCGCCCACGCCCGGATCGACCACGGCCACGAAGATGGTGCCGCGCGGGAAATAACGGTAGGACGCCAACAGGGCGAAGGCCCCGGCGCGTATGTCCCCGGGGGGGATATCATGGCACAGGTCGATGACATATGCCTTGGGGTTGATGGCGGCGATGACGCCCTTCATGGTCCCGACGAACCAGTCTTCCGTTCCGAAATCCGTGAGCAATGCGATGCATGACATGGTTATTAAGGTAGCAAGCTTTCCGGGGGCTCCGGGGCCCACCGGACCGGGCGATGCGGAGAGGCGCGGCGGGACGGCCCGCCAGGGCTCAATCCCCCTTCGTGGAAGAAGAGGGCCGGCGCACGGGGGCCCGGAGCGGCCGGAGGCCCGCCGCGGGCAGCCTTCTCCCATCCGCCGAGAATTCCCTGCCATGCCAGGCGGCGCCCGCGACCGCCGCGGATCCGATGGCCATGCCGCGGCCGGGCCGGGGTATTCCAGGTGTTACCGTAAGGATTCCGCCTTGGGCCCGCTTCCGGGCCGCGATCACCCCGCCTTGGCGGTAGACCGAAGAGCCTGATTCGGTCCCGATCCATGCGTTCCCGGCGGCATCCACCAGAAGGGCATCGATGCGCTCCCCGGATAGCGGGGCATTCCCCGGAAAGCGCAGTTTCCATACCGTCCCGTCGTAAATCCCGAGGCTGCCTTCAGCGGCGAGGAAAAGCCTCCCGTCCGGACCGAATTCCATGCGGCTGGGCATTCCGTTCGGGAAGAGGGCCGGATTCACGTTTGACCCTGCCGTCCACATGGCCTTCCAGGAATCGCCGTCCCGCCGATAGGCGCTCCTGCCCTGCAGGGCCCATACCTTATGATCCTTGCCGATGGCGAGCTGCCGTATTTCCAATGGATAGAAATCGCGGTCCATCGGCCCCGGGAAGGGTATCCGCGTCCACTTACTCCCGTCCCAGGTAAAGATACCGGACGTATCCGCTGCCAGCCGGTTTATCCCGCTCTCCACGCTATCGGCATGATTCCACAATTTCCCGTCGAAAACCGAAAGCCGAAGATCGCCGGTGGCTGCCCAGACCTTCCCGTCCCCGGTGGCTGCGAAGGCTTTCGCGCCCCTCAAGGCCGTGGACCCCGGGAACAAGGGATGTGGGTTCCATGCTCCCTGATCCCCGGAACTCGCATCCCTGAAGTACAACCCTTGGGGCGTTCCCGCCCAGGCCCGACCGCTTCCATCAACGACGAGGCTGGTAATACGCGTCCCGACGGGCGACGCCAAGCCTTCGCCGGATCGGGCCCACTTGCCGTCCGCAAAGCGGAACATGCCGCCCGAGGATCCGACCCATACGCCCTCAAGGCCCGCCGAAAGCAAGGTACGGGTTTTAATCCGGCCGTACGCCGGCGTGGCCGAGGTATCGGCCGGATCATACGGGATCCGTTTCCAGGTCAGGCCGTCCTTTTCCATCCGGTAGAGCGCGTCGCCGGCGGCTACGAACATGGAGCCGTCGGGAGCGCAAGCCAGATCCAAGGCCCTGGAGCGTCCCATGGCATCGTTCATCGACAAATGGTAGCCGTTGCGGCGGAACTCCGGCACGAACCGGCCCTCCCGGAGTCCGGCGACATAACCCTCGGTCAGGATATGCGGAACGCCTTCGGCGTCCAATCGGATTCCTTCCACGCTTTGGCCGGAGGGAGGATAGTTGGCATAATCGGGATTGTCCAGCCCTGGATTGAGGATGGACCAATCGCCGGATTGGAACCGGACCACACCTTCCCATGTGGCAATCCAGGCCGATCCGTCCTCGCCGCAGGCGAGGTCGTTGGCTGATTGTGCCGCGATCCGGTTTCCGGCGGGGCGGTGCAGGGTCCATTTCCCGTCGGCCCAGGTCCAAAGGTCCATGGGCTTTTGCAGGGCGCATTTGCGCCCGCCCTTTAGGGTGCGCAAGAATTCCACTCGGCTCCAATCCGGGCCGGAGGATCCGGGGAGGTCCTCCGGAAGGGATGCCTTTCCGGTGCCGAGAACCAGTTTGACCAGGCCGTCCGTGGTCAGGATCCAGGACGTGTCGCCGTCCTGGGTCTGGGAGATGATGGAGGTATAGTCCCTGAAGAGCAGCCACTCCGGACCTTGCGCGCTCAAAGGCGCGACCGACCCGAGGATGGCCAGGATGGCCGACGCGGCAGAGGCGAGCCGTAACATTGCAGTTGCCATCAGAAGTGGAGCCCCAAGCCGAACGCGAGGGGTTGGGTGCGCACCAATTGCCTTTCCCAGCCCGTGGTCTTCCCGTATTCGAACCCGGCGGCGAGGTCCAGGGAGAACCTGGGATGGATCCAATATCGGAGTCCCAGGGAGGACTCCCAGAGCCGGACCTGGGTATGGCGCGACCATACATCCTCCCGGTATACCAGACCGCACCTGGGATCGGAGGTTTCCAGCTGATTTCCGGTCCCGTCGAAGCAGGGGTTGGCGATTTCCGTCTTTTCGTACGAGATGTACCCCGGACGATACCCGAAGTTGTAGCCCGCCCGAAGGGAAACCTGGAAGTTCCTGGAGGCGAAATGGTGGACCTCGATGCCGGGACGGAAGGCATAGCTCTTGCCCTGATCCTTTTCCAGGAAATTCTTGAAATAGAAACGGAAATCCAGGGCCAGCAGGGAGAAGAGGGAATAATTGAGCCCGGCGTTGCCGGCGATGCCGTTGTCGTTGGCGAAGCCCAGGTAGAAGGAATAGGGATGGACCTGGGCCAGGTTACGGTCCTCCCCGGGGCCCACTTTATTTTCGCCGCCTTTGTTGTAGCTTGCGTACAGGGTGCCGCGCTTCAATCCTTTTTCGTCGAACACGGTGATCTGGCCGAGCGCGATTTCGGTTTCCGCATGCCTCAGGTTCTTGCCGTCCTTCTTGAAGATGGTGTAGGAACCTGGGCCCAGGGCCAGGAAGATTTCCCGCTTCGGTTCCTTCTGGAACTCGGCCATGATGACGGAATTCCGATCGACGACCAGGAAGTGCCCTTCGGTTTCGGGAGGAAAGCGGATGCCGCCGTCCCCGGCCGCCAGATCCGTGATCACGATATCGCCTTCCACGTCCACCTGGAACCGCGCATTGGGATGCTGGATGCCGCCGGTAGTGCCTTCCGTGTTCACAACCGTCTTCTGGAACGCGTACTGGTACGCCTCCATGAGGGAGACATGCTTGTCGCCGCTCAGATCCGCCGGACCGCGCAGGCCGCTCAGCCAGTGATGGGTGAAGAAGGAACCCTGCAGGTTCTCGGATTCCTGCGCATTCTCGTCCTCGGAGCTGGATGTAATGAGGATGGTCCCCTTGCCGTTGGTCTCCTGTTCGAGCACCAGGGGCTTGACCGTCTTGCCGCCCTTGAGGTGGGTGATTGATCCGCTCTGGCAGGCGTCGAAGACGCCGATGCGGATCTGGGCAGGCAGGCTGTCGATCAGGCCTCGCAATTCCTCCAAGGCGAATCCCTGGTTGCCCAGCTTGATCTTGCCTTTGTCGCCGTGACCGGAGAAATAGAAGAAGAACACCACGTCGTCCTTGCCTTGCAGGGACTTGGCTTTTTTCGTGAGTTCGGAGAATGCGTACCGCATGAGGGTGGGCGTCGGGGACTTGAGCAGGAACAGGTTGTCCTCCTCCAGCCCCCCGATTTGCGACAAGAGGGCCGCGAACCGATCCGCGTCCGACTCGGCGTATTTGAGCGGGATATCCTGGGCCTCCCCGCGGTTATGCCCCGCCACGATGGCGAGTCGCACCGTATTGGCCCTGGCGGACGGAGCCCACAAAAGGCCCAAGCTGATGGCGGCGGCGAGCGCGGCGAAAGGCGCGGAAAGGGGTTTGGCGATGGAATCCGAAAAAGCGGCCGTCTTCACAGCATGCCTCCTTGCTTTCCGATTTGGAAGGTTGAAATGCGCGCATCCGTGAAACCGGCGCGCCCCAGGCTGGGCCTCATGCCTTCGAGCTTGCGCCCGTTGGCTTCCCAGGCGCTCCTGAGTTCGGACTCCACCTTGCGGCGGTCGGCCGGTACGTCGGTCCGGATGGCGATGAACAATTCCCCGCCGCTGCTGCCGTCCAGTTCGACGGCATAGGGGAGGGTCCGGCCTTGGGCGGGCGGACTGGCATGGCCAGGGCCTTCGGAGTAGCTGGTCACGGTGCCGACCTCATCGATGGAAAAGAGGGCGATGAATCCCTCCCGGGCCGAGGAATACAAGGGTTGCAGGCGGTCTCCCGCCCGGAACGACTGTCCGGGCGCGACCTCGGCGAGGACGGGGCCGCCGGCCAGGAAGCCAAGGCGGAATTCCTCGCCCTTGACCCGGGTGATTCCGGATTCGTCCAGGATAAGGGGCGCGGCGGTTTTCGCGCGCCATACAAGGGCGCCCGCCGCCAAGGCGATAGAGGCGAAAGCAACCCCCAGGTTACGGGGGGAGGCGAGCTTCTCCAGGAGCCGGGCCAGGGCCGAGCGCCGACCGTCTTTTCCGGTTGCATGGAAGCCCTCAAGCGGGGACCCAAGGATGCTGGCGGCCGAGGGCCGGGGTGCAGGGTGCGCTTCCTTGCTCGAAGCGGCGGATTCCAGGGCCAGGCCCGCCTTGACTCGATCGGCGAAGCCGGGGGTGGGCGTCCAATCCAGTTTGCGGGAGGCGGCGAATTCCCCCAGCAGGTTTTCCGAATCATGGTTTTGCATGATGACCTCCTTGGGTCGGAGTATGGCCCAGGACCTTGCGTCGAAGGACTTCCCGGGCGCGGTTGACGCGGGATTTGACGGTGCCCACGGGGCACATCAGGATGACGGACGCTTCTTCCAGGCTCATACCCTGGGTGCAAACCACGTCGAAGGCTTCCCGTTGATCTTCCGGAAGCCCCGACAGGACCCTTTCCAGAAGGACGAAGAGACCTTGCGGGTCGTGAGGTCCATAGGACCGGTCCAAGGTTTCATCGAGGACCTCGAGGCCGGCCTTGATGATCTTGGGGCGGCGCAATTCATCGAAGCAGGTATTCCGGGCGATGGTGAAGAGCCAGGTGGAAAATGCCGCCCTCGCGGGATCGTGGGTCCCGAGGGCCCGGAACGCCTTGATGAAGGTTTCCTGGCCCAGGTCCTCGACGCGATCCGGATTTCGGACGATATTGTAGATGAAGTTGAGCACGGGCTTCTGGTAGCGATCGACCAACGGCCCGAAGGCGCCCGATTCCCCGCCTATGACCCTGGCGATCAGGGACGTCTCTTCGGCTCTGGTCAATACAGTTTCAGTCACAACCGTCTCCTCATGGCGGTAATACGGGCTTGGTACCCGGAAGGTTCCGGAAAAAATCGCAGGCCGCTGAAGACGGCATTCGCGGCGGGAGGGACAAAATTATAAAGAATAAGCGCAAAAAAACCCGCTTCGGGGTCGTCGAAGCGGGTTCCATCGGGGTGCGGCGGTGGGCGGGGAGCCCGTCGCCAGGAGGGGAGGGTGGGATTCAGCAGCCGCATTCCCCCGATTCGGTCTTTCTGACGGTGCTTACTTCGCGGTCGTCGAAGTTGAGCTTCTTCGCCACGTGATCATTGTAGATCAGGCAGGCTGAAGCCATCTTGTTCTTCTGGCCGGGAGTGGCCTCGACCTTGATTCGATCGGATTCGCGCAAGGCGCTGGGGAGAGGGATTTCCGTGGGTTCTCCGCGGGACCAGCTTGCGGTCTGCTGGCCGATGGCCCCGGACTGATCGGTCATCCCGGGCTGGGTGGCCTGGCCGGATTGGGCGGTCTGACCCGATTGATCCGTTGAGCCGCTCTGGGTCTCTCCGGTCTGCGACCCGGACCCGCCGAGCGTCTGGGTATGGGCGTCGGTTCCGCCTTGGCCGGACTGCGCGTGACGGCCCTGTTCCTCCAGATCCGTTTGCGAGGAACCGGTATTGTCCGGGCTCATGGAGCCGGTGCTGGAGCTCATGGAACCGCTGTTCTTCGCGCTTCCGCTCTTGGAACCGGATTTCATCGCCCCTTTCGCACCCTGATCGGCCTGGGAGATCCTGAACTGGATCTGATCGGCCTTGGTCTTCTCCGAACAGACGCGGATCTTCCATCCGGGCGTCACGTTGGGGGGCAATTGCGCCGCGGAGGATCCCGTGGCCGATCCGGATTGGGAGGTCTGCGATGACTGCTGCGATCCCATCGCGTCATCCTTCGCGCCGTAAGTGGAGGACTGCTCGGACAGGGCCAAGCCCATCGCTCCCGCCATTAGGCTTCCCAGCAGCAGGCCCTTGAGGCCGGGGCCGCCCGAATTTTTGAACCTGTACATGGGGATCTCCTTTTGAAGGAATGGGTGACATGCGAACCGTGCATGAACGGGTTGTCAATCAATAAAATAAACCCCCGTACCGGGGGCATGCAAGGACGGAGATCCCCCGAGCGGGGAGCCGGTGTCGGCGGCGCCGACGGCGGTGTCGGCGGAGTTTCCATGGTAACAGGTACGCTACGGTACTTCCGGGGTTTCCTCGGGGCCGTACCCCTTGATTCCATGGGTATGCATCTTGGAATAGAGGGCGCGGCGCGTGATGCCGAGCATGCCCGCCGCCCTGGTCTTGTTCCCGGCCTTGATTTCCAGGGCCTGCAGGATCAGGCTCTTTTCCAGCTCGTCCAGGGAAAGGCCCGTTTCGGGAAGCCGGAACGCGGAAGGCCGGTCCAGGACGCGCTTCAGGCGGATATGCTCGGGCAGGTGGATGGTCTCCAAGGGCATGTTGCCGGCGATGATGGCCGCCCGCTCCAGGCAGTTCTCCAGCTCGCGCACGTTCCCGGGCCAGGAGTATTCCATGAGTTTGGTCAGGACCCCTTCGGTGATCCCGGCCCGGTGCCCGAATCGCGTGAGGAAGGCGTCGACCATGGCCGGCACGTCCTCAAGGTGCTCCACCAGGGAGGGAACGAAGATGGGGAATACGTTGAGGCGGAAATACAGGTCTTCGCGGAAGGCGCCTTTCTTGACCTCCTCCTCCAGGTTGAGGTGGGTGGCTGCGATCACGCGGGCCTGGGTGCGTATCACCCGCGTCCCGCCCACGCGGACGAACTCCCGATCCTGCAGCACCCGGAGGAGCTTCACCTGCATGGCCGGGGAAACGTCCCCGATCTCGTCCAGGAAGATCGTGCCGGCGCCCGCCCGTTCGAAATAGCCGATCTTGTGCGCATGCGCTCCCGGGAAGGATCCCTTCTCATGCCCGAACAGCTCCGAATCCAGAAGGTTCTCGGGCAAGGAGCCGCAATTGACGGCCACGAAGGCATCCCGGCCGCTTTCGGCATGGATGCCCCGCGCCACAAGTTCCTTGCCCGTACCGCTCTTGCCGCGCACCACCACGGTCGTGTCCCGCTTCGCGACCATGCGGGCCTGGCGTATCACGTCCTGGATCGCCTTGGAATCGCCGATGATCCGATCCATCTGGTAGCGATCCGCCTCGCGCACGCGCAGCTCGGCCACTTCCTCCCGCAGTCGGCCCTTCTCCAGGGCCGATCGGATCAAGAGCACCATTTCGTCCATTTCGAAAGGCTTTGTCACGTATTCGAAGGCGCCATTGCGCATCGCCTCCACGCCCGTGCCGGAATCCGCGTAGGCGGTCATGACGATGCATTCGATCCCGGGATGCTCCCGGCGCACGCGCTTGACCAGGTCGAGTCCGGACATGCCGGGCATGCGCACGTCCGTGATCATGGCGGATATGGCATCCCCGCGGCCCAGGAGGTCCAGGGCAGCCTCGGCCGACTCGGCCTCCTTGACTTCCATGCCTTCCGCAGTGAGCGCCATGGATAGCAGGGCGCGGAGCTTGGGTTCATCATCGACGACCAGTATCATGGACATGCTTCCTCTTTCACTGCGCGCCGCCTTGCGCGGTCCGGACCGCGGCAGGGCCCGGGCCTTTGGCCGGTGCGGCGATTTCCGCCTTGGGGATCCCGATTTCAAAACTAGTGGGTTTGCCGTCCGTTCCGGCGTCCGCGGCCAGGGAGAGGGTCCATCCGGATCGGTCGCAAAGGCTCTTGACGATGGAGAGCCCCAAACCGGTCCCCGTCTTGGAGCCGGAAACGAAGGGTTCGAACAGGCGCGCCCGTACGGCCTTGGGAAGGCCGGGTCCGGTGTCCGAGAAGGCGATGGCCCCGCCGGAGCCTCGGGTCTCCCACTCGGCCGCCAAGCGCCCCTTGCCGCCCATGGCGTTGGATGCGTTGCGGCCCAGGTTCTCGGCGATCATGCGGAAGGCGTCCCGATCCCCGGAAGCGGTCAGCTCCTCCGGAATCGCCACGGTCCATTCCACCCCGGGGTAATCCGCGCGCAAGGCCTCCCGCGCCTCCAACACGGCTTCGCGGGGCCGGAAGGGCCTCGCCTCCATCGGCCGGTCCTTGGAAAAGCCCAGGATGTTCCCGATGAGGCGCGACAGGCGCATGGTCTCCTCCGACAGGTAGCCGAAGGCCGGATGTTCGCGGCCGGGATCCAGTTTGTTCCGCAGCACGTCCACGGAAGCCTTGATTATGGCAAGGGGATTCTTCAACTCATGGGCCAGCTCGGCGCTGGTCCTGCCCAGGAAGGCCAAGTGCTCGTTGCGGCGTGAGACCCTCAAGGCGGCCTGGAACTGCCTTTCCAGGGCGAACAGTCCCGCTGCCAGAAGCGCGAACAGGGCCAGCAGGAAAAGGGACGCGAAGGCGAGGTAGGTGCGGAACTGCTCGACGTAGGCGATCAGGTTCTGGTCCGATTCCAGCACCAGCATCTGCCGTTTATCCCTGAGGGTGAAGGGATAGTATAGGGACTGGAAATGCACGCCGTCGATCTCCGAGAGCGGGGTGAAGATGGCGCGGGAGTCGCGGGCCGCGGAGGCGAAGAGTCCCGTATCCACCAGGTAGGGGCGGATCTCCTCGCCGCTCCCGATCAGGTTCTGGCTGCTGACGTAGACCGTTCCCGCGGAGTCCGCGATCACCGCGCGCTCCAGGCCCGTGGCGCGCGTGAGCCGGCCGAGCCATTCGCCCTGCTTTTCGGCGTAAGGTCCGGGAAAGGCGGAGGGCTGGAACTCGAAGGGGACGGAGAAAATGTCCTCCCGGAGATGCTCCGCGATGTATTCGGCCAGGCCGGTCATGCGCGCCTCGGATTTGGCGCGGGCCTGCCCCATGTTGCGGGAGAACAGCCAGGCCGAGAATCCGAAAAGCAGGATCAGGGCGGCGGCGGCTCCCAGCAAGGCGCCGAGCAGGGGCCGCCTCAAGGGAGCCTCGAGGTGAGGCCCAGCGAGGCGGTGGCGTTATCGTTGATGTTGCCCGTCAGGAACCCGGGCGCCAACTCCAGCCTCCGGGTCGCGGAGCAGGTGAAATCGATTTCGATCCAGGGCTGGACCTTCCAGAATACGTTGGAGTTGAGGCTTACGCCCTTGCTGGAACCGGTTGACGAGTAGTTCAGGGAGGCTGGCACCCGGTTGACCTCGTAGTCCAGGGACAAAGTGAAAAAGATAGCTTTCGTCAGGGCGCTGAGCCCGGCCTGGAAGCGCCAATCGTCCGCGGAGGTATTGATGTACCTGGGGGTCTGCAGGATCTGGCCGTCCACGTCGAACAGCACCGGGTAGCGGGCCCGGGAGAAGGACGCGGCGAGGCTGGCGGAATAGGCGGAGGCCCATTCCGCGATCAATTGCGGCGTAACGGTCCACCGGGTCCCCCGCAGGCGGAACGCCGCCAGGACCGTATCCACCGGCCGGAGGGTGTCCAGCGTGACGATGCCCAGGCTGTCCCGGTAATCCTCGTATTCGGATTCCCCCACGGTCCGCACCCCGGCTTTCAGCCAGGGGAGCGTCCGCACCAAGACCCCTGCGCGGGTCGCCAGCTGGCGCATGCGGTAGAGGGAGGTATCGCGGTTGTAACGGTAGGTCTGGAATTCCGATTCCGCGTCCAGGGCGACGCGATCGCCGTACCATTCCCCGGACGCCACCGGGCCTTGGCGAAGGTTGGATGCCGAAGGGAAGTCCGGGTAGTCCGTCCGCCGCGCGTCCCAGGACAGGAGCACGGTTTTGAGCAGGTTGTCCGAAACGGCTTCCAGGCCCGGATTCGCGCCGAAGGACCGGTAGGATTGGGACCCGAATCGATCATGCCGGAACCGTTCCATTTCCGCGAATACGGGCGCCACGATGGCCAAGGGCTTCCGGAACCTCCGGGTATTGAACTCGGCCTTGGCCTGGAGGAACAGCCGGTCCAGGGAATCGCCGTAGGTCCGCCAGCGTTTCCTTTCCGCCAGGGCGTCCCCTTCCAGCTTGAGCATGTTCTTCCATGCCGACCCCTTGGCCGAAGCGTCGACGTACGCGTTGCGATCCGAAGCCTGTAACACGGTGGTGACCCGGTCCAGGAGCCGGCCTTTCGGATCCCATTCCAGCTTCGCGCGCACGCGGCCGCCTATGGAGGTATCGAGGGATTCCCATTCCTCATAATCGAGGATCGATTGAACGTATCCGGAAAAGGATCCGGAGGCCATGGTTCCCGCGGCGGAAACCCCCGGAACGGGTCCCCGGACGCCCGAGGAATCATCGGGCCCCACGGACGGGGTGTCGAGTTCGATATCCCAGTCGGGCGCGATCGCGGTGTCCTGCATGGCGAAGATGAGTTCCATCGCCTCGGCGTAATAACCGTCCCGGGCCAGGTCCTGGGCGGCGGAGAGGATCAAGGTGGCGCGCTCATCCGGGGAGTTTTCGAGGATCTGGCGGCGCTTGGTTTCGTAGCCCAGGGAATCGGCCGGCTCGGCGGCCAGGGAAAGGAGCGCCAGGCAATGAAGGGCGATGAGGGTGGGAATGAACCGTTTATGTGCCAAGCTGATATAAACTATTCATGATGGCCGGGAAAACCAACGGCAGGGGCCCGAAGGAGGGCCCGGAACGGGATCGGAAGGGCTTTTCGGGGTCCCGGCCGGGTTAGCGGGAGCCGGAACGGGCTATATCGACCGCCTTGGCGGCCAATTTCAAAGCGAGATCCATTTCCACTTCGGCGCGAGACTCCTGTCCGTCGGAATGGTTGCGTTCCGCGCGATCGAAATGCTCCTGGCCCTTTTCGAGGATCTTGCCGGCCTTTTCATTCCCGGACGCGGCCACGATCTCGGCGGCCCGGTCCAGTTTCGACCTGAGGCGTTCCCATGCGGTAGGGGAAAGTCGGTTGCCCGCCGCGGAAAGCGAGCGATGCAGGTCGGTGAGCAATCCCTCCGCCTTGCTGCAGTATTCCCGCGCGGCTTCGGCCTGGCCGGTGGACAAGGCCTCCTTGGTCCTGTCGAGAAGTTCCTGGATACGCGACCGCAACGCCTGGGCGCGGGGATCATCGGTCTGGACCGACTGTTCGTTGAGGCGCGTGAAGCCGTTCTGGAGCCGGCGATAGCTTTCGGAAGCCCTGCCCATGGCGGCCTGGACCGCGGGCTGCAAATCCTTATAGGGATCCCGGGACGATCCGGAAGGGTTGCGCTTCTCCGAATTCGCATTCTCCTGGATCAGGCGCTGCAATTCGGGGAAAAGGGACTCCGCCTGGGAAAGGAAGGGTCCGGCGAGCGAAGCGCGATCGGCGGCGATTTGCTGTCCGGCCGCATCCAAAAGGTCGCGGATCTTGTCCATCAGTTCCGCGGCGCGGGGATTCCCGCCCACTTCCAGGCGCTGGGAAAAGTAGGAGAACCGTTCCGTGAGCCTCTGCAGGTTCTTCTCCGCGAGCTTCGTGATCTGGCGTTTGTCCAGGGTGTCGTTCCCCGCGGCGGAACCGTGCTGGATGGACTTGCGATCGATGAGGGCGTACGATTCGGCGACCAGGGGCTCGGCCTGATCGCATAGCGAGATCACGAGCGCATAGTTCCCCATCGACAGCGCCTCCTTCGCCTTCTCGATCAGGTCCTGGAGGGCCTGGAGCTTGGGCGCCGCCTCGGGAGTGGATTGCGCGCCGGGCTGGGCCAGGAGTTGCCCGGATCGGACGAGCAGCCGGTCCAGGCGTTGGGTGGCCGTCTCCAGGGTGTTCTTGTCTTTGGGTTGGGCCGCGCCCGTTACGGGCTTGTCCGCGGGCCGCGCCGCATGCGCAGCCGGAACCCATCCGCAGGAAGCGGCCAGGACGATCAGGGTGAGGCTGCGGATGCGGCGCGTCGGCATGTCCCTAAAATAGATAATAGACCCGGATTCCAAGTGGCGAATAACATGGCGCGCGTCCGCCCAAAACCGAAGAAACCGCTAATGGATAAAGGGTTCCGAGGGTATTTCGTTCCGCCGGGAACCGGCTTGTACCAAACGGTACGCTTTGCTGCGGCCGGTAATCAGTAGGAGAGCGAAAAGCCCGCTTCGACGCTGTAGACGTCTTCGGGCCGGTAGTCGTGGATTTGATCGAAGTCGAAGCCGTAGGATGCGCTTAACGCGAGGCGGAACCAATGCCTCAGATCGAAACTATAGGAAGCCGTGGCGGAGGCGCTCTGCTGGATCTCCGAGTCGTCGATCCTGGCCGAGTCCGCGGCGCCCGAGTAATGCCATCGCGAGAAGTAGTAGGTGGGCCCGATTCCCAGGGAGTGCCGTCCCAGGGAGAAATAGGGCGTCAGGTTGAAGCTGAAGGATTGCATGCCGTCGAGGCCGCGGAGAACCTTATGGGAACCGGAGGCGTCGGAGAATGCGACCGTGTCGGTCGCGAAGTCGATCCAGTGGTTCTGGACGTCCACGTATCCGATGAGGATGAAGTCCGAGAACAGGTAACTTTGGGAATGGGAAAGTCCCGCCACCGTCCAGTCCTTCGACAATTGGAACAGGCTGGCGTTGAGGCCCAGGTTCCATCCCGAACTCGTGGTGAAGGAATATCCGAGCGCGAAGCGGCCCTGGGCGAAATTCCAATTCGAGTCGACGAGGACGGATTGCGCGCCGCTGGTCACCACGATGGCCGTGGTATCCGTCCGGCGGGCCTCGTACCCGATACCCCAATGGGCTTCCGCGGAGAATCCTTTATATCCGTACTCCCCTCCCAGGTTGCCCTGGAAACCTTGCAACAGGCGCTCGTCCCAGGCCGTCTTGAGGGACATCGAACCGGTTTCCCGGAATTGGTGCAGGCCTCGCTTCTGGTTGGTCTCGGCGCGCACGCGATTGGACAGGATATGATCCAGGTAAGGGCTCCTGGCCCAGGCCGCCTTCGACGAGAAGCCCCAGGTGAGGGGCGAAGAGGACCGCAGGGATTTCCATTGGTCGAGGATTTCCAGCAGGAACAAGGACCCGGGGTAGCGCTGGTGCAGTTCCACCGTCAGCCGCTCCATCTCCTGATGCCGATCCAGCTTCCGGTATACGGTCCAGAGGTGGTACAGGATTTCCTCATCCTTGGGGCCGCCGATGTCCCGCGCCGCCGAAAGGAAATAGAGCGCTTCCTTGTAATCGGAAAGGAACAGGAATCCGATGCCTTGGTAATAATAGGCCGTATACAACTGGGAAGAGTCGCATTTGGAGGCGGAAAAATCCCAGGTGAGGTAGGCGGGGTCCCCTGCTTCATATAGGCGGGTCAGGGAATCCGCCATGGTCTTGCAGTCCAATTTGGGCTGGCCGCCGGACCGCCGCGCCGGCCGTTTGGCTTCCGATAGGGAAACCAGGACCCCGAGGATCAACAGGAGGGAGGGTAGGAGGCGCGGACGGATCATTTTGTGGAGATAAAACCCGGGATAAACCGGGTTGAAGATAGCGAAAGCGGAGCTTCCAGGGAAGGGTGCCCGGCCCGGCCGATCCAAGAGGGGAAGGGAATGCTGGCGGCAATACCGCGATCCGGTATTCATTTCGGCTGGAAACGGAAAAGGCGGGCCCGGAGGCCCGCCTTGCATTTTGGGAATCCCGGACCGGGTCAGTTGAGGCGGTTCAGTTCCACGCGGCGGTTCTGGGCCCGGCCTTCCGCCGACGTATTCGAACCGAGCGGACGGGAGGACCCGTAGCCGATGACCTTCAGCTGCTTGGGATCGACGCCCTTGCTGATGAAGTAGTTGGCCACCGACTGGGCGCGCGCCTGCGAGAGCATCTGGTTCTTGGTCGGGTTGCCGCGATTATCGGTATGCCCGGCCACCTCGAACTGGATGGTGGGATTGGCCTGGAACTGGGGGACCAGGTCGTCGAGCACGCGGAAGGATTCCGGCGTGAGTTCGGCGGAACCGGTCTTGAAGTTCACGCCCTTCAGGATCATGGTCTTGACGATTTCCTTGACCTCGACCTTGTCCGGGCATCCGTCCTCGTCTTCGAACTTGTTGAACGTTTCGGGAGCGCCCGGGCATTTGTCCTGCGCATCCGCGATGCCGTCCTTGTCGTTGTCGGATTCGGGGCATCCATCCTCGTCCTCGAATCCGTCACGGTCCTCGGCCTCGGAGGGGCACTTGTCGTTGACGTCCACGATGCCGTCGAGATCCTTGTCCATGTTCGGGCAACCGTCCTTGCCGTCCGCGCCCTGGGCGTCGTTAGGGCAACGATCCTTGAGATCCGGAACCCCATCCTTGTCGTTATCCGCTTCGGGGCAGCCGTCCTCATCCTGGAAGCCGTCCTTGTCTTCCGGTTCCAGCGGGCATTTGTCGCTCTTGTCGTTGATTCCGTCCTTGTCGTTATCCGCTTCGGGGCAGCCGTCCTCATCCTGGAAGCCGTCCTTATCCTCGGCCTCGTCCGGGCACTTGTCTTCCTTATTGTTGATGCCGTCGCCGTCGTTGTCCTGTTTCAGGATGAACCCGTTCCAGGTGACTTCGAAGAACATCGAGAGATCCGGGCTTCCCTTCATCGCGAAAGAGTTGGTGGTGGGCCCGTTTTCGAACCGATAGGAAACGGGGATGAATCCATCGTTCATGCCCAATACCAGGCCGGCGTAGAAATCCAGACCCACCGGGGTCTGGGCGACGCCGCCGAAGGTTACCGTGGTGGGTTCGGTGGAGAACTCCGCATCGCCGATCTTGTTGAAGCGGGACTCGTGGTAGAATTCGCCGAAGAACCGGATGAAGGAGCTGGCTTCGTATTCGGCCGCGGTCGAATAGAACAGGATATCCTCGAACGGCGGCTGCTTGCTGATATTGGTTTTCCGGACGCCCAGGTTGAAATGCCAGAGGAACTGGAATTTCTCGGCGACCTGGCCCAGGTCCAAGGTCATCCCCAGGCCCGCCATGAAGGTCGGCCTGCCGGCGCCGAAAGGCGAAGATCCCTCGTTGAACTTGGCCGGATTATTGGTCATGTATTCGAGTTCCCGCGGGATGATGCCGCGTTCGTCGAATTGGGTGGGAACCGAGCCTCCCAGGATGATGGCCATGTCGAGGACCTGGATGTCATTGAACGGCATTTGCACCTTCAGCCGGTACCGGAGGTCCCCCTGATACTGTTGATCCATGTCGAACGCGCCGTTCGTGCTCGTGAATTTCTCGAAATAAAGGGGCAAGGCCAGGCCGATGTCCGTATAAGGTCCCAGGCCGAGGCCGAGGAAGATGCTCGAAGACAACGTAAGGAAGTCGTTCAGTTCCGAGGGGGCCCCGTCCTGATTGATAGTGCTGTTCTGGATTTGCTCCGCATCGTCGACGACGTGGGAGTGCACGCCGATGGCGAGCTTGCCATGATGCAGGGTCTGCGCCGAAAAGGTCCGGTTGATGCCCACGACGCCGTCCCTGTCGATGGTGGCCGCGAAGCTCGTGGTGGCTAGGAAGGCGGTGAGAATGAGTTTATTCATTGGGACCTCAGCTATACGTGGAATTCTGTTCGAAGTGGAAGCCGAAGTTTCCAGCTTCGACAAAATATAACACCAACTCCCAGCGTGACAATGGGTAATCCCCGGCGCTTTTTCGGTTTACATCCCGCGCAAGGTTAGTTTTATTCCTACTCCAGGATGCCGATTCCGGTACTCCGATCGGGGCTTGCACATGAAATCGGAACTCAAATCCTTCGTGATCCATTTGCGCTTGCATTACCAGTTCCTGATCCTTTCCGGCGCTTTCCTTTCCGGCGCGGTTTTCGCGGGCACGGCCCATCCGGGCGCGTTCCTGGCGCAATTCCTTTCCGTGCACATCCTGCTTTTCGGCGGCGTGACGGCATATAATTCCTATTGGGACAAGGATACGGGGCCTATCGGGGGCTTGCGCGCGCCGCCTCCTCTCGCCGGGTGGACGCTTTACGCTTCCTGGGCGCTGCAGGCCTTGGGGCTGGCGGCGGCTTGGGCGATATCGGCCCTTTCGGCCGCCGTGTACGCGACCTCCATGCTTTTCTTCTGGCTTTACAGCCGACCCGGAATCCGCTGGAAGGGAAGGCCATTGCTCAGCCTGGTGGCCATCGGCGCCAGCACGGGCGTTTGCGGTTTCCTGCTGGGGTTCCTGCACGGGGGACGCTCCACGGTTACCCCCGCGGTCGTGGCGGGTTCCCTGGGCGTGGCCTGCCTGATCGTAAGCCTCTTTCCCCTGTCCCAGGTCTACCAGGTCGGGGAGGATCTGGAGAGGAACGATGTCACGTTCACGGCAAGGTTCGGGTTGGGGGGCTTGAAGCTGGCCTATGCCTTGTTGTTCCCCGCGGGCGTGGCGATCCTGGCGGCAGCCATGGCCACTCTCGACGTCCGTTTGGGCGGCGCGTTCCTGTTCCTGGGGGCGGCCTCGGGATTGGGGGTTTGGTTCGTGGTGCGCGATATCAGGATGTCGCCGGGGGAATACGGCCGGGTCATGGCGGTCAAATACGTCGCTTCGGGGATGTTCGCGCTTTTCCTGGGAGTCGTCCTGGGAATGCAACGCCTGGGATTGATATCGGGCGGGCCGTAAGGGCCGGCCCCGTCTTCACTCCTCGGGGATTTTGACCATCACCTTGCGTTTGCCGCCTGCCGGATCGAAGGAAACCTCCACTTCGAACCCGTCCACCTTCGCGCCGCCGCCCTCGATGGTCCCCCAATGCCAGCGGCCCTGGTCCAGGTTGGCCTCGAAATCATCCGGCGTGAAGGGCCTTTTTCCATAGGCCTTCTGGCATCGATCATTGGCCAGGTGCGCGGCCAGGGATCCGGCCGAAACCGGACTCAGGGGACGATGAGGGGCGCAAGAGGCGATGGCGAAAAGGATGGCGATTCCGAACCGGGAAAGCATGGGTCAATCATACCATGTCCGGGACCGGATGCCAAGCGCGAAGGGCCCTACTTCGCCTTCTTGCCGTAGGAATCCCAGCTGCCGGAGTCGAAGAAGGTGGGCGGATTCCATAGGGTGAAAGCCGTGTCATTGATCGTCTGCAGGCGCTTGAGGAGGATGCCTTCGTAGGGATTCCAGGTTTCAGGCATCAGTTTGGCGGAGTCCGCTTCCCGTTGCCGGTTCTGGTCGGTGGCGAGGAAGGAGCCTATCTGGTAATATTTCGCGTCCGCCTGGAAGGTCATGAGGGTATCCTGGGTTACGCTCAGCAGGAAATTCCCCTCGTCCAGCTTGATCTCGAACTTGTACGTGACCTTGGTCGAGTCCTCGCCATAGATTTTTTCCAGGAGGTAATCGCCTTCCCGGAGCTTGGGTACGGTTTTCCTTTTATAAGTGATCCAATAAGGCTTTTGCCGCAACGGGGTCCACTCCCGGCGCGTGAACGTGGAGTCGGTCACGTTACGCACGCTGTTGGTATCGTTTTCCATGTCCTTGAAACCGGAGAACACGCCGCTGGAGACCCAGGTATCGGTCGTTCCGGAGAAAAAGAACGAGGAATCCCTTTGGACCCAGCGCCCATGCTGGTCATAGACAGCTTCATTCGCGGAAATCCAGAACAAGCTAAAGGTGCCGTTGGTATCGAGGATGAATTCCGATTCCAGGCCGTGCTTATTGGAATCGATCCAGGCATAATCGCCCACGTACATGCCGGGAACGATCAGGCGCGCCTTGGGAAGGGTATCCGTGCTCTTGGGGTTCCCTTTGACGGGCTCGGTGGAGGATTCGTCCTGGCCGCCGAAAAAGCAGCCGGCCGCGACCAGGGCGGAAAAGGCGAGGAGGATGCGTTTGCTCATGGCACGACCGTATTTTTGAGGTTGAAGCGTGGGTCCCGACCAAAGGACCGTTTCAAAGCTAACTTAATTGGATCCGGATTGTTCATGAAATCAAGGGCTCCGGAACCCTCGGCGATGGGGCCGGGGATTTTTTGGGGATTTTCGATTTTGCCGTCATGAACCGGAAGGCCGGTCGCGGAATCGCTCCGGAAAAAAATAAATGATTGTCCGCGGCGGTGCGGAAAAATTTCCCGGAAGTCGTTTCCGGTTGCGGAAAGGGAAGCGGATGGATAATGGTGCGCGGACCGGGAAGGCCCTCCGGTGGGGGCTCCTGGGGGCGGGCAAGATCGCCCGCAAGTTCGCCGGAGATCTGATCTCGCAGGGAATCCCGGTCGTTTCCGTCGCCAGCCGGGACGCCGAACGCGCAGCGCTCTTCGCATCCGACCTGTCCCTGCCGCAGTCACACGCAAGTTACCAGGCCCTGCTGGACAATCCGGATGTGGATGTGATCTACATCGCGCTTCCCAATCATTTGCACGCCGAATGGAGCATTCGCGCGGCCCGGGCCGGCAAGCATATCCTTTGCGAAAAGCCGGCCGCCCTGGATCAGGCGGAATGCGAAGCCGTCCTGCACGCGGTGGATCGAGCGGGGGTCTTTTTCATGGAGGGCTTCATGTACCGGTGCCATCCGATTTGGGGCCTGGTACGGGCCCTGATCGAGGACGGCCGCATTGGAGAGGTCCGGTCCGTGCGCGCCTCCTTCTGCTACGACATGGGCTTCAATCCCGGGAACATCCGCCAATCCCGCGAGGCCGCCGGGGGCGCCCTTACCGACGTGGGCTGCTATGGGCTTTCCTTCAGCCGCCTCATCGCGGGCGCGGAGCCCTCCCGGTGCACGGCGGTTTCGCGCATCAATCCGGAACTGGGCGTGGACGAATGGACTTCGGCCGAACTTTCCTTTCCCGACGGCACCCGGGCCAGGTTCGATTGCGCCTTGCGGGAAGCCAGGCCGCATTCCGCCGTCATCCAGGGCGACCGCGGCCGCATCGAGATTCCCGCCCCTTGGCATCCTCCCGCCTTGGGCGCGGAAGTGCGCCTATGGCCGGACGACGGCGAGGAGGAAACCTACCGGACCGGCGACGGTCTTCCGCTGTTCGCGCGGGAGGCCCTGGACGTGGCCGAGAACCTGGGCCAAAGGCAAAGCCCCACCGTGACCTGGGACGATTCCCTGGGACAGGCGCGGGCCCTGGAGGCGTTGCGGAGAAGCGCGGGGTTGATCTGAGGGGGAGAGGCCAAGGGCGGGCGAAGGTCACATGGAATAGCCCGTACTCCCGGCTTGCGAAGTATCGAACCGGAACGGTCCTGTTTCAGAAATCCAGCAAGCGTCCCATCGACAAAGTCGCCTTTTTGGGCAGGATGGCCGCGGAGCCCCAGCGTTCCGAGCGGAAGATGTCCTTGATGGCCAGGCGAACGTCCGCGGGCCGGACTTCATCGAGCTTTTTCAGGATGCTCTCGATGGTCTCGCCGTCCTTGCCGTACATGAGCTGGCGGGAGAGGTTGGCCATGCGCGTATTGGTCGATTCCAGGCCGAGCAGGATGCTGCCGCGCAGGTTGGCCTTGGCGAACTCCATCTCGTCCTTCTTGAGGCCGTCCTTCTTGAGGGCGGTCATCTGCTTGTTGATCTCCTTGATGGCCTTGCCGATATCCTTGGGCTCGGTTGCGAACCCGATGGCGTAGACGCCGGCGTTGATCAGGAATTCAGGGCTGGAGTAGATGGTGTATACCAGGCCGAGCGCTTCGCGAACGCTCTGGAACAGCTTGGAGCTCATGCCGTCCCCCAGGACGGTATTGAGCAGCAAAAGGGCGTAGCGGTTGGGATGCTCCCAGGCATAACCGGGACCGCCCAGAAGGGCCGTCACCTGTTGCACCGGGCGCTTTTCCAGCAGATGCCGGGTGGTCAGCTTGCCGCCTGGTCGCGCGAGGGTCTTGCGGACCAGGGAGCCTGAAACGGCCAAGGCCGCGGCCTTGGCGTTCCGGGCGCGGGATGGCGTACCGGAGCGGGTGCCCGCGGGAGCCTTGCCGAGTTTGAATGCCTTGCGGGCGATGGCGACCACTTCCTCATGGGAGACCCGGCCTACCGCGGTCACGAACAATGGAAGGCTTTCCGCCGCCTTGCGCTGATGATCCAGCAGATGCTCCCGGGTCAGGCCCTTCACCGTCTTTTCGTCGCCGGCGATGGGGAAGCCCAGGCTGTGCTTGTCGAAGATGGCTTGCGAGAACAGGTCGTAGATGTAATCCTCGGGATTGTCGTTCCCGCCCTTGATCTCCTCGATGATGACGTCCTTTTCCTTCTCCAGTTCGACCTTGTCGAAGGTGGATTCGAGGACCATTTCGAGGAGCATGGAAAGGCCGGCGTTCACTTCCGTGTCCACCACCTTGGCGTAGAAACAGGTCTGTTCCTTGGAGGTGTAGGCGTTGATCTGGCCGCCGGTGGCCTCGAAACATTTCACGATTTCGAGGGCGCCGTGCTTGTGGGTGCCTTTGAAGACCATGTGCTCGAACAAATGGGCGAGCCCGTTCGTCTTGGGAACCTCATCGCGGGAGCCTATGTCGAGATAAACGCCCAGGCTGGCCGAGCGGATATTGGGGAGGGATTCCGTGGCCACCACCACGCCGTTTTCCAGGCGGGTGGTGCGGATGTCCATATTAACTGCGTTTCGCTGGGTCAAGCCTACTCCGGTGTGCATTGATTAGATAACGTCCCGTCCGCTATTCTGTGCGGGCCTAAATCACTCGCTGGCGCTCGTTCCCGGCTCACAGCCCACTGGGCTGTTCGCTGCCCTCGTCAGCGTACACCTGTACGCTTCCTCGGGCGGCTGGAGAGCTCCACTGGAGCTCTCCTGAAACCTGGTCGGGGCCATTTACCCTGTTGCCTCGTTAATCACGTTCTCTAATCAATGCCCACCAGAGCGGTGACGGCTTATCCCTGGAGGAGCAGTTGCTTGCGGCTGAGCTTGATCTTGCCCTGGGGGTCGACGCCGATGCACTTCACCTCGACTTCGTCGCCCATCTGGAGCACGTCTTCGACGCGATCGACCTTGGACGGGGCGAGTTCGGAGATGTGCACGAGGCCTTCCTTGCCCGGCAGGATTTCCACGAAGGCGCCGAAGGTCGCGATGCCCTTGACCTTGCCCTTGTAGACCTTGCCCACTTCGGCTTCGGCGAACAGCTCGTTCACCATCTTCATGGCCATCAGCGCGTTTCCGCGATGCACGGCCGCGATGGTCAGGTTGCCCTGGTCATCGACATTGAGGGTCGCGCCGGAGTTCTCCTGGATGCCGCGGATGACCTTGCCGCCGGGGCCGATGAGGTCCTTGATCTTGTCGGAAGGGATCTTCTTCTGCAGGATGGAGGGAGCGTACTTGGACATCTCCCGGGGAGCCGGCAGGGCTTCCTTCATCTTGCCGAGGATGTGGAGGCGGCCGGCCTTGGCCTGCGAGAGCGCCTGCTGCATGATGGCGGGGGTGAGGCCGCGCAGCTTAATGTCCATCTGGAAGGAGGTGATGCCCTTCTCGGTGCCGCAGACCTTGAAGTCCATGTCGCCGAGGTGATCTTCCGTGCCGTTGATGTCCGAGAGGGTCTCGAAGCGGCTGCCGTCGGACACGAGGCCCATGGCGATGCCGGCAACGGGGGACTTGATTTTTACACCAGCGTCCATTAGGGCGAGGGTGCCGCCGCAAACCGAGGCCATCGAGGAGGACCCGTGGGACTCCATGATGTCGGATACGAGGCGGATGGTGTAGGGGAAGCTCTCCGAGGTGGGGAGCACGGGAGCCAGGGCGCGTTCGGCCAGGAATCCGTGTCCGACTTCGCGGCGCGCGACCGAGTTCATGCGCTTGGCTTCGCCGACCGAGTAGCCGGGGAAGTTGTAGTGCAGCATGTAATTGCGGAAGGACTCGCCCT
>JAQBPO010000026.1 GCA_028287465.1 Fibrobacterota bacterium
ACCTGGTTGGCCTGGGCCAACATCGAGGTCGCGCTCTGGGTGAGGATCTGCGCCCGGGTGAACTCCGTGGTCTCCTTGGCGAAGTCCACGTCGCGGATGCGGCTTTCCGCGTCCTGGGTATTGTAGATCTGGTTGGAAAGGTTCGAGATGGCGAACTCGAGGCGGTTCACGTAGGCGCCCATGTCCGAACGCATGGTATTGACCGACCTGACCGCATTGTCGATGAGGGACAGGGCCGACAGGGCCGTGGCCGCCGTGCTCACCGAGGTGGTGACCGGGCTCATGCCGAGGGCGCCGAGGGTTATGGCCGTGATGGTGATGCTGATACGGTCGACGGAAGCGCTGGAGCCCGCGCCGATATGCAGAACCGAAGACTGACCGCCCGATACGCCGAAGGAGCTGGCTCCGCCGTCAAGCAGGGTCATGCCGTTATAGGATGCGGAACTGGAAATCCGGGTGATTTCGTTCATCAACTGCCCGAACTCCTTATTGATATAAGAGCGTTCGGTCGTGGTCATGGTATCCGTCGCGCTCTGGATGGACAATTCGCGCATGCGCTGCAGGATATTGTTCACCTCGCCCGTGGCGCCTTCAGCGATTTGCATGAGGGCGATGCCGTCTTCGGCATTCGACTTGGCGCGATCCATGCCCCGGATCTTGGAACGCAGGGATTCCGACACCGAAAGGCCGGCGGCGTCATCGGATGCGCGGTTGATGCGCAGGCCGGTGGAAAGTTTTTCCAGGGACTTGTTCAGCGCGCTGTGCTGGGTGCTGAGGGATTGTTCGCCGATCATGGAAGAGATGTTGTGATTGATGCGCATGGTACTTAACCTCCGTGTTGTTTATTTCGCTAGGCTACGTCCTTGCAGCTTCGCGTTGATACCGGGACTCCCTCCCGGCTTATACTGGTTCTTCGGATTATTTTTTGCCGGGGTTGAGGACTTTTTTTCCGCGGCTTCATCCATAAGTCGAAGTGGCACCGGAAGTTAAGGAAATACCTAAAGCGGATTGCCATGGTTTTCTCGAAGGAAAAAAGGCCCGACCGCAAAATTCCGGCGGTAACGGGCAAGATACGGACGGGAGGATGAACCGGAACTTGAAGGGGATTCTCCGGAAGGAAATCGGCGGGCTGGAAAAATTTTCCCAGGGCTTTACCTTACGCGCGCGGATAAGCGCCCATACGGGCGCTTCAGGCGGGTCTGCTCTCGGCAAAGAGTGGGACGGGGCGGTAGAAGGGCGGTAGTAGGGCAGTAAAAGGGCGGGCATCCGGGTGGAAACGCCCCGCCTGCGGAGGCCCTCCTATATATAGGCCCGATCCCCCGGGAAAAGTCCGGCGCGTATCCCGGCGGCAGGAAGGACCGCTATCGGCATCAGAAAAATGCCGTCCTGCGTTCGGCGGATCCCGTCGCGGTGCGGACCGATACCAGGTAGACCCCCGGTCCGGCCGGAGTGAACCCGGTCAGGCCGGGCCGCGCCGCGAAGCCGGGCGCGAGGGACCCGTCCATGCGCCTGACCGATTCGATCCAGGCCCCGCCGCCCCGGACCCGCAGGGCGGGGCCTTCACGCAGGAGTTCGAACCCGGAAGCTTCCGCCCGGCGCAGGGCGGCGGTGGCGTTGCAGGCTGCCGGGTCGCTTTTGACGAAATAGGAACGGTAGGCGGGCTTGGACTTGTCCATGCAGCCCACCAGGTCGAGCACCTCGATCTTGCGGAAGAGGACCGGAGCGCTCTCGGCCTGGATGACGATATACCCGTCCTTGAGGGGCGTATTATCGGGGATGGAGACGGTAACCCCCGAAACCATGCCCCCTCCGGTGACGGGCTTTGTGAACTTGAAAACGGTATCCTTCCCGACCATATGCTTGATGAGCGAGTCTCCCAACACCAGGGCCGAGACCGAGGTCCAGGCCGGAGCCGCCTGCCGGGCGTTCGCCGTGGCGTTCGTGCAATGGTCCGTGATCAGCTTGCCGGACATGTCGTGGTAGTTCGTCCCGGGCGTGCACAGGTTCATGGTGCCGCCGCCGTTGGCGGGCCCGAGCAATTGGGCTTCCAGGCTGATGGGGAAATCCTGATCCTTGCCCATGCTGGCGATGGATTGGGAATGCAGCATGAATCCGTTGTTCTCCTTGGCCCAACCGGGACCGCCCGTGACCTGCTTGCCGGTCAGGAACTGGTATTCCGACCGCAGCAGGTAATGGGAGAACTTCCTGAGCTTGTAGCCCATGTGGCCGAAAGGCTCCTTGTCGAAGTTCACGTACTCCGAATAATCGACGAACAGGTTCCCGTCCACCACCTTGAAGGTATGGTTGGGATCCACGTTCATGGCCTGGAACCGGATCTTGAAATCCCAGTCCTTGAGATCCTTGCCGTTGAACAGCTGGATCCACGCGGAATCCTCCGCCGCGGCCGATGCCTTTACGGCGGTGAAGGGCAGGGAGCACAATAATATCGTTCCGGCAATCCTGTTCATGCGCATGATGTCTCCTCGTTATCCGATTGTACCGGCCCCATCGTTGCCCCCACGGCCGCGGCGGATATCCGGAGATGATTGAAACGACCCCCACCCCCGCCGCGTCCGCCAAGGACCAAGCCGGGGTCCGTCCGACCGTCAGTCGGGCAATGGAAGAACAGGGAGCCCGCGGCTCCCGACCTTACGGCCCCGAAGGTCCGATAGGGTTCCTTCACGCGAGATCCGGACGGCGCCGTGCGAACCCGGCACCCCTCCGGCCGTAGCCGGGACCAGGCCATCCGCGCGACCGCTCGGGCGCGACGTCCCCCGCCGCGCGAGGGCGACGGGTTTCCCTTCGGCGTCCAGCTCCATGATGTGCCAATTCCGGTACCAGACCTCGTGGCCTTCGGCCTGCAGGCCGATCTTGCCCTTGAAGAGCGGCAACCGGGAGGCGGTATCGTCCTTGTTCTTGTCGTATTCGAGATGGGTGCCCTTCATGACCACCTTGCCGTTCACGACGTGCAAGGAACTGTCGGCGCCGTAGACCCGTATCTCCTCGGTGTTCCAGGCCGTATCCGCCGGCCAGTGCTCCGTATGCGACGAAGACATGATGGTGCGCTTGGGGTCCCGGTCGCCCTGGACATAGGGCACGCCGCCCGCGGAGGCCGGCATGTAGACCGGGGTATCGTCCCCCTTGGTCTTGGGATCCACCGTCGTGGTCATCCAGACGTTCGCGATGAGGAAGGTCCATCCGGCCTCATTGTGCTTCATCTGGCATTCCACCGAGCGCGGATGCTGGCCGTAGAGCTTCCAGGAGGCCGTGTCCAGGTGGTACAGGAAACCCGCATTGGTGCTGCCCGTGGTGCCGGCGTAACGGTATTCGACCCGGCACCTGTACCGCGAGTAGTCCTTGCGGGTGCCGACATGGCCCTGGTTCACGGTATTGGACGCGTGGATCATGCCTTGTTCGGCCTTGAAGGTCCCGAGGGGATCGTTGTCGTAATTCCTGCCGCCCAGGTCGGCGCCGCCCACCAGGTAGGTATACAGGCCGGTCAGGTTCTTTCCGTTGAACAGATCCACCCAGCCCGAATCCCGCTGGGCCTGGGTGAGTTCGGCCGAGCCGGAGCGGGGCATGCCCAGAACGGTGCATGCGATGACCGCCAGGGCGGCTCCCCGCAACCGGCGGGGGGCCGTGACTCCAGGGTTCGACGGTGTCTCCGGCGATCCCATTTCGCCGGACAGGATCACGACGGTCATTTCAGAGGAACCTGATGCGCAGGAGGCCGCCCGCGATGGCGGAGGGAAGGTCCACGCGGACGACGCCTTCGGCTCCCGAGCGGATATAGGTCCAAACCTTTTTGCCCTGCATATCGTAGGCCTCGAAGCCCGAATGCCCGGAGGGCAGGTCTACATAGGTGAATCCGGCCAGGACCGCCAGCTGCTTGCGCGCGGCCTGGGAGCGGTCGTGACGGGCCAGGGAAACGGGGACGCAGGAGGCATCCCGCGGACCGATGTATTCGATGCGGACCAGGGCGCTCTTGGTATCGCTGTACCCGGACTCGCTGTATTGCAGGACGTACAGCGCGCCATCGGGACCGTATTGGGCCGAGATATCGCTCTTCATGGTCGCGTCCGGGAATTCGTAGATCTGGCCGAGCTTGCCGTCGCCGGTGAAGGAGATGAGCTTGTGCACGCGCCTGGACCAGTCCCAGAAGAACATGCGGCCGTCGTACTGGGGCGGGAACTTGATTTCGGATTTGAGGTTGGGATCGTACCGGTAGACGGGTCCGCCCATGGCGGTCTCCCCGCCCACGCCCATCTCCTTGAAGTCGATCTTGTTGTTGCCCGCATACCAGACGATCGGGGCCTGGGAGGGGGGCAGCTTGCTGACCCCGGTATTGTTGGGGGAGTTGTTGACGGGAGCGGCGCAATCGAACTTGGCGCCGGGCACTCCCGGGTCCGTGGAATAATCCACCTTGTTATAGGCGAACTGGTTCCCGTTGCAGTACGGCCAGCCGAAGTAGCCGGGCTTGGTCGCAACGTTTATTTCGTCATGCCCCATCCGCCCCCGGGCCGCGTTATCGTCGTTGGCGTCCGGGCCCACCTCGCCCCAGATGACCCAGCCGGTCTTGTTGTCGACGGTGAATCGGTAGGGATTCCGCATGCCCATGGTGTAGATCTCCGGGCGTACCTTGGCGAGCTCGGCCGTGGTCCAGAAGGAGGCGTAGGCGTCCTTCAGATTGCCGGCCGGGACCGTGTACCATTTGCCGTTCACCTGGGCCGCCTCGGGATGGATGCGGTTGATCTTGCCGCGGAGATCGTTGGTGTTGGCCGCGGACTTCTGCGCGTCCTTGCCCGGCTCCTTGTAATAGATGGGGGCGTAGCCGTCATTGGGGGCGCCATGGGGATTGGTGTCGTCGCCTTCGCTGAAGTACAGGTTGCCCTTGTCATCGAAGACCATGCCTCCGCCGGCATGGTAGATGCCTCCGGCCACCCGGGGCGTGCGCAGGATCTCGACCTTGGAGGCCGCGTCCAGCTTGTCGCCGGTGACGGTATAGCGGGAGATCACGTGGGCGCGGTTCACCTTGTCCGGATCCGAATACAGCACGTAGAGGAAATGGCTGGCGTTGAAATCCGGGGGCGTGGCGATGCCGAGCAGGCCGTCCTCGTTCTCGAAACGGGTGGCCACGGTTCCCGCCAATACGGGAGTGGCCGTACCGGGCTTATAGACCTGGATATTGCCCGTGGTCATCTCCCCGATGAACACCCGCCCGTCCGGGACGATGGCGATATGCACGGGATGGTCGAGCCCGGAAGAAAGCAGCACGGTCTTGCGGAAATCCGTCGCCTTGGGTTCCGCGCAGGTCTGCGCCCCCGCGGATGCCGCGAACATGCAAGCGGCGGCGGCCAGCGCGGTGACGGCGCTGGTGGCACCCCCCAAGGTCCCCCTCCATGATCCCGACCGCCGCTTGCAATTCGTTTCGTTGCCGTTCATCGCTTCCCCCCACATTTTGGAATACTTACCTTGGTTGCAAAATCGCGGAGCGCTTGCCTGCCGCTCCGTCTCCGTCACCGCGGCGCGGCCGTGATGCTGATCGCCGGGAAGGACGCGCCCGGCTTCTGGTTCTCATAGCTCAACCTGGACCAATCCGCCCCCCTGGCCGCGGAATGGATCTGGACCTCGTCCAGATCGCCTTCGTACTCATAGCCCCGCTTGCCGTTTCCGTGCTTGCCGAAGGTGGCGTTCAGGGGGAACTGGAAGCCCACCACGTCCTTCGCGGGGGAATTCCCCACCTCCTTGCCGTCCACGTAGAGCCTCAGGGTCGCGCCGTCGAAGGTGCCCATGACCAGGTGCCATCCGCCATCGGCGAAGTCCGCGCCCTTCACGTTCACTTCGTACCAGTCGATCTTGGATCCCGTGGGCGGATTCGGGGGCCAGTACCACAGATGCAGCACGCTGTCCGAATAGACGCGCAAGCCGTAATTGTCCCCGACATTGACCATCTCCCCGCCCGCGCTCCCCAGGCCTTTGGCCGTGGTCCGGTACCAGGCGGAAAGGGTGAACGCCATGGGAAGCTTGAACCCTTGGGTCACCTTGGGCGATTGGATATAGTCCCCGGAGTCGATGCCATGGCCGAACCCGATAACGCCTGCCCGCGAGGTGGAGGCCACCCGGTCATTCCCGTCGTTCCCCGCTCCCGTCGCATCCTCGTAAAGGCCGTTCGCCACGGTGTCCGCGGCCTCTTCCCCCAGGTGCCAGACTCCGGCGAAGCCGGAAACGGTATCGAAAACGGGGCGCTGGGACGCGGGTTCCGCCGCGCCCGCCTTGCCCCAATGCATGGTGATGAACTGGGACGCGTTCATGGCATGGACGGTATCCAGCCTCACCCAGATCACGGCCTTTCCGGCCTGGGCGTCCCAGGATTCGATTTCCCGGGCCAAGGGGGTGCCGTCCGGTTTCGCGAACCGAAGGTCGGCCCCGCCGGCGGCGGCCTTGGAAAAGTCGAAGGCGGGCGCGGACAGGCGTACCAGCAAGGGGAAATCCCTGAGGTCCCTTGCCACGGGAACGCCCGTCGCCGAAGCGTTCAGATCCAGTTTGGCGGAACCGGGCCAGGTGGCATAGGCGTTCACGTAGGTGATTTCGGACTTGCGGACCGGCACGTCCGTAGCGATCACGATGGGCTTCGAATCGGCGTCGCCCTTGGTGTAGACGACCTCGGGCATCAGACCCTGGGGCACGGAATCCAGCAGGACCCGACCCTCTATCCGGATCTCGGAATTGATGCGGACGCGGAAGGTGGTGCCGGGGATATAGATATAGCCCACGCCGGAATCCCGGGTCTCCGGAAGCGGCACGGACATGGCGCCCGGTGCGTGCAGGGTGTCTTCGGGAAGGATCACGGAATCCGCGGCCAGCTTGATCCCGTATACGAAGGACCGGGTGCGGCTGCCCTTATGGTCCACCTGGATATTGTAGCGACCCGGTTCCAGGCGGGTGAAACGATACCGGCCGTTCGCGTCCGTCGTATCCTTCTGGGAATCGGGAACCGCCCCGCCGCTTACGGGATTGAAGTCGGATGGAAGGATGGTCACTTCCGCCCCCATCTTGGGAAGCCCATCCTCCATCACGACCTGACCGGCCACGCGGGCGTTGCCGGTCTCGGTGGCGTCGCCCCCCAACGCCACTTTTTCGCCGCACCCGTAAAACAGCCAGATGGCCATGACCGCCGGCAGAGCCGCCAGGAATCCGGCCGGCGAGGACGGCCTGGAAAGCGCGCGCATCATTTGCGATCCGCCTTGCCCACGGGGAACAATTGGAAATTCAGCTGGTAGACCCGGTCCGGATCCTTGGACGCGATGGCGATGTCCATGATCTCCTTGCGGAAAGCCTGGATGCGCGCCTTGATGCGGAGGAAATCCTCTTCGCTGATGCCGAGGGTCAGCGCCGAAATGTCCCGTTCCTCCTTGGAGGAAAGATCGTGGGCGCCCTCGGCCAGGCGCGATACCTGCTTGTGGTAGTTCACGACGTTGAGCGAAGCGACCTCGTCGCCCGTCGAGATCACGGCGTTGCTCTGGGTGTACCGGCCATCCTTACCCTCGGCGATCAGGCCCAGCTTCTCGAGAAGCTGGACGGATTTCTTGGCTTCGCGCGCCGGGATGGGCGGCATCAGGCAACGCGCCAACATCCCGAAATCGTGGCCGCCGCGGCCATCCCCGAAATCAACCTTGGACACCATGGATCGTATCACCGGGTGGTACCACTTGGTGTAATAATCGTACTGCTCTTCGCCGATCTTGGCGATCTTGAGCTTGCGCTTGAGGGCCAGCATCCGCTGGTAATAATGGTCCTTCACCCCGTTGGTGCGCGCCTGGGTGAAAGGGACCATCATCTCGAAATAATCCGCCTCCGCCTTGGTGAACTTGAGGGCCTTGGCCACCCGGACGATGGAATCCGCGGAAAGGTTCTTGGTGCCTTTGATGAGGTGGAGAAGCCACGAGGTCGAATTCATCCCGGTCAGGCGGGAAAAGTCGCGATAGGTGAAACCCTTATCGGCCTTCTGTTCCTCATAGTATTCCTTGAGGAAGAGCCTATAGTCGGTGTATTCGTAAATGGTTTTCATGTTTTGCACCGACTTGGTAAACAAGGCCGGTAGGTCCCAAGATAGCGGCAATCCCGGAAATGTCAAGCGGATCCCGGGTTAAAACCGATGCCAAACCCCAAAAATCCCGAACCTGGCGTCGAATTTTCCCCCTATTTTTGTTTACCATGGTAAACATGAAACCGACCCTTCGGATTCAATCCAGAACCACCAGCACCGGGAAGGCCCATTCACGCGCCCGCATCCGCGACCATTCCAGCAGGATGGCCCCTTCGGGATCGTCCGGACGGCGGGTGCGCAATTCCTTGCCCTTATGGGTGAAGTAGACCTTGCGTCCCATGGGCGTCATTTTGGCTACGTGCAGGCGATCCCGGCCGTCCAGCTTGAGCGCCATCCCCCGGTGCTCGAGATAGATCTCCCCATTCTTCTCCGTAAGCCTCATTTGGCCTTTTGGGTCACCGCGGAGATCTTCTCCTGAAGGGTTTCGGGTTGGAAGGGCTTGACCACGTAGTTGGCGGCCCCGGCCTGGATGGCCTCCAGGATGCGGGTCTTTTCCGATTCCGAAGTGACCATGATGACCGGTACAGCCTTCAGGGCCGGGTCGGCCTTGATGGCCTTGAGCGCTTCGATGCCGGTCATGTTGGGCATGTTCCAATCCATCAGGACCAGCTCGAAGCCCCCGGCGCCCAGCTTCCGGATGGCATCGGCCCCGTCCGTGGCTTCGTGCACCTCGGTGTAGCCCATCTTTTCGAGGGTGTTCTTTTCGATGCGGCGCATGGTGTTCGAGTCGTCGACGAGCAGGATTTTCATTTGGCGTGTCCTTTTGCGGTGGGATTGATGGAAAGGATTGGGTTCATCCGGGCGTTACTCCGCGGCCTTGAGGCTTACCAGGAGGTGGAAGCCCCCGAGGGGCGTTTCGAACGGGACGATGAAGGAGAATACGTCCTTGGGTTCCATGATCTGGTGGTTGGTCCCGGTGATCACGCTCGGCAGGGAGATCAGGACGTTGAACTCGCTCAGGCCCTTCTTCGCGTAGCCGACCACGATGTTGGCGAGCTCGCCGATGGCGTCGATGGTGTCCGCGTTCATCTCCTCATATGCCGTCCCCACGAACTTGTTCGTCACCCGCAGGGCTGTGCTTTTGGGGAAGCTCAGGGCGACCATGCCCTTGGCGCCGCCCGAGATGCCGATGATGCCGGAGATGTCGTAGTCCTCCTTGTTCCCCTTCTTGACCATGAGCTTTCCCGGCTTGGCCTCTACGCCGACCATCTTCGCGAAGGTCTCGATCGTGGAGGTGACGAAGGGATTGATGTGTTCGACCTTGATCTTCAATTGGGACATCGATTCCGCCTTTATGTTATTCGTTTCCGGCCCGGGCGATTCCGGTTTCCGTTTCTCAGCCTTCACTCTTGAACCGGACCACGAGGTTGAACGTACCTTGCGGGCACTGGAAGGGCACCACCATGGGCACGACGTCCCCCGGGCCCGCAAGCTCATGCCCGCCCAGGATGATCGAGGGCAGGGAGATCTGGATCCTGTACTGGGACAGCTCGGACTTCGCCGCGCCCGCGACGATGCTCGCAAGCTCGCCGATGGCGTCCGTGACCGTGTCGTCCAGGGCCAACACCCGCGCGCCCACGAAGGCGGAGACCACCTTGAGCGCCGTAATGCGGGAAAAGCTGAGGGACACGCTGCCTTTCGCCATGCCGCTCAGGCCGATGATCCCGGAGACGTCGGCGCGAAGACCGGCGCCCGGCATCAGGACGACCTTTCCGGCATGCGCGTCGGAATAGACCATGGTCTGGAAGGTGCGCACCGTGGCCTCGATGAACGGGTTGATATGCTCGACCCTGACGGAAGCTCCCATGTCAGGCCCCCGCGCCTTTCCGGGAGGCCAAGTCCAGGATCTTGGCGGGGATGGCTTCCAGGGGAAGAACATGGTCCACCCCGCCCATGGCGATGGCTTCCTTGGGCATCCCGAAAACGACGCAGGTCGCTTCATCCTGGGCGATGGTATCCGCGCCCTGTTCCTTCATCTCCTTCATGCCTTCGGCTCCGTCGTTCCCCATCCCCGTGAGGATGGCGCCCACGGCGTTGCGCCCGGCGTATTTGGCGACCGAACGGAACAGCACGTTGACCGAAGGGCGATGGCGGGAGACCAGTTCCCCGGGACGCACGCTCACCTTGTAGACGGCTCCGGAGCGCTCCAGCTCCATGTGGAAATTTCCCGGGGCGATTAGGGCGCGGCCCGGGGAGACCAGATCCCCGTGTTCGGCTTCCTTGACCCGTATGGCGCATAAGGTGTCCAGCCGCTCCGCGAAGGACCGGGTGAAATGCTCCGGCATGTGCTGGACGATGACGATGCCGGGGGAATTGGCGGGCAAGGTGGAAAGCAGGGCCTGCAGCGCCTGGGTCCCGCCCGTGGATGCGCCGATCGCGACCACCGAATGGGTGGTGCGCAGCAGGGAAAGCCTGCCATGGGGCGGCACCGCGGACGCTTCCCGATCCGAAGCGGGCCGCATCTTCGAGCGGGCGGCGGCCTTTATCTTGTCGCGCAGCTCAACGGCCATGTCCCCCACGGCATAGGAGGCGCCGGGCTTGCACACCACTTCCACCGCGCCGATATCGATGGCCTCGAGGGCGACGTCGCCTCCGCGGGGCGTAAGGGAGGAAACGATTACCACGGGTAGCGGGTAATAGCTCATCAGGCGGCGCAGGAAGGTAAGGCCGTCCATGCGCGGCATCTCGATGTCCAGGGTGAGGACATCCGGCTTCAGCCTGATTATCATGTCCCGGGCGACGAATGGATCCGGAGCCGCCCCCACCACCTCTATTTCCGGGTCCTTGGAAAGCTCCTGGGCCAGGACTTTCCGCACGATGGCCGAATCGTCCACCAGCAGGACCTTGATGCGGGCGCCGGAAGCGTGCCCGCGGCCTTCAGCCCACGGCATTCGGCTTCTCCCCGGGAACGTTCTTGCAGAAGCATGCCTGCAACAGGACCTGATGGCCGTCGACGTCGAAGGCATAGAATCCCTTTTTGCGGGCCAGGATGGCGGCTTCGGGCCCGGTCAGGGTGAAAGGCCTGGGGATGGAAAGGTCGAAGACCTCGTCGCGCCCATAGAGCGCCGTCAATAAATGTCCGCAAATGACGTTGAGAATCTCCCCGAGGGAATCGTTTCCATGCGACTCCACAACGGGATCGTCCTCGTCCATCCCCAGGAAATTGGCCGCGATGATCCGCGCCAGGGCCTCCGGCACGGCCAGGGCCAGGCCGCCGTCGCATTTACCATTGAAGGTCATTGAACTCGCCAGCAGCTTTTCGGGAGCCGCGGCGAATTCCATCGTATCGATCGGATCCGGGAAGAGGAAAACCTGCCTCTCCAGGACTTGGGAGAAAACGCGCATGACCTCGCCATCCGGTTCGTTATGCATGATCGCCTCCAAGGATGGAATCCAGGATCTTCTTCAGGGCCTCGGGCTGGAAAGGCTTCCGCAGGAAACCGTTGATGCCCATGGTCTCCAGTTCCCGAAGGCGCGTCGCGCTCCCCTCAGTGGAGATGATCACTATGGGGATCCCGGCCAGGGACGGGTCGCGTTTCATTTCCGCGACAAGCTCCATGCCGCCCATGATGGGCATGTTGATGTCGGCCACCGCCAGGTCCACCTTTTCCCGGCGGAGGATGGCCAGGGCCTCGATGCCGTTGCCCGCGTCGAACAAGGTTCCGACGGGAACCCCGGACATGGCCAGGGACTTCGCGATAACGGCCTTGACCGTCCGCGAATCGTCCACCAATAGGATGTTCCAGGCCATTTCAGATCTCCACTTCCCGGCCCTGCATCTTCAGGACCGTCTTGCCGGTTTCCACATGCAAGGACATGGTGCGCGGTACGGAGCCGCCTACGTCCTCGCCGGAAACCAGGATGTTGTTCTTCCAAAGGAGCTTACGGAGCACGGCGTAGTTCCGCTCCCCGATGTTGAAGATCCCCTTCTCGTCCATGATCTGCGAACCGCCCGCCACCTTCGCGATGAGGCTGTGCTTCCTGGCGCCCCGGTCGAACATGGCCTGCAGCAGGGCGGGCACGCCCGTGTCCACGAACATGCAGGGCATGCGCTTGGCCTTTTCCGGGTCTATCTTGGAGAAGGGCAGCATGCTGTGGATGAGCCCGCCGATGCGGGCCTCCGAATCGTACAGGGCCAGGCCCACGCAGGAACCGAGGGAATAGGTTATCAGGGTTTCCGCCGGTTCCGCGGATATCCTCATCTCGGAAATGCCGACCGTGATCTTCATTGGGCCTGCTTCAGGTAGACGGACGGCTTGACGCATTTGAACCCGGTGACCAGGCCGGTCAGGCTTTCCGCGTGGCCCACCAGCAGGTAGCCCCCTGGCTTGAGCAGGCGGTGGCAATCGTCGATGAGCTTCTTGCGCACGTCGTTGTCGAAATAGATCATGACATTGCGGACCAGGATGATATCCAAAGGGCCCTTCATGGGAAAGGGCGGGAAGGCCAGGTTCAGGCGGCTGAAGGCGACCATGTCCCGGAGGGAATCGCGGACGGCCATGGTCCCGCCGCCGGCGGGGGCGAAATACCGCGAAGCGTACCCGGAGGGGAGCGAAGCCAGCTTCGCGGATGCGTAGACGCCCTCGCGCGCCGCGGCCAGGATCCGCGTGGACAGGTCGGTGGCGAGGATGCGGGTGTCGGTTGCCGAAGTCAGGCCGCATTCGGAAAGGGTCATGGCCAGGGTATAGGGCTCTTCGCCGCTCGAAGAGGCCGCGGACCAGAAGCGGAAGCGCTTCTGCCCGGCGCGCACCCATTCCCCGGCCTTTTCCCGGATGAAGTCGAAATGCTCCGGCTCACGGAAGAAGCTGGTGACATTGGTGGAGATGGCGTCCAGCATGTGGACCATCTCGTCCCCGGCCGAACCGTCCTTCAGGCAGTCCAGGTAGGACTGGAAATCCTCCATGCCCAGGATCCGCATCCGCTTGCCGATGCGCGAGCTGACGAGGGATTCCTTGCCTTCGCCCAGATTGATGCCGCTCGTCTCATAGACCAGGGAGCGGAACGATTCGAATTCTCTGCTTTTGAGTTGCATGATGGCCTTATAGAAGGCAATCGCCATGCCAGATCGATCCTGGGGCGTGGATCGGCGCCATGGGGCCTCCCAACGCCACCGGACTCGGGAAGCTTGGGGAAGGAAGGCCTGAAAAGGGGTGGCCAGTTTCGGATGGCGGCCGGAGCCCGCAATCGGCAAGACCCGGCGGATCGGGCGGTTAGGCCGGATCCCGTTTTTGGCCGGGGATGGAAATTAGGCGCGCGTTGCCGGAGCGTCCCGCGGATAATCCGCCCCGGCCTGCGCCGGTTCCACGTTCTGGATGACGTAGGCGGAGAAGAAGACGAGCAGGATCAGTAGGAAGAGCCCCACCGCGATCTGTCCGTAAATCCGGCTGCGGACCACTACCGCGGCCCGGGCTTCATCGTCCCGGTTGCGCACCTTGGCCAAGGCGACCACGGAATCGATCAGGCGCCGGTGAAGCTGGTACTCCCTCTTGATGGTTACGTCGAGCACGGTGGCGGCAAGGACCTTGTCGCCTGCGTGGAGGGCTGGAAGGAACTGGCTGTCGATGGCGCCGAGCATGGCCAGGCCGGGCCGGTACGACTCCTCCAGAAGGATGCGCCCCAATTCGCCTTCGGTCAGGGCCGCGGCCCAATGGGCATGCCGATCCCGGTAATCCGCCCCCAACCGCGCCAACCTGGCCTCGAGCCCGGCGGACTCCGCGGAATCCCCGGCATGCATCATCTCGAAGGCGGTAAGGTACGATTCGATCAGGTACTCCGGGGGCGGCAGCACGTCGGCGATGATGTCCTTGCCCTGGATGATGCGCTTGTAATGGGGTCCGTTGATTTTCACTTCCGTAACGGTATTGATGCAATACAGGCCATACAGGCTGAAGGAGAGGAGGAAAACCAGGGCCAGGGCGCCTATTTTGGCCAGTCCCCGCGGCTGCCGGAGCATGGAATTCATTTTCAAACCTCCGATTCCGGCCGATTCCGGGAATTCCCTAATATTAGCATAAGCGCCGGGCCGTTTCGCCGGGTACTTCTCCGGAGCCGATAACCCTATGATTGTCGGTTTATCCATTGCATGGCCCGGACAAATCTTCATAAAATGCCGTGGTAACATCCGCGATCCCGGAAACATCCGTGATCCGGGATGCCTGGAGCTACATGACCGAAAGGCCGGCATTGCCGCGGTGGACCTGGATCCTTCCGCTGCTGATCTTCCATATGGGGACCGGCCTCTCCCTGGGGTTCCGCATCTCCCCTGGCATGTCCTTATGGTACCTGCCGGTCCCGCTGGGGATGATCCTGATCCATTGGTGGGGGCCGCGGGTGCTGGTGGGCCTTTACCTCAACGCCATGTTCTGCGCCGGATACTGGGGGCTCTACAAGTGGCACCTATGGCCCTTGTATGCGGTTCCGGAAACCCTGAAAGTGGGGCTGTCCTGGTGGATTTTCCAGCGCATGCTCAAGGGAAAGCCTTGGCTGCCGGACCTGAACCATACCTGGCGATTCCTGTTTTTCGGGATCATCGTGCCCTGCGGCGTGAGTACCTTGGCCGGCCAATCCCTGCTGACCCTGACCGGCGACCTGGCCCCGGGAAACCTGCTTCGCAATGCGTATACCGAATTCGTGCAGGACATCCTCAGCCCATTCGCCATAACCGTGCCGGTTCTGCTCTTCGCCAGTTCCTGGATGGAAAAGCGCGGCCTTTCCCTGACCCGCGGAGCCCATCCCCGACCCCCTCTGGTCTTGTCCTCGCACCGGCCACGTACCTTGGCATTCGAAGCCGCGGCCGTGTTCATGGTGCTTACGGCGCTCAGCCTGTACGTGCCCATGGGCAAGTTCTGGTTCATCTACGGAGCGGTCCTGATCGGCACGGCCCTGCGCTTCGGCATCGGCCCAGCCTCCCTGGCGTCCGTGTGGACCATCCTCCTGACCCTGCCCCTTTCCGCCATCCTTACGGGGAGGTTCGCGGCCGAATGGCCCGCCCGATCGGAACTCCTGAAGGTGAACATGAACGTGGCGACCCTATGCTTCGCCGCCTTGGTGGTCGGACGGGCCATGAGCGACGTATTCCAGGAGATCGAACGGCGGGCCAAGGTCGAAGCGGACCTGCGGAAGAGCATTTCCGAATGGGAGCGCATGCGTGAGACGGTCAAGGAGGGAGAGGACAAGTACCGCATCCTGTTCGAGTCCTCCCAGGACGCCATCGTGCTGGGAGACGACGGGATCCTGTTCGAATGCAACGAGGCCGCATTGGAGATGTTCCGGGCCCGGCGGGAGGAGGTCATCGGCTCCCATGCTTCGCGCTTCTTCCCGGAAACCCTGGAAGACGGTTCCAATGCCGAAACCGAAATGGCGAAGCGGAGGGTCGCGGCGATAAAAGGCAAATCCCAATTCTTCGAATGGCGCATGAAGCGGGGGGACGGGACCCTATTCGATACGGAAACCAATTTCGTGGGAATCACCTTGGGCGGCAAGCGCGTGGTCATGGCCGTGATCCGGGACATCACCAAGCGCAAGGCGATGGAGAAGGATCTTTCCAACAACGAAAGCAAGTACCGGACCCTATTCGAATCGGCAACGGACACCATTTTCATCGCCGAAAAGGGGCGGATCCTGGATTGCAATCCGGCCAGCCTGGAAATGTTCAGGGGCGGGCGGGACCGCCTCGTTGGCGCGCGCGCCATTTCCTTTTCGCCGCCGAAACAGGCGGACGGCAGCGATTCCGAGGCCGCCATCGAAAGGCTCCGCGATGCCGCCCTCGGGGGAGAACTCCAGAAATTCGAATGGACATTCCGCCGCTTCGATGGGACCACCTTTGAAGCCGAGGTGGCCAACATCCCGGTGACGATAGACGACCAACCCCGCGTCGTGGTGACCATCCGGGACATCTCCGCCCGCAAGCAAATCGAACGGGCCCTGATCGAAAGCGAAGAACGGTTCCGCCAGATGGCGGAAAGCATCCAGGAGGTATTCTTCCTCCTGGACCGCTCCCGGGGGCGCATGCTCTACCTGAGCCCATTGACGAAAACCATCCTGGGCATTCCCGTGGCCGCGGTGGCGGAGAACCCCGAGTCCTTCTTCGACCGCATGCATCCCGAGGATCGCGAACGCATCGGATTCTTCAAGGACGGGGCCTGGCATACCCGGCCGTTCAACGAGGACTTCCGCTTCATCCGCCCGGACGGGGCGGAACGCTGGTTGCGCCTCAGGTCATTCCTGATCCGCGACGATGCGGGCGAGGTCTTCCGGGTGGCCGGGGTGATTGGGGACATCACCGAATACAAGCAGGCCCAGGAGGAATCCCGCCAGCACCAGCAGCGGCTCATCCAGGCGGACAAGATGAACTCCCTGGGCCAGATGGTCTCGGGGGTGGCGCATGAGGTGAACAATCCCAACAACCTCATCATGCTGAACGCGGACGTGATGGAGACCTTCTGGAGGCATATGCGGCCGGTGATGCGCGAGCAGGCGGCGGCCAATCCCGACTGGAAGCTCGCCGGAATCCCTTACGGCATCGCCGAAGGGAAGTTCGAGACCCTGCTGAACGGCGTTTCCGGCGGGGCCAAGCGCATCAAGCGCATCGTGGACAACCTCAAGGACTTCGCCCGCATCGACGGCGGGGACCTTTCCGAATCCGTGTCGATGGAAAAGGTCCTGGAGGCCTCCGTGGCCATCGTGGACAACCTCATCCGGAAATCCACCGATCGCTTCTCGATCGCGCACGGTACGGACCTTCCCCGCATCCGGGGGAATTTCCAGAAGCTGGAACAGGTGATCATCAACCTCATCACCAATGCGTGCCAGGCCTTGGAGAGCCGCTCCAAGGCCGTGCGCATCACCACCTGGCATGAAGCGGAAAACGGCATGGTGGGCATCCGCGTCGAGGACGAGGGCAGGGGCATCCCGTCGGAACTCCTGGACAAGGTCGCCGATCCTTTCTTCACCACCAAGCGGGATACCGGCGGCACCGGCCTGGGCCTGTCCGTCTCATACGGCATCGTCCGGGAGCACCGGGGCCGGATCGAATTCACATCGGACGTACTGCGCGGAACCACGGTGGAAATCCGCATCCCCGTCCCTAAGGAAACGGCCTGAGGAGAGACTCATGAAGAACGATATCCCGGTACTGATCATCGACGATGAAGCGGAAATGCTCGAATCCGAGGCCCTGGCCCTGCAGATCAACGGCCACGCCAACGTCCTGACCTGTTCCGATCCCCGGAAGGCCCTGGAAATCATCCAGGGCCTTCCGGCATGCGTGGCCGTCCTGGACATCACCATGCCCCACCTTAACGGCATGGAACTGCTCGCCAAGATCACCGAGCACCATCCCGAGGTCACCTCCATCATGATGACCGGCCTCAACGACGTGGAAACGGCCGTGCGCTGCCTCAAGCTGGGGGCCTTCGACTACCTGCTCAAGCCGGTGGACCAGAACCGGTTCATCACTACCATCGGCCGCGCCCTGGAGCACAAGCTTTCCCAGGCCCAATCGGCGCGCCTCGCCCGCGGCGTCCTGGAAGACACCCTTTCCGGACCCCAATGCTTCGCGGCCATCGCGACCCGGGAGCGCCGGCTCATGAACATCTTCAAATACATAGAGGCCGTGGCGCCCACCAGCCTGCCCGTGCTCCTCACCGGCGAAACGGGAGTGGGCAAGGAGCTCTTCGCCAACGCCGTCCACGCCGCCAGCGGCCGCACCGGCGAATTCGTCTGCGTCAACAGCGCCGGCATCGATGATGCCATGTTCAGCGACTCCCTGTTCGGCCACGCCTCCGGGGCCTATACGGGTGCCCAAAAGGACCGCAAAGGCCTCATCGATCGCGCCAAGAACGGCACCCTGTTCCTGGACGAGATCGGCGACATGAAACCCGAATCCCAGGTCAAGCTCCTGCGCCTGCTCCAGGAAGGGACCTATTACCGCCTGGGCCAGGAGACCGAAGAGCGCACCAACGCCCGCATCGTGGCGGCCACCAACCGATCCCTGGACGAGCTCCAGGCCGATCCCCGGTTCCGTAAGGACCTTTTCTACCGGCTCAAGGCCCACCACGTCCATATCCCGCCCCTGCGCGAGCGCATGGAAGACGTGCCCCTGTTGACGGAGCGGTTCCTCGATCAATGCGCCCGGGAGCAGAACAAGGCCAAGCCCACCGCCCCGCCCGAGCTGGAAATCCTGCTTTCGAATTACCCCTTTCCCGGAAACGTCCGCGAACTCAGGGGCATGGTCTACGATGCCGTGAGCCGGCACCAGGGCGGGGTTCTCTCCATCCAATCCTTCAAGGACGCCATCGGGGGGAAACATGCGGGTAATGCCGGCTCCCCCAGACCGCGGCCGGCCGGGCCCGGCCTGTCCTTCCCCTTTCCCCTCCCCACCGTCAAGGACGCGGAGATCGCCCTGATCCGGGAAGCCCTGAAAAGGACCGCCGGGAACAAGACCCTGGCTTCGGAGATGATCGGCATGGCCCGGCAGACGTTCCGCACCAAGGTGAAGGACTTCAACATCCAGGCGCCGGCGGGGCCGGCCGAGGACGAAGCCGCGGACTGATTCCCGTCCCTGTGGGGTCCCGGTCCGCGGAACCCTGCACAATTCCGAACCGCGGCTAAAATCGGAGACCCGCCTAACCCCGCCCCCTTCCGCGGTTTGCGCCCGTTCCGGCCCACGGACCATCCGATTTCATCCACCCCTTCCCCGGCCTTCCAAGGCCGAAATCCCCCTCGTAACGTGCGGAATACCCCATTCCGGTCCCGGGATCCGGGATGGCACGGGACTTGCCTTATGCTTGACCGGAATCCGGCGGCATCCGGAGCCCGAACGGCGGCCACGGCAGCGTGGACGGAAAAGGAAGGTAAGAAATGGCGACCCTGGAACTGCGGCAGCAAAACCTTACGACGGATGAACTGGCGGAATTGGCGCGCTCCCTGGCGGCCCTCGCTTCCGAGGCCATGGATAGACCATCCGCCCTGGAACAGATGGCCCGCGGCTTCCTGGAGCTCTCCTCCCTGGCCAGCCGGATGGGCCGGAAGCGGGCCTGCATGGCCTCCCGCGCCATGGCCTCCATCCTCGCGGGGCTGGACCGCCGCCCCGCGGACGACGCCGCCTTCATCCTCGGCCTCGCGATCGATTTCCTCGAAACCATCGGCACCGCCGGAACCCGGCGTCCTTCCCTGGCGGGTGCATGAGCCAGACAGGATCCCTCGAAGCCGTCGCGAGCGACCAAGCCTCCTTCCTGCTGCCCGCGGACGCCGATACCGGCATCCTGGCGGATTTCATCGCCGAGGCCAACGAGCATCTGGAAGCCTCGGACCTGCACCTGCTCACCCTGGAGACGGATGCGGGCAACCGCGACCTCCTGGACGCCGTGTTCCGCGCCTTCCACAGCATCAAGGGCGTGGCCGGGTTCCTGGGCCTGGACGGGATCAAGGTCCTCTCCCATGAGGCCGAGAACATGCTGGACAAGATCCGCAACGGGGAGATCCCCTTGCAGGGTCCGGTCATGGACTGCGTATTCGATTCCGTGACCTTCCTGAAGGGCGCGATCGCGGACCTGCGGAAAGGCGTGAACGACGAAGACGATGCCCGGTCCCGCGAAGCCTCTTCGGCCTTGCGGACGCGCATCCGGGCCCTGCTCTCCGGGCAGGAGCCCGCGAAAACGGGAGCCGGGGAAGGCGAGCCCCTGGCATCCGCCTCCGCGCCGGCTACCGGCCCCGCCCCTGCGGCCGTCAGGCTCGGGGACATCCTGGTAGCCGCGGGGGATCTGGCGCCTGAATCCCTCGCCGAGGCCCTCAAGGAGCAGGCCGATCCGGCTCCACGCAAGCTCGGGGACGTGCTGGTGGAAACCGGCCGGGCCGACGCCAAACAGGTGGCCCAGGCCCTGCGCGTGCAGAAGGGCGCGGCCGCTCCCGGTATCGCCGCCGTCAAGGAAACCGTCAAGGTGGACGCGGAACGGCTGGACCGCCTCCTCGACACCATCGGCGAGCTCGTGATCGCCGAGTCCATGATCCAGGGCTCCCCAGAACTCAAGGGCCGGGTCTCGCCCAAGCTCGTCCAGCAAATGGGCCAGCTCGACAAGATCACCCGGGAGCTCCAGGAGATGGGCACCTCCCTGCGCATGGTGCCGGTGCGGCCCACTTTCCAGAAGATGGCGCGCCTGGTGCGCGATCTTTCCAAGAACAGCGGCAAGGCCGTCAACTTCCTCACCGTGGGCGAAGAGACCGAGCTGGACAAGACCGTGGTCGAGAAGATCGGAGACCCCCTGGTCCATATGATCCGCAACTCCCTCGACCACGGAATCGAATCCGATCCGCAGGATCGCATCCGGTCGGGCAAGCCCGCCACCGCCACCGTGAAGCTGAGCGCCTTCCAGAAGGGCGGGAACGTATGCATCGAGATCTCCGACGACGGCAAGGGGCTCAACCGGGACGCCATCCTGAGCAAGGCCCGGGAACGCGGGCTCATCAAGGAAGACGCCAATCCCACCGACAAGGAGGTCTGGGGATATATCTTCGAAGCCGGGTTCTCCACCGCCAAGCAGGTCACGGAACTCTCGGGCCGCGGCGTGGGCATGGACGTGGTCAAGCGGAACATCGAGATCCTCCGCGGGCGCATCGATATCCATTCCGTCCCTGGACAGGGCACGACCTTCAGCATCTGGCTGCCCTTGACCTTGGCCATCATCGACGGCATGGTGGTGCGTATCTCGGACGAACGTTACGTCTTCCCCACCTTGTCCATCGTGCGCATCGTCTCCTACCTGGAAAAGGACCGCCTGACGGTGAAGGGCAAGGGAGAGATGCTTTCCGTGCAGGGCGAGCTCGTGCCCTTCTTCCCCCTCAAGGATTATTTCCAACCGGACGGCGGGCGTTCCGCCCAGGCCGCGCGGCTCATCGTGATAGCGGAAAGCGAAGGCCGCCGCGCCGCCTTTCCCGTGGACGAGCTGCTGGGACAGCAGCAGATCGTGATCAAGAAACTCGAGACCGCCTTCCAGAACATCCCGGGCCTTTCCGGCGGCGCCATCCTTTCGGACGGATGCGTCGGCCTGATCCTGGACATGGACGGCCTCATGAAACTCGGATTTTGAACCCAGAAACGGAAACACAGGAAAGGGCGGATACCATGTCGGCTGGAAAATACCTCACGTTCAAATTGGGCCCCGAGGATTTCGGGATCGGGATCCTCAAGGTCCAGGAAATCATCGGGATGCTGGCGGTCACCCGCATGCCCCGCACCCCCGCCTACGTGCGCGGGGTGGTCAACCTGCGGGGGAAGGTCATCCCCGTCCTGGATCTGCGACTCAAGTTCGGCATGGAGGCACGCCCCGACACGGACCGCACCTGCATCATCGTGGTGCAGCTGCAGTCCGGCGATTCCGTCATCACCATGGGCATCATCGTGGACGAGGTATCCGAAGTGCTGGACGTGGCCTCGGCCCAAATCGAGCCGCCCCCGAGCTTCGGATCGGCCGTGGACGTTTCCTTCATCATGGGCATGGGCAAGGTCGGGAACAAGGTCGTCCAATTGCTCGACGCCGATCGCATCCTGATGCGCCAGGAATTGGAAGCCATCGGATCCGCGGAATCGGCCGAAGCCGGAGTCCATCCGTGATCCCCGGAGCGCGCCCGGCCGCGTATTCCCTGGCCGCCCTTCTCCTAGGCGCGGCGATTGCCTCCCCAGCCGCCGCAGGCCTGGACGAGAAGCTGCAGTTGGGCGGCCTCGTGTCCCTCGATCATACCTCCGGGCTCGATGCCACCCGGAACCCGGACCTGAGCCTGAGCCAGGTCGCCCTGGGGGCGAACGTGACCCTATCCAAGGAGGTCCTGGCCTCGGTGCTCCTAAAGGCGGAAGGGGATATGGGCGCGATCTTCTTCGACCAGGCCATGGCTTCCCTGCATCCCGAGGGATCCCCATGGACCTTCCTCTTCGGCCAGCAGACCTTGAACCACGGCTTGCTCTCCACCCGGCTCATCAGCGATCCGGAAATCCTTCCCGAGGTGGAACTCTCCCTGCCCGGCGCGGCCGCGGCCTACGCCTGGAGCGCCTTCAGCGCGGGAGGGGGCGTCGCGATCCTCGAATCGGACCTGGACGGATCCGTCTCCAAGGATTATTCCCTGGTGCCCAACCTGGATTATACGGCCGGCGACCTGATGGTGCGGGTCTCCGGCGTGTTCTCGCGCTACCGCACCGACGCCGACCTGGCCCTGTCCGCGGCCTTCGGCGGCCTGCTGGTGGACGCCGAATCCTTTTCCGGATTGTCCGTCTGGGACTCCCGCACCCGGTCCTCCGGATACTATCTCGGCGCGGAGTACGGCTTGACCTCCTTCGTGTCCCTGGCCTTGCGCCATGACGGCCTCGCCTCGGACCGGTTCTCCCGCTGGGAGGCCTTCCGCTACGGAGCCGGTATGACCCTGACCCTCAAGCATGATCTCTTCGCCGCCTGCGAATACGGGTACCTGGACGGCCGGGACGTTCCCGGCGGCCACCGCATCGCTTTGCAGATCGGATTGAAGTCCACCCTGGAATTGCCGGGGTTCCAACGCAAGACCTTGACGCAGGATTGAAAAAGGCCCTCGGACCGCGGCCGTGCCCGGAACAACGCTTCACAAAGGAACTGGAATGAACTGGTCGATACGCGCGAAAGTGATGAGCCTGGCCGGAACGGCCCTGGCCATGGTGGTGCTCACGGGATGCGCCGGGTATTGGCTCCTGAAGGCTCCGGTCCGGATGATCCAGGAACAGGCCATGGCCGCCCAGGCCCAGTTCAACCATATGCAAGGCGATATGATGCACGATGCCCTCCGCGGCGACGTGCTGGTCTCCCTGTCCGCCGACAAGGAAAAGGATTGGGCCCAGTGCAAGGCCGACATGTCCGGGCATAGCGTGGAATTCCGGGAAATGCTGCGCAGGAACTCGGAACTGCCGTTGAACCCGCAAATCAAGGGAGAACTGGTCAAGCTGGCCCCCAAGCTCGAGGCCTACATCAAATCCGCCGAAACCGCGATGGGCGCGAGCTTCAAGGAGCGGGGGAACAAGGCCGCCATCCTTCCGCCTTTCCTGGCCGCCTTCGACGAGCTGGAAGCGGCGCAAAGCGAACTTACGGACCTGTTCAAGGCCCAGGCGGAGGCCTTCGTGGCCTCGAACGGCAGGACCATGGCCCGCGATAGCCTTCTCCTGGCGGGGCTCGCCCTGGCCGCCTGCCTCATCATTTCGGTCTCGGCGTTCTTCATCAACCGCTCCATCACCTCCAGGCTCCTGCTCGTGGTTTCGGCCATGGATTCCAGCAGCCGACAGGTTTCCACCGCCTCGAGCCAGGTAAAGGAGGCCAGCACGGAATTGGCCGAAGGCGCGAGCACCCAGGCCTCGTCGCTGGAACAGACCTCCGCGTCCTTGGAGGAATTGTCCTCCATGACCCGCCAGAACAGCGAGAACGCCCGCCAGGCCAATACCATGGCCGCCGCCGCCCGCACTGCCGCCGAGAACAGCCGCGGGGCCATGGACCGGATGGGGGCCGCCATCGGCAGCATCAAGAATTCCTCCGATGAGACCGCCAAGATCATCCGTACCATCGACGAGATCGCCTTCCAGACCAACCTGTTGGCGCTTAACGCCGCGGTCGAGGCGGCCCGCGCGGGCGATGCGGGCAAAGGCTTCGCGGTGGTGGCCGAAGAAGTGCGCAACCTGGCCCGACGCAGCGCCGAGGCCGCCAAGAGCACCTCCTCCCTCATAGAGGAATCCAAAAAGAACGCCGACAAGGGCGTCTCGGTGTCCGGCGAAGTGGCCGGCATCCTGGCGGGCATCGTGGAAAGCGTCCGCAAGCTCGCCCAACTTATCGGGGAGGTCTCTTCAGCCAGCGATGAGCAGGCCAAGGGCATCGGCCAAATCGGATCGGCCGTGACCGAAATGGACAAGGTCACCCAGTCCAACGCGGCCAGCGCCGAACAATCGGCCTCCGCCAGCGAAGAACTCCATTCCCAGGCCAAGGAGCTCGGGGATATGGTGGGCATTCTGGTCGGCATCGTGAAGGGAGGAACCGGCCATGCCGCAACGGACGCGCCCGATGGCTCCCGCCCGCGCGGCGCGTCCCGAAAGCCCCCTCTCATGGCGGCGGACAAGCCGTCCGCGACGGCGTCCGCGAAGGATTGGAGCGCGCAACCCATGCCCCGCGGCATCAGGAAGGCGCACTCCAATCCGGAGCGCAAGGAATCCATCCCGCCTCTGGCCAATGACGACGTGAAGGATTTCTGAAAGTGGATTCCCGGATCCGCCTTATTGGATTCCTTCCAAGAGCCATGAAAGCAGGGAAGACGGATCCGACCCCACATTGACCTGGGCGTAACGGTTCACGGCGGTGTTCTCGAACAGCCGGTTGATGCGCTCCCGGGGAGCCAGGATGGCGACCTTCATCTGACCGCCCCATACCTCGGCGAACAGTAGACCGAGTCCGTGCCGCTCCAGGTTCGGCATTTCACCCTCCACCCGGGTAATGTCGAACATGGCCCGGCTTACCCCCCTACGGACGCATTCATCCTTGAGGATCTGGATGAGAGTGCGGAAATCCCCATAGTCATAGCGACCCGCAAAGGTGAAGAGGACGTATTCCCCCCGTTCCTCGGGCGTGACGGTCACGAGTTTCATTACCATGGGTTGTTCGATGCCTGGCCCCCTTGAGAATCAAATAAAGGTAACTACCTGCGCCCAATTTCAACCACCGGCCAAAACCGGTACCCGTCCTAAGCTCCCCTTTCCCACGGAGTTAGGCCTTTCCGGGCCGCCGCGGCAACCGATTTCATCCACCCCTTTGAACGCGCTCGATCGCGCCGGATGTCCCGAAAGCCGCCAAGGCTGCGCAAGGAAGGCCTCAAGGGCCGGTTGGCACAGGACTTGCCTTATAGGGAGGTACCAATGCTATGGGCCTTAGGAATTTTCACCATCGTCAGGAGCTGGAAGATGTTCGCAAAAATGGGTTTAGCCGGAAAGCTGTACTTCGGATTCGGAGCCGTGCTCCTGGTGCAATTGTGCCTGGGAGGTTTCCTCTATCGGAAACTGCAGTCCGTGGACGGATTCGAGAAAATCATCACGGGGGATTGCCTTCCCGGAGTCGCATCCATCGGCAAGCTCGAATCCATGGCCAAAAGCAATTTCGAATCCCTGTCGGCGCATCTCCTGGCGCAGGATCCGGCCGCCAAGGACGCGGTCGAGGCGGAAATGGCCAAGCGATCGGCCGAAATCGACGGCATCCTGAAGGCCTATGAAGCCACCATCACCGTGACCGAGGATCGCGCCATGTTCTCCGCCATCGCCCCGGTGCGGGAGGCATACCTTAAGTCGTACCATAAGGACTTCCTGCCCCTGAGCCGCGCTCGCAAGGTGCCGGAAGCCGCCCGCGAGCTCACGACCGAAATCCGGCCCGCCTTCGACAAGTACATGGAGACGGTCAACAAACTCGTGGTCTGGAACTCGGCCCATGGGGAAGAGGCCGGCGCCGACATCAAGGGCGCGGTATCCTCCTCGGTGAAGGGATTGCTGTCCGGCCTGGCCATCGCAGCCGCCCTCTCCGCCGCCATCGGCCTGTTCTTGAGCCGGTCCATCGGCGCGGCCCTCAGGAATGTCATCGCCTCCCTGGAATCCGGCAGCGGCCAGATCTCCTCGGCCTCGGGTCAGGTGAGCCAGTCGAGCCAGAGCCTTGCCGAAGGCGCCAGCGAACAGGCATCCTCCCTGGAAGAGACCTCGGCCTCCCTGGAAGAGCTGTCCTCCATGACCCGCCAGAACAGCGATAACGCCCGCCAGGCCACCACCATGGCGGAAGAGGCCCGCGGCTCGGCGGAGACCGGCCGGGAAGCCATGGGACGCATGGGAGTCGCCATCGGCAAGATCAAGGACTCTTCCGATCAGACCGCGCGCATCATCAAGACCATCGACGAGATCGCCTTCCAGACCAACCTGCTGGCCTTGAACGCGGCGGTGGAAGCCGCCCGCGCCGGCGACGCGGGCAAGGGCTTCGCGGTGGTGGCGGAAGAGGTCCGCAACCTGGCCCGGCGCAGCGCCGAGGCCGCCAAGAGCACTTCCGCCCTCATCGAGGAATCGCAGAAGAACGCCGAGCAGGGCGTAACCGCCTCCGCCGAGGTCGCCGCCATCCAGGATCGCATCGTGGAAAGCGTCCGCAAGCTGGCGCAATTGATCGGCGAGGTTTCCGCGGCAAGCGACGAGCAGAGCAAGGGCATCGGCCAGATCAGCACGGCGGTGGAACAGATGGACAAGGTGACCCAGTCCAACGCCGCCAGCGCCGAGGAATCGGCGTCCGCAAGCGAAGAACTCTACGCCCAGGCCAAGGAACTCGGAGACATGGTACTGGCCCTGGTCTCGGTCGTCAATGGCGGAACTTCCGCCGGGCCCGCGGCCCCGGTTCCGGCGCAACGTGTCGACGCTCCGCGGAAACCAATCCCCACCCCGGCTTCCCGATCCCGCCTCCTCAGGCCCAAGCCCGAAATCTCCGGCGCCCGCGTCCCCTCGGCGAAGGAAGAACGCAACGGCCATGCCGTAGGGGCCATGGCCGCCTCGGGTTCCCGCCGCGCCGAATCCGTCCTGCCCCTTACCGACGACGAGATTAAAGACTTCTGATCCGGAACCACGGCCATGAAAACCATCCATGCCCTTCTCGTCGATGACGACACCCAATCCCTGGAAACGATGGGACTCATCCTGGAAATGGACGAGTACCTGGTTTCCCGGGCTTCCAGCGGCCGCATGGCCCTGGAGCGCATGGAAGGCGCGGAACTGGCCCAGCCCACGGTGGATTTCCTCGTGATGGACCTGGACATGGCGAACCTATCCGGGATCGAACTGCTGACGGAAATGCGCCGGCGCGGGCACAACATCCCGGTGATGGTCGTGACCGGCTTCGCCTCCAAGGGCACCGTGGTCGAACTGCTCCGCCAAGGGGTCGTCGACTTCCTGGATAAACCCATCCACCTGGAGGAATTCCGGATCCGCGTGCGCCGCATGGCGAATGAGGCCCTGAAGCGCAGGCGCAGGATCGCTCCCCCCCGGGATCCCGCCGTGGAGTCGGCGGATGCGCCCTTCCGATCGCTCACGGTACTCGACCTGGCCAATCTGGGGGTCCCGTACTCCCTACGTCGCCAGCTCGACGCTCCTGAGCGGAACAGCCTCGTGCTCGCCTGCCGTCGCCCTTCCGGGTTCGATATCCTCTTGGCGGATATACCGGGCCAAGACGCCGAAAGCTTCTATGCCTCGGTACTCATCAAGACCCACTTCGACCGTTGCCGCTCCCAAAAGATGGAAGGAGGCGAGTTCATGGCCTCCCTGAACCGGGTCATTTTCGACGGGGCGTTCAAGAAGCGCGACCTGGAGGCGATTTTCATCCGCATCCGGTACGGCGAGAGGCGCATCGAAATCCACCCTGCGGGTTTGCCATGCCAATGCCTGGTGGGCCTGGGAGGGACCGCCCCGCGGGCCCTCTCCTTCTCCGGTTCCCCCTTGGGCTCGGTCCAGGAACCCGGCCTCACCGTCTGCGGGTTCCCCTACCTGCATGGGGACAGAATCTTCTTCGTTTCGGATACGCGACCCGCGCATGGAGAGGCACACAAAGCCTCCGCCGCCATCTTACGGGAATCCCGGATGCCCGGGCCCCAAGACAACCTGGATGCAACCGCGGACGGACTATGGCGCGACATGCGCTCCGCCTCGATAGAAGGAGAATCCCATGACTTCCTACTGCTCGGATTGGAACTCGACTGAGACCGCCATGATGGACGCCCGCACCCCCAGGGAAGGATTCCCCGCCGATTACCTGTGGAAGCTGGAGACCCTGGGCAAGGTCACGGAGGGGGTGGTCCATGACTTCAACAATATCCTGGCGACCATCTCCGGATTCGCGGAACTCATCCTCACCACCGACGGGATGGCCGAGCGGGAGATGGACCGGATCACCGGGTTCGCCCGGATGATCCAACAGGCCGCCATGACCGGCCAATCCACGGTGCGCGGACTGAGCGATTTCTCACGCAAATCAAGGATCGCAAAGGAGGGACTCGATCCCCATGAGGTGCTGCGCCAATCCATGGCCATGGCCCGGGGCGCCCTCGGCGGCCGGATCAGCCTCGGCGCCGATTTCCAGGACGTTCCGGTTCAAGTGCATGGTAGCCGCAGCCACTTGCACAACGTATTCATCAACCTGTTCCTGAACGCCAGGGACGCCATGCCCCGAGGCGGCGATATCACCGTCAAGACCCGGGTCGGGGAGGATCCGGAAGGGCGCCTCGGATACCTGATCATCTCAGTGCGGGACAACGGAACGGGAATACCGGAAGAGGTGAAGACCCGCGTTTTCGAACCCTTCTTCTCGACCAAGGGCGGGAAAGGATCCGGTCTGGGCCTCGCGAACGTGGACGCCACGGTAAAGGATCACGGGGGCTGGATCACGGTGGAATCGGAACCGGGCCGAGGCACGGAATTCCGCATCCACCTGCCTTTGCTGCCCGGAAATTCCGACCGCTGACGCAAGAAGTCTTATGCGACGTACCGGTTCTTAACCGGCGAATCGCATTCCTATGCGACCGGTCCCGCCTTCGCGCGGGCACGATCGAGGATTTCCGCCGCCGCGTTCCCGTACGCGGCCAGCAAGGCTTCCGCATCCGCCAGTTCGGTCTCCCCCACTACCTCGTAGTAGTAGCGGAACTTCGGCTCGGTCCCTGACGGGCGCAGCAGGATCCAGCTCCTGTCGGTGAACACGATCTTCAGGCCGTCGGAGATATTGGTCCGGGCCACGGCCTTTTCCGCCGCGCCCACCTTGATGCGATCGCCCTCCTTGACCAGGCCGCCCTCCAATACCTTCATCACCGCGTCCTTGTAGCGCTGCCAGGCCTCCACGCTCACGCCTTTGACGTCCGCGCCGCCCTTGCCCGGATAGAACCAGCCGTATTCCTTGCGGAGCTCCAGGTAGAGGTCCGATAGGTTGCGGCCGGAGGAGGCGATGGAATCGAGCGAGGAAAGGAAACCCGCCAGGGCGCATTTCTCCAGGGTATGCCCGCCGAAGGAGATGCCGTCGCTTTCCTCGTAGGCCATGATGGCCTCGCCCTTGGAAAGGGGGCCGCGGAAATTCTTGAAACCCACCGCGGTCTCCGAGACCTTCTCCCCGCGCTTGCGGGCGATTTCCGAGGCGAAGCCCGAGGAGGGAACCGAGGTGGCCAGGCCGCCGCGCAGGCCCCGGCGCAACAGGTTGGCGTAACCGATGGCGCTGAAGCGGTTCATGTCGATGTCCAGGCGCGCGTCCGCGAAGCGGATCCGGTCCGCGTCGGGATCGAGGGCCACGCCCAGGGTGAGCCTGCGCCCGGACCCCTTGAGCTCCTCCATGAGGATGGCCTGGTTCCTGGCGTTCGGTTCCGGCTTCACGCCATGGAAGGAGTAATCCTCCTCGGTATTGTAGAAACGGATGGAGCCCGCGGCCTCCAGGGCCCCCAGGGTATCCGATCCGAGCAGGTTCTGGATATAGCCCCGCGAGGACCCGTGCATGTTGTCCACCGCGATGAAAAGGTCCTTGGCGTTCCCGCGCAGCCAGGAGCGCAAGGCCTTGAGGTCGAATACCCTGCTTTTCTTCTCCACGAATTCCGTGAACATATCCGCGGCGTTGACGGTCTTACGCAAGGGCCGGTAATCGCCCGAGGCCCGCGAGAAGGTTCCCGGCCCGCTCATCAGGGCATTGGCGCGGGATTCGATCAGGGAGGTGAGGTTCACGTCGGCGGGGCCGCCGTCCGCGGGATTGAACTTGATCCCGGCGTATTCCATGGGATTGTGCGACGGGGTGAAATTGATGGAGCCGGCCGCCTTGAGTTCGGTGAGGATGGCCGAGCCCACGCCCGTGGGGCATTCGCCCGCGTCATGGATGGCGATGTTCTCCGCGGCCAGTTCGCGCATGGCGCAGGCCATGAACTCGTCCCCCATGAAACGGTTGTCGCGCAGGATGAGCACGCCGGCCTTCCTGACCGCCTCGAAATCCGCGTAGCCGTTCCCGCGCAGGAACTCGCCGGACTTCATCATGGCGATGATCCCGCGCACCACCTTGTGGACGTTTTCGACGGTGAATCCCTCGCCGATCGCTTCCCGCCAGCCGGAGGTGCCGAATACGACCGTGGTGGGCACGGTGGATTCCCGCGCCAGGCGTCCCTGGAATTCCCGGATGCGGGTGATGGCGTCGACGCAGGAGGCGCGCACCTCATCCGGAAGGCGATGGGCGTTGAAACACGCGCCCAGGACATTGGCCGCTTCCCAGAGATTGGGGCCGCCGGGGCCGCGCGATTCGAAGTTGACCTTGATCTTCGCGGGCCATTCGCCGGGAAGGGAGGCCAGGACCGGGACCAGGTCCTCGCCCAGGGCCCGCGCGAAATCCCGTTTCGCTTTCACCATGGCCTCGAGATTCCCCGTAGTTTCGCCGCTTTTTCCCGTTTCCATCCTCGATCCTTCCCGTTACGGAGGCGCGCCACCGCTTTCGCGCGGGGCCGGCCTTCCAGGTCATGCAAATTAGGTATTTAGGCCCCTTTACGGAACGGGAACCTAGCCCCCCACCCCCCCGTGAATTTACCTTAGGTCATTATGGAACATGAAAAATCGGAACGGGACAAGCCCAGGGTCGTCATTGTCGGCGCTGGCTTCGGGGGCATACGGGCGGCGAAAGCCTTGGGCCGCACGGGTAAATTCAGGGTCACGGTGGTGGATCGGAGGAACCATCACCTCTTCCAGCCCCTGCTCTACCAGGTGGCCACGGCATCCCTCAACCCTTCGGATATCGCGGTCCCCATCCGCCAGGTCCTGGCCCATTGGGGGGACGTCCGCGTGCATATGGAGACCGTGCAATCCGTGGACCTGGCCGGCAAGTGCATCCTGACGGAGTCGGACCGCCATGGGTACGAGTACCTGATCCTGGCGACCGGATCGACCCATAGCTATTTCGGGCATAATGAATGGGAGGATCTGGCTCCAGGGTTGAAGACCGTGGAACAGGCCCTGGAAATCCGCCGGCGGATACTCACGGCCTTCGAACAGGCGGAACGGGAGGACGATCCGGAAGATGTCAAGCGATTGCTCACCTTCGTGGTCGTGGGCGGCGGGCCCACGGGCGTCGAGATGGCCGGGGCCATGGCCGAGCTGGCCACCTCCATCATCTCCAAGGAATTCCGGAGCATCCGCCATCATGCCACCCGCGTGATCCTGATCCAAGGGGACGATCGCCTCCTGCCCCAGTTCGACCCCAAGCTTTCCGAAAAGGCCAGGCAGGCCCTGGTACGCATGGGGGTGGAGGTGAAACTCGGGAAGCAAGCCAAGGAAATCACCCCGCAAGGCGTGCGGCTGGACGACGAGTTCATCGAAACGTCCAATGTCCTTTGGGCGGCGGGCGTGAAACCCTCTCCCTTGAACAAGATATTGGGCGTACCGCTCGACAAGCAGGGCCGCGTCATCGTGGGCCAGGATCTGAGCCTCGAGGGCCATCCCGAAGTCTTCGTCGTGGGCGATCAGGCGCACTTCGATACCCCGGAAGGGCCATTACCGGGGTTGGCCCCCGTGGCCATGCAACAGGGCATCGCCGCCGCGGAGAACATCATCAGGGACCTGGCCAAGAAGCCCAGGAAACCCTTCCGCTACCTGGACAAAGGCACCATGGCCGTGATCGGCCGTTCCTTCGCGGTTACCGAGATCCGCCATCTGAAGTTCTCGGGCTTCTTCGCCTGGCTCACCTGGCTTTTCGTCCATATCATGTACCTGGTGGGCCACCGCAACCGCGTCATCGTGCTCATCAATTGGGCCTGGTCCTATTTCACCTTCAAGCGTGGCGCGCGCCTCATCACCATGCATTCGTGGAAGGAATCCGCGCCGGATCCCGCCCCCATTTCCGCGGTGCGGCATGCCCCCCCCGCGCCGGCGGTGCAGCCGGCTCCCACGGACGGGGCGTTGATCAAGACATAGGGGATCCCGGGCCGCGGAAGGGAACGCGGCCCGTCCGGGCTCGGGTAACATGCGGGGGACCGCCGGGCGGTCAGACATTCTTGACGAGGATGGCGAGCTCTTTGCCGCCGTACTGGACGGTCTGCAGCACGGTCCATCCCATCTTTTCGAAAACGCCTTGGGTGATGGGATTGAACACGTGGATGCGGGTATAGCCCTGCTGGCGCGCGATTTTCTCGATTTCGGTGACCAGGGCGGTAGCCACGCCCTGCCCGCGATAATCCGGATGGACGAAAACCGAGGAGAGCCATGGGGTGATGTCCTGCAGGATTTCCATGTCGGAATCCTTGAGCGAGGCCGTGCCCAGGACGCCGCGCTCGTCGTGGGCGATCAGGGTGATGGGGATTTCGTTCTCGTTCATGCGGCCGAACAGGCCTTTTTGGATGTCCTGCAAGGTACGCAGGGGGAAGGCGTAGGACCATTCCTCGTAGATCCATTTTCCGATGATCGGGATCCAGTTCTGGAAATACTTGACATGGCTGATCTGCATGGCGCGCTATCCCCCGTTCCCATCCAACAAGATACTTAACCGGCGGTAGGCCGGGGCCGGAAAACGCTCCGGAGCGACCGCCTGCCGTCCAGGAGGGATTCCGGCATCCCTCTCCGGTAACGCCCTCCGGGCCCTCCGGCGGCCCCGCCGGGTAACGGACCCGCTTCCCTTCCGGGCTCCCTTCCGGCCCGTTTCCCCTCGCGCAGCGCCAGGCCAGGTCCCAGGTTTTCCGTGATGCTTTTCACGAATTCATCCGGAGCCATCACGACCACCTTCCGATCCAGGGACGCCGGCGTTTCGAATCCTTCCCAGGGATAGGCGAAGCCGCCGATGACGGGCTTGCCGCCCACGAAGGGTATCCCGCCCTTGAGACCCGAATGGCCGGAAAAGGGGTATTGGAAGATCGCGTCGCTTTAAATCTCCCAAACCCCTTTGATTCCTCACATTTCACTGCCTTTCCATAATCCTGGGATAATGGAAGAACTATATCCCGCAGCCCCGGCCGGGTTCCGCCTTATCTTGTCGGGATGAGGGAGGGAACCGCATGGTCAACCCGATGAAATCCGGAATCGCGGCCTTGCTGCTCCTGCTGCCGGCCAGCGGCGCATGGAGCCTGCCTGCGAATTTCGAGCGCGCGGAATTCGTGGGCGGATTCAATTCCCCCCTCTCCATGAAATTCGCCCCGGACGGGCGCCTGTTCGTCCTGGAACAGGCCGGCAAGATCCGCATCGTCAAGAACGGCGCCTTGCTGCCGGCGCCGTTCGCCACCCTGCCGACCTGGGCCCATCGCGAATCCATGCTCGGCGTCGCCTTCGACCCCAAGTTCGCCGAGAACGGGTTCGTCTACATCTACTATTCCACGCCCAAGCAGAAGAACCGCATCACCCGCCTCACCGCCAGCAAGGAAAATCCGGACCTGGCCGCGGCGGGCAGCGAGGCCATCCTGCTGGACGATATCGGCGATGCGGGCTATCAGGGCGGCGCATTCTTCTTCGGCAAGGACGGAATGCTTTATGCCGGCTCCGCCCATGGGGGCTCCCAACTCACCAACAGCCTGGGCGGCAAGGCCTTGCGCATCAATCCCGCGGGCTATCCCAACGTGATCCCGTCCGACAATCCCTTCGTAGGCAAGGCCGGATACCGCGAGGAGATCTACGCCCTGGGATTCCGCGAACCCTTCACCGGCGCGGTGGATCCCGTGACCGGGGACATGGTGTTCCTGGACGTGGGCGAGGGCGGCCCGGAGGAGATCGACCTGCTGAAGCCCGGGGCCAACTACGGGTATGAGGCGGGTTGCGAAGGCACATGCACCAAGGCGGGAATGGAGAACCCCTGGCTGTCCTATGCGCATGGCGTGGGCAATTGCATCACCGGCGCGGCCTTCTACCGGGCGAACGCCTTCCCGGACGAATACAAAGGCAGCCTTTTCTTCGCCGATTGGGGGGCGTCCTGGATCAAGCGCCGGACCGCGGACGGCAAGATGATCGACTTCGACGCGACCAGCGGCCAGGTCATCCAGATGGACGTGGGTCCGGACGGCAATCTCTACCTGTTGAAAATCGTGGGCCAGAACATCCCCTGGACGGGTTCGGTCCTCAAGGTGCGCTATACCGGACCGCTGTCGACCATCGGTGAATCCGGCCGTGGCCCGCGGCTGGCCGGACGCATCGGACCGGAAGGGGCCGTAAGGGGCCGGAGCGGAGGCAGGGTTACGCGGTTCCTCTTGGGTTCCACGGCCTTGCGATCCGCCATCGTGGACATTTTCGATTCCAAGGGAACCCGGGTGGCCTCCTTGCATGCGGCGCATCCGGGACCTTACCTGGAATGGGATCCGGGCCCGGGGTCCAAGGGGTCCGGCGCGAAAGCCTATGCCTACGTCATGCGCATGTTACCGGATGCGGGACCGGCCGAGATCCGCCGCGGGCGCCTGCTTCTCCTGGATTAGGCATGGACGGGCCGCAGGGCCGCGCTCCGAGGGCGGCATGCCGGTTTGAGGTGTTTTAGGTTGGGCGCTACGGGAGCCCCGCCATTTTTCCTGGTCTTGTAGGGGATTCCCGTATTTCCCCCTTCCCCATTACCCCTATCCTGACGCCGAAACCCGCCTTCCTGGGCCCCGGCTTGCCATCGTAACGGCTAAACCGGTACAATAACCGATATATCCGTCGATTCCGCCCAGGAGACCGCCCTTGATCACGATCCGGCAATTCTCGCCCCAGGAAATCATCATCCGGGAACATGACCACGGGGAAACCGCTTTCGTCATCGAAAAGGGCAAGGTGGAGGTGACCAAGGAAAAGGACGGCAAGGCCGTGCATATCGCCTACCTGGAGACCGGCGCCACCTTCGGGGAAATGAGCATGGTGGACGATACCCCACGTAGCGCCACGGTTACTGCGGTGGAGGAGACCCTGGTCCGGGAAATCCACCGCGACGATATCTTCACCACCATGAAGGACAACCCCGAGGCCCTCATCAGGCTCCTGAAGAACATCTTCGAGCGGTTGCGCGAGGCGAACATGCGCATCGCCCAACTCGAAACCCCCTCAACGGTCCCAGGCCAAGCGCGCCCCTCCCCATGGCAAGCTGAAGCGGTCCCCGCCGCGCCGATCGCCCCTAAGGAGGCGGCGGCCAAAACGGCGCTCTATTCCATCGAAGGCATGACGCCGAAGGCGGCGGAAGCCATGGCCGACAACCCCTTCACCTTCACCACCTTTCCCCTCAAGATCGGGAGGCGGTCCAACGATCCCCTGGTCAACAACCATCTCGAAATCACCGACCAGGATCCGCTCCAGATTTCCAGGCACCATGTCAGCATCGTCCGGGAGAACGGCAAGCTCGGCGTCGTGGACCGGGGAAGTAAATTGGGCGCCCTGGTGGACAATGTGCGCGTCGGGGGGAAGAAGAACGGTCCCGGACCGGTATTCTTCAAAGGCGATGAAGGCGTCCTGATCCTGGGAACCGACGCTTCGCCGTACAAGTACAAGGTAAAGCTCGCCTCCTCCTGATCGATACCATCCGGGCCGCGGGTCAAGCCCGCGCCAGGATCTCCTCCCGTCCCGGGAATTCCAGTTTTTCATGCAGGGCCGGAACGCGTTCCCGGGACAACGCCTCGGCCTTTTTAGCCAGAAGGTCGAGCCGGGCCTTGCATGACTCGATCTCCCCATCCAGGCCCGCTTCGGTCAGTCCCTTGATGCTTTCCATCTTCTTCTCGCCGCGCCGGAACCAGCTCCGCCCCCCCTGATCCAGGGCGGGCACGCTGTCCATCGCCCCGAAGACCTCCTTGCCGGTGATTTTCCGGTGGTTCAACGCGGCCCAACGAACGCCCTCCAGCTTGAACAGCCTGGATATCTCCCTTTCCGTCTCCTCGGTCACCGCCTGTTTGCGGGCGCGCATCGGCCGGTTATGCGCATCGATTACGGCGCGTTCCCGGAGGGATTCCAGCTTCTCCCTTTCCAGATCCGCGGCGGTGAACCGACGTAAGCGGTCCGGGCAATTGCGGAACAGATCCGCGTTGGAATCATGGAGCACCCATTCCGGGGAAAGGAATTCATGAGAATCACGAAGCGTGATTTCCCGGCGCGCCAGGTCCTTGAAATGAAGCACCTCCTGGTGGGCCGGGCGGAGAAAGGAGTAGGTGCGTTGCGCCAGGGGAACGGATCGGACGGGCATCGGAGCGGCTGCGGGCCCGTGGTCCTTAGGCGCGGGGACTTGCGCGCCATGGGACAGGGCCATGGGGCTTTCGGCTCCGGCTTTACCGGCCTTACCGGCCTTGCCGGCCTTATCGGTATCCGGTCCCTTGCCCGGGAGGGAATCCGGAAGGTCTCCACGAGCGGATTCGGCCGTCGAAACGGAGGGCGGATTGAAAGCCGGCGGGTTGCCGGGATTGCGGAGATTTGAAATCGGCATGACCGGAAACTAGCCATGGGAAAGGAGGGAAGCGACTCCGGATCCGGAGGAAAAACGGGATGGTTACGGGAGATGGATAGGGGGTTCCGGTTTCACGGGCTTCGCGGCCGGGGTCCGCCGATCGCGCGAGCGCGTCCTGAAACGATTGGTTACGGAATGGGCTCAGCAGCACCGTGGCTGGCGGAACCGGAGCTCTTCCTTTTCCGCCCAGGCCTTTCCCGTCATGGCCGCACCGGGAACCTGCGCGGCTTCCTCCGAGTCCGATCCATGTCCGTGACCGGCCTCCGCCAGCAGCAAACCGTTTTCCGCGGGGGGACCCGCATGCGAAACCCGGGCGGGCCTGGAGATGGGGCTCTCCCCTGCCAGGTGCCGCAGCACCGCCATCAGGACCAGGCCCAAGGCCCACAACCAACCCAGCACTCCCGAAGCGCGCTCCAGGGCCACGATCTCCTCCTCCAGCCATACCGGCGCGGATTCGCGCAGGTCCGCACCGTCCAGCTTCAGGGCCAGACGCGCCCAGCGCCAGGCGGAGGTCGCGAGGATGGCGCCTACCAGGAGCAGGAAAGCCCCGGCCACCAAGGCGTCCAGGCGCAGGTTGAAGATGGCGCGCCCGGTCGATCCGATCTTCTCCGCGGGAACCGCGCCCGAGGCCAGGTCGGAGGCGAGCTTGCGCGCCGCGGAAAGGAAGCCGATCTTGGGGCTGGCGTGGAATAGCTTTTGCCAACCCGCGGTGAAGGTCACCAAGGTCAGCCAGGACAAGGGCAGCAGGGTAACCCATACGTAACGGGTCTTGCCCATCTTGATGATCACCGTGGTCGCCAGGCACAAGGCCACCACCGCCAGGAGCTGGTTGGCGATCCCGAACAGGGGCCATAGGCTGTTGATGCCGCCTTGCGGATCGATAACCCCCTGGTAGAGGAAATATCCCCAGGCCGAAACCAGGAGGACGCTTGCCAGGACATTGGCCAGGTAGGAACGCGTGTCGGCGATGGGTTTCCAGAACTGGCCCAGGAAGGCCTGGATGAGGAAGCGCCCCACCCGGGTTCCCGCGTCCACCGTGGTCAGGATGAACAGGGCCTCGAACATGATGGCGAAATGGTACCAGAGGCCCATCAGGGCGTCCCCGCCCAGCACGGACGAGAAAATCTTCGCCATGCCCAAGGCCAAGGTGGGCGCGCCGCCGGCGCGGCCGAACAAGGTGGATTCGCCGATGGAGCTCGCCAGGGAGGCCATGGCTTCCGCCGTGACCGGGAATCCCCAATCCGTGATCGCCTTGACGGCCAGCTCCGGGGTGGCGCCCACGACCGTGGCCGGGGAGTTGATGGCGAAATACACGCCCGGATCCAGGGTGGCCGCCGCGATCATGGCCATGATGGCCACGCAGGACTCCAGCAGCATGCTGCCGTAGCCGATCGGCCGCGCGTAGGATTCGCGCGTGATGAGCTTGGGCGTGGTGCCGGAGGCGATGAGGGAATGGAACCCGCTGATGGCGCCGCAGGCGATGGTGATGAAGCAGAAGGGGAAGACGTTTCCGGCGAAGACCGGCCCGGTACCGTCGATGAAACGGGTCAGGGGCGGCAGGTGCAAGGGCGGGAGCACTATCAGGATCCCCAAGGCCAGGGCGGCGATGGTGCCCAGCTTCATGAAGGTGCTCAGGTAGTCCCGGGGGGCCAGCAGGAGCCATACGGGAAGGATGGAGGCCGCCAGGCCGTACCCGATGATGCACCAGGCGAGGGTGGTGCCCGAGAGGTTGAGCAGGGGCGCCAGGGCCGGCGATTCGTAGAACCATTTGCCGCCCCATACGGAAAGCAGCAATAGGACGATGCCGATGGCGGAGACCTCCATGACCCGGCCGGGCCTGAGGAAGCGCAGGTAGACGCCCATGAAGAGGGCGATGGGGATGGTGGCCGCGATGGTGAAGGCGCCCCAGGGGCTGCCCACCAGGGCCTTGACCACCACCAGCCCGAGCACGGCGATGAGGATCACCATGATGGCGAGGATGGCGATCAGGGCGACGGCGCCGGCGGTCTTGCCGATTTCCTCCTGGACCATTTCCCCCAGGGACTTGCCCCCGCGGCGGATGGAGCAGAACAGGATGAAGAAATCCTGCACGGCGCCTCCCAGCACCGCGCCGATCAGGATCCACAAGGTGCCGGGCAGGTAGCCGAACTGGGCCGCGAGCACCGGGCCCACCAGGGGGCCCGGGCCGCTGATGGCGGCGAAGTGGTGGCCGAAGACGATCCATTTGTTGGTGCGCACGAAATCCTTGCCGTCCTCATTGACCATGGACGGGGTGGCGCGGCGATCGTCCAGGACCATGATCCGGGCGGCGATCCATTTGGAGTAGAACCGGTACCCGATGGCATAGGTACAGGCCGCGGCAGCGAGGAGCCAGACGGCGTTCAGGGGTTCGCCCCGATGGAAGGCCACGGTGGCATAGGCCACGGCCCCCAGGAGCGCGACGAGCGGCCAAATCACCAGGGAAAACGCTTTTTTCATGTGGTTCCGGCGGGGGGGTTCGCTCCCGCGCAGGGCGGAAAGATAGCAACATGGCCTTGGACGGTTTCTGAAGGTTCTTGAACGGGATCCCGGGCGGAATCCGGGATCCCGGCGCTAGGTTCCGGATGATAGGATCATCCCGACCTTCAAAGGATACCCAAGCCATGAGCCGACTTCCCGCCGCCGTCGCTGCCTTTTTTTCCATCCTCCTCTTGGACCCTCGCGGCACCGCCCTTGCGGCGGATCCCACCACGGACAATGCCGCCGATCTCCTCAACCTCACCAAGACCTGCGCCACCCACCTCTCGGGCGCCTACGCGACCGACGACGGCGGGGCGAAGAACACCTATATCTGCGGCGACAGGAAGAACGTGGTGTATTGGACCGCGGACATGGACATCGATTGCGACGGGGCCGTCACCTCGGCATGCAATGTGCAGGCGGACCCCTGGTTCCAGGAAGGCACGGCCTTCGGCGACAACGTGCAGGCGGACAAGGTGCCCTATTTCGTGATCCCGAACAATTTCAATCTGGGTTCGAACGGGATAGGCGGAGGCCAGATCGCGGCCATCATCTACAAGGGCAAGCTCACCTATGCGGTGCTGGCGGATACGGGCCCGGCCGGCATCATCGGCGAAGCCTCTTACGCCACCGCCAAGCTCCTGGGCATCGATCCGGATCCGGAAACCGGCGGAACGGACGGCCCCGTGACCTATATCGTTTTCACCGGCACCGCCCCACGGGCGGGCATCACGGAAGCGGCGCATCAGGACGCCCTCACCAAGGGCAAGGCCGCCGCGGATCAATTCATCAAGGACAATGGCGGCCCGACGGGATTCAGGGTTGCCCAGGCCGCCCCGGGAGTGGCCATGTCCTTCCGCGCCCTGGGCCGCACCCTGGAAGTCGATGGATCCAGATCCTATTCCATCCGCGTCATGGATTCCCGCGGGCGGGCGGTCCGCTTCATCGAAGGCGCGGGGTCTTCCTCGCATACCCTGGCGGATCTGGTTCCGGGCGTCTATCGCGCCGAAACGGTTTCGGGCGGCACCCGCCGCAACCTGCGCTTTGTCTTGTTCTGAATGGCTGAAGGGCCAAATGATCGGGAACGGAGCTGGAAAGACCCCGGGGATGAGGTAACGAGCCGGTTACCACGCGGATCGGATCCCGGGCGTTCTCAGAACTGGAAATAATCGGAGAACAAGGTAACCGTGGCCAGGGTATCCGAATATCCCGCCAGGGACACCGGAAAGCCGGGGTGCATGAGGCTTCCCTCCCGCGTGACCCGGGTCGCGTTTTTGGCTTTCGGGAGCGGGAAGGCCAGGGAGACCGAAAGGGAATCGCCCGGCTTCAGATCCTTCCAGGTTCCGGCATCCTTGCCCAAGGTCGAGGCTTTGGGATAGGCCCAGTTCCTTTCCGAAGGCACCGCCGTGAACCCCTGCACATCCTTCGGAACCTGGGTCCAGCGCAGGCCGAATACCCCGCAATCGGGTTGCGCGCCGGGAAGGGGCAATCGGATCCGCAAAGGGATCCTTCCCCGCAAGACCCAGACGGCCCTGACCTGGAGCCCGCCTTTCCGGTACTTCGGTTCCGAGGCGCCCAGGCCCAGGCTCCATACGGTATCGGCCTCCGCCGGCCGCATCAGGGCGTTCACCGCGCCCAGGCCATCGGCAATGGATTCCTGGCCGGGAGGAACCGGACCCGTTAAGTCGAAACGCGCGGTCCTTCCGGCATGGTTCAAGATCATGACCTGATTCGATCCGGAACCGTCCGGCCTGGGCTGGCCGCCCCGCGCATCCTCCCATTCCATGTTCGCAGCCATCCGGAAGAGCGAGTCCCATTCGGCCTTGCCCGCCTTTCCTTGGAAGGATCCCGGGCCGAAGCGATCGGATTCGGCGAAGGACCGGGTCCGGAACAATTCCAGCTTCCCGTTCGCGAATACGCGCAACCGGATTTCCGGTTCGTGGCCGGTGCAGGCATTGCTTCGGCGGTTGAGCTGGTATTCGAACACCAAGCCGGTATCGGGTCCGGGGCCCGATTTACGGAGGGCGGAGGCGAGGTGCCGGAAGCCGGAAAGGGCATCTGGCGCCAAGGAGGGGGCGGCGCCCCAGGCGGGGGCGCCGAACCAGGCGGGCGCGGAGAGGAGGAGGGCGGCCACGGCCATCTTGGCCAGGACACTAGGCGAGGTCATGAGGGTTCTTGACGGAGCAGGTCCTTGCAGGTCGTGGGCGGATCGGAAAGCAGGCATTAGTCTGATTGTAACACACATCCATACCCCCGGGGCTTCTATCCGGCCCTGACCCTTATTTGCATTCCAGGTACCGGTCCGGGGGGGATTACCGTCCGGCCATCCGCATTCTCAATGGCCACCCGGGAAATCGACCCTTTCGATCGGTCCTTGCCAACCGCGATGCACGGCGCTGATCCATGCCTCCTTGGGCGGCTTGGAAATCCCGTCTCCCGGGGCGATGAACAAATCCGCGAGATCGAAATTGAAATGACCCGTATAGGCCCCATCCTGGAAGCGGCATTGGGAGCGGGGGATCCAGATGGTATTCACGTCCACATCGCGTACGTTCCGCTCCGTGACCAGGATATGGATGGGCATGCGTTCGGATTCCTTCGGCCATTCGCCGGCGAACCGGAAGGCAGCATGGACGGGGAAATGCCGGATGCCGCGCTCGGAGCGCGCTTTCCCATGGACCAGGGTCAAACCCGGCTCCTTCGGCGGGACCGAGCCCGGCGAGGCCGAGAAGGTGACGCCCAGGACCCCGAACTCGGCCTTACCGGGAACACCCTTGGATTTCAGGACCGTCTCGAAAGGCCGGACGGCGGGGGTTTTCGGACCCGCAAGGATCGTAAGCGGGTGCGGATTCGATTGGAAATTCCCGGCACGAAGGAAAGCCTGATATCTGCCATGCCCACCACAAAAGTCTTCCGGTTTGAAGGTGCGCCAGACATCATTCACGGAATAAGCCTTGACCGTAGGAATGTTTGAAGGAGGACGAACCGGCTTCGGCCGATGGGCCATGGGCATTTTTCCGGATTCATCCTTCATGGGGAAAGTCAGCAACTCGCCGGTTTCAACCGAGGAGAAAACGGCCGTCCCCCACCCGTTATACGGGCCTTCGTTGTCCACGGTATTTGTCTTGGAAATGGAATAGACCGGATAGACGGGGTGGGATGCGTAATCCCAGACCGCAGCGCCGCGAAAGTAAGCCGCGAAGGGGACGTCTTCGACGAGAAGCTTATCGCGCAAGTTCGCGCCGAAATCCTTTTGTTCGAAAAATGAGGAATCCGGGAGAGCCGCCAGAATAGCGTCAAACATTTCGTCTCACCTATTTCGTGTTAAGGGATTCAACCCGGAAAGGCCCGCCGATATACTACCCTCAACGCTTTTCCCCGGGGATCTTAATGGGGCCGATAACCTTGCCGTCAGCCATCGCATACAGCATCCGATCTCCAGCGCTAGGCGGGAACGGAAAAGGCAGGGTGAACCAACCCTTCATCTCATCGCCGACTCGAATGGGACCGGTTCCCAGAATGGGCACTGGAATCTCGGCGGATTCAGGTGGGTATTTGTCCAGCCTGAATAAAAGGAGGGTGACCTTGATTCCTGCTTGGACGCCTGCAAGGGCCGCCCGTTTTGGATCCGGGGATATGACATTGAAGGCACGCGCCCTGGCAGCCACCGCGCCGGAAACGAAGCGGGAATCCTTGTGGCCGTCCACCTTCAATGCGATGCCCTTACCCGCTTCCAAGACGGGTGAAGCGGGGCCGGCCTGGAAGGATTTGGTTACCGACCAGCGCTCCCAGGGCCATGCTGCAACGGCCACGGCGGGATCGAACGGTTTCGGCTTTCCGTCCTTATGGATTATTCGTTGGTTCGTAAGGCAATCCCAGGAAATGAGATTTACGGAATAGTCACCTTGGGCCAAAGGCTCGGATTGCGAATCCCCGATGACACGGCGGATGGAACCGGCTGAATAACCTTCTCCGGGCTCGGGCTTGCGTCCTCGATCCTCGTTTTGGGGCTTCATCCTTTTTACCGGCGGTTTATGCAATGGGCACATCCCAATGACGCCGCTTTCCAGATGCGTGAAAACGATTGCGCTGTTCTTTTCGAGATTAACTTCCCATTCAAGGAGATCGCTTCTTCTCATCAAGGCCAGGATTGGGATACCAGGAGCGGCGGCATCCACCTTGGCGGGAGCTGAAAGGTAAAGTCCTTCCCATTCCAGTTCCGCGATCTTGAAATCCAGTTCGGCTGCCCGTTCTTCGTTGGGAGCGGTATACAGATCATGGTACTCCACCACCAACTTATCCAGCTTGTCCAGCATGCTTTTTCCTTTGATTTTTCCAGATTCGGCGCAGCCTGCCGCGGCCGATAATAGTCCAAGTAGAATCCACTTTTTGGAGCCAATCATGGTGGATCAGGCCTTTCCGAAATCGGTAAAGTCGGTTGCCTTGACGTAAGGCAAACACGTGTCGCAATATCGGTTCAGGCAACCCGGTTCCGGACCTGAGTGGAACATGACGCAGACCCCGGTCTCGTATATCTTCATCTTTTTGCCAGGATTATCCGGATCATCCGCTTCCTTCTCCACGCCCTTGGAATCCTTTCCGTCCTTGAGAACCGTTGAGCAATGCGGACCCGTCCCCCCATGCCCCACGTACTGGTGAGGATGGTCGGGCAGCCCGGGACTTTGCTCCTTGGATCCAGGGGTCTGGTTGAAGGCATGCCCCAACTCATGGGTCAGGGTATTCTGGAAATCCGTGGGATCGGCAGGGTCGTACACGGCCAGGATTTGCTTACCCGCGCTTTCGCCCAGGTAGGGCCCGTCCACGCCCCGCAGCATGACGCTGATCTTCACGCCGTTTCCCACTCCCGGTACGGGCGCATCCGCGGGCAACTTGACTTTGAACTCGGACAGGCCGCCGCGTCCCTTCTCCACCAGGATATCGGCGTCCGTGAGTTTCCCGCTCTTGCCGTGATCCGCATGTCCGGCCGGCGCCTCGGACTTCCACGTTCCTGATATGACCAGCTTGCCGCTCAGGGGAGGATTGAAAATGGGCAGGCCGGCCTTGTAAGCGGGGCTGGGATTGGTCGTCATCGTCTTGATGAGGACGGCGCTCGCCTTGCCCTCATCGAATTGGTGCTGGCAGATGACCATATGGCCTTTGGGAGCTTCCCCTGCCACGGCCTTTTCCAGCTTCTGGAAATGCTCCTTGTTGTGGCTTCCGATCACCGCCACTTCCTTGTCGCCCCCGCCCTTTTTCACCATCCATTGCGGATAGAATGTTCGAGCGGGCGCATCCTTCTTCTCGAATTCCTCGTCCTTTGTCCGCTCCAACACCACGAAGGCCAAGTCATATGCCTTGATGAAGTTCGACAAGGCAGGCAGTTCCCATCCCTTCTCCCGGGAAACCAGATGCCACGCCATCCGCCAGGTCACCACCT
>JAQBPO010000032.1 GCA_028287465.1 Fibrobacterota bacterium
CGAACTTCACGTCCGCGCGGGCGTTCGCCGACCATGTGACCTTGAGCCCGCGGTTGATGACTTCCTGGCACAGCTCGGCGGTGCGGGAAGGATGCGCGGTGAAGGTATCGTCCTCGAAGAAGATCTCCCCCAGGTCCGGGAACTCGGCCTTGATGTAAGCCATTTCGTCCACCACGTCCTTGATGCTGCGCTTGCGGTAGGTATGGCCGGTCATGGTCTGGGGAATGACGCAGTAGGTGCAGCGGAACGGGCAACCGCGCCCGGACAGGATGACGATGAGAGGATTGATGTTGGCGCCGTAGAAGTAGCGCTTGTAGCATGAAAAGAGATGCTTGCGGTAGACCTTGCTCACCCAGGGAAGGGTGTCCAGGTTCTCGATCTTGGGGCGCTCGGGATTGCGGACCATCTCTTCGCCCTTGCGCCAGGAGATGCCGAGGATCTTCTTCTTCTCTTCGGCGGTGACCGGGGTTCCGGGGGCGGCGGCGCGCAGGACGCGCACGAGCTCACGGGCGGTATAGTCGGCTTCGCCGGAGATGACGTAGTCGATGGCCAACTCGCGTTCCAGGATTTCCAGGGGCTCGGCCGTGGCATGGGTGCCCATCATCGAGATGTCGCACTTGTATCCGTCCTTGGCGGCGGCTTCCTTGATGGCCTTGCCGACGCGCATGTCATTGTTGATGGAGGGAGTGGAGGTGTTCAGGACGGCGAGTTCAGGGCGGAAATCCTTGATCCGGTCCAAGGTGCCTTGAAGGTCCAGGTCCATGGCTGGAGAGTCGATGACCAGGATCTCATTCCCGTCCTCCTCCACGCAGCCGGCAGCGTAGGCCATGAACATCGGCCAGTACAGGGTGCTCGACTTGGTGACGCATGGGCTCCGTGATTCCCGGGAAAACATGGGAAAATAAGGAGGATTCAGGAATAGGACCTTCATAGGCAAAGCCTCCGCAAATATGGCGAAATACGCGATAATTCGTGCCCGACTACCCTAGAACGGGAACGGGACCCAAACTACCTAGTTCAAATGACAAATTCAAATATACCGTCCGGATTTCCTTTTAGCGTGCCCTAAATCTTTGCACGTCGGCCTTGTCCAGGATCCCTATGTCGGATTCGACCTGGAATTTTGCGGATTTTGACCCGATTTCAAAACGGATCCTATCCGCCCCTGCGATCAGGAGATGCACTCCGCCATACGCACCTGAATGGAAATCCCCTTCCAATAAGGCTTTATGGTCCCAAAGGCTCGCGGATTCCCAACCCAGGATCCCCTGAAGCCCGTAATAGCCGCTCCAGCGCCATAATCTGAGCGTCCGCTTCCGGACCCAATCCATGCGGTTTTCGACGGTCAGGATCGCTTCGCTTTTCCCCCGGTAGGCATCGTTGGAATAGCCGCGCAAGGTGTTGACCCCGCCCACGTGGAACCGATCATACCGGCCGAAGGTGCGATCGAGGGTGCCGGATCGGAATTGATATAATCCGGACATGGCCAGGGTATTGCGGCTTTGCCAGGGCAGGTAGAGGCGCGTATCCGAAAGCGATTCCAGGAAGTCGGCAGGGCCCCCGAGGAAGCCCCCATTCTGGGTGATGCGGAATTCCTGATACAATCCGCGGCGGGGATTATGCCTGCGGTCGCGGCCGTCCCACAGGACTCCGGTTCCGAGCCGCGGCACGAAATCCCCGCCTTCCCGGAGCAGGATACCGCTATCGGCCTTTCCGCCGCGCAGGAAGAACAACTCCCCCGCATACAGGATATAGGCCGGCGCCGGCAGGCCCGCCTCTCCCAGGCTCTGGGCGAGATCCAGCTTGGCCCGCCAGGAATCCTCGTGGAAGGCCTCGAAGTTGTTGTAGCTGTCCACGCGCAATACCGCCAAATCGTATTTGACGGGCAAATCCCAAAGCCGGGTCGAACTCAAGGAACCCTGGAATTCGGTCGTTCCGCCGAAGCGGGTGATGAACTCGGCCCGGATGCCTTGGCCCAGGAAATTCAGGGACGCGAGGGCGGGTCCCAGGCTAAGTCCGTCCTGATCGGTTTTGGAAACCGCGACGAAAGGGATATAGGGCGGCAGCTCTCGGAAAGCGTAGGTCAGGATGACCCCGGAATCTTTTTCCTCGGCACGCAACCGCACCTCGGCGAAGATGTCCAGGTCCTCGAGCCCGGCTTGTTCCGCTTCCCATTTCCCGCACTCGAACGGGACGCCGACCTTGTTCCGCAATTCCCGTTGCACGACCTCCCGGCGCGTGGTGCCCAGGCCTTCGAACTCCATGGAAGTGATCTTCAGGGAATCGGTTACCGGGCACGATCGCGGTTCGGAGCGGGCGGGGAGGCCGGCGCAAGCGACGATCAATCCCGGAACGAAGAGGTAACGGAATGGGGAGCGGCCTGGTCGCATGGGGTCGTAAAGCTAGAAATCGGGCGGAATGGAGTATTATCTTTCCGGGATACCCCTTCGGAGGCCGGAATGTCGCGCGCGCAACGTCTGCTCGAAATCCTTGAACTCCTCAGGCGGAACCGCTTCCCGATCACTGGAGCGGCCTTGTCCCGGCAGTTGGGCATCAGCCTACGGTCCCTCTACCGCGATATCGCCACCCTGCAATCCCAGGGAGCACGGATCGACGGCGCTCCCGGAATGGGGTACGTTCTCAAGCCCGGTTTCACCTTGCCTCCAATGATGTTCTCGGAGGAGGAAATCGAGGCCCTGGTCCTGGGCGCGCGATGGGTCGCCGACAAGACCGACGAGAAGCTGGCGGAAGCCGCCCGCAACGCCTTGGCGCGGATCTCCGCGGTCCTGCCGCCCGCCCTTCGCGATGAATTGGAGTCCTCCACCCTTCTCATAGGCCCGGGGGACCGGGAACCGGTCAACGGCAAGGACATCGCCGACCTCCGGGATGCCATCCGCCGCGGCCGGAAGATCGCGATCACCTACCGCGATGCCAAGGACGAGCCCTCGAGCCGGATCGTCTGGCCATTCGCCCTCGCCTTCTTCGACAGCGTCCGCATGGTGGTCGCATGGTGCGAGTTGCGCGATGGATTCCGGAATTTCCGTGCGGATCGGATCGCCGGGCTGGAAGTCCTGGACACGGGGTATCCCCGCAGCCGCCATGCCCTTTTGGCGGAGTGGCGCGCCCTGGAAGGCATCCCCCCGCCTTGAGGGCATAAGGCTCCGGGGACGGCTGCTGACGTAAACTGTCAGGCAGCGGGGTTATCCTTGGTTCCGGATCCGACGGATCAGCCGGACCGCATTCGAAAGGACTTCCCATGCTCGCCGCCAACCTACTCATCCTTTACGTGGAAAAAGTATCAGCCAGCACCGCGTTCTATACCGGACTGCTGGGACGGGAACCGGCGGAGGCGTCCCCGAATTTCGTCATGTACGTCCTGGATTCAGGCCTGACCTTGGGCCTTTGGGCGGGCCATGACGCGCAGCCAAGGCCGAAAGGGGCCGGCGGCGGCGCCGAACTCGCGCTTACCGTTGAGGACCGGCCGGCGGTGGACGCCTTGCATGCGGACTGGAGCGGAAAGGGAATCCCGATCATCCAGGCGCCGGTAGGGATGGATTTCGGATACACCTTCGTAGCGATCGATCCGGACGGGCATCGCTTGCGGGTGTTCGCGCCGGGGGGGATGTGAAAATCGCCGGCGGCTCCCGGGCGCGCATTCGCGCCCCGGAGCCGATCATTTGGGCGGAAGCGTGGAATTGTATTCGAGGGCCTTGCCGGCCAGGCCGGGCCATTTGGATGAGTGGAACGACGGGATCCGGACCCACTCGTTCATGGGGCGGCCCTGTCCGGAAGGATCCCACAGATGGGATCCTTCCAGTTTCAAGGCATCTTCGCGGGTCTGGCCGGAAAGCTTGAGCGCCAGGTTCCCATCGGAAATGGCCATGAACCCGTTGCCACGGTATTTCATGCAAGGCTTGCCGAACATCTGGGACTTTTCGGCCTTTTTGGAGCGGGCAAGCTCCTCCGCGGGGGCGTCGAAGGCCGCCTGGGCGGCCGACATCGCATTCCAGGCCGGCGTCTTCCCAGTATCGGCCACGTTACCCTTCCCTCAAGCCTGTAGCCATTCCGTATGGAAGACTCCGGCTTTGTCCACGCGCTCGTAGGTATGGGCGCCGAAATAGTCGCGTTGGGCCTGGAGCAGGTTGGCGGGGAGGCTGGCGCTGCGGTATTGATCGTAGTACGACAAGGCTGAGCTGAAGGCGGGGATCGCGATCCCGTTCTTGCTGGCTTCCGAAACCGCCAGGCGCCAGTTGGCCTGGCTCTTGCGTATCACATCCGTGAAGTAAGGCGCCAGGATGAGGTTGGCCAGCTTGGGCTCGGCGTCATAGGCATTCTTGATCTCTTCGAGGAACTGGGCGCGGATGATGCAACCGCCGCGCCAGAGCATGGCTATCTGGCCGTAATGGAGATCCCAGTTGTAGGCGGTCGCCGCGGCGCGCAGGATCTGGAAGCCCTGGGCGTAGGACATGAGTTTCGAGGCGTACAGGGCGTCGTGAATGGCGGGCAGGAACTTCGCCTTGTCGATGTTGAAGGAAATCTCCGGGGCCGGCAACTTTGAGGAGGCGGCCACGCGTTCGTCCTTCATGGCGCTCAGGCTGCGCGCCACCACGGCTTCCATCATGGTCGGGATGGGCACGCCCAGGTCCATGGCGTTCTGCGATGTCCACTTGCCCGTGCCTTTCTGGCCGGCCTTGTCGAGGATCACGTCAACGAGCGGCTTCCCGGTTTCCGGGTCCTTCTTGCTGAGGATGTCCCGCGTGATCTCGATGAGGTAGGAGTTGAGCGGGCCCTTGTACCATTCGGCAAAGACCTCGCCGATCTCGGGAGCGGACATCTTGAGAAGCACCTTCATCATGAAATAGGCTTCGCAGATGAGCTGCATGTCCCCGTATTCGATGCCGTTATGGATCATCTTGACGTAATGCCCCGCGCCGTCCGACCCGACCCAGTCGCAGCAGGGGATATCGTTCTTGGGGCCGACCTTGGCCGCGATGGCCTGGAAGATGGGTTTCAATTCGGGCCAGGCAGAGGTGGAGCCGCCGGGCATGATGGAGGGGCCCTTCAAGGCGCCTTCTTCGCCGCCGGAAACGCCCACGCCCAGGAAGCGCATGCCTTTTTCCTCGAGGGCCTTGGTGCGGCGGATGGAGTCGGGGAAGAAGCTGTTGCCTCCGTCGATGAGGATGTCCTCCTTGTCCAGGAGCGGCACCAATTGGTTGATGAGGTCGTCCACGGCGGGACCGGCCTTCACCATCATCATGATCTTGCGGGGCTTCTTGAGGGAATCGACCAATTCCTTGAGCGAATGGGCGCCGACCAGCTTCTTGCCCTTGCCGCGGCCATTGACCAGTTCGTCCACCTTGGCCGTGGTCCGGTTGAACACCGCGACGGTGTACCCGCGGCTTTCCATGTTGAGGACGAGGTTTTCACCCATTACCGCAAGGCCGATGAGGCCGATATCCGCTTGTGCCATGATATTTCGATGCTCCTGTATCATGAAATGACCCGGATCCGCCCCGCGGGCGCAAAGTCCCGTCCCAAGAGCGGCCTGGAGTCGCCCCGACGGACGGGGCATTGGGGAAATTAACTATTCTCCATCCCCTTGGGAACCCATGGGTTACCGTTGCCGGGCCTTCCCGGTTCCGATTCCCCGGGGTCCGGCAAAGGCCCGGCAACCATACGCGCCGGCCACCTGTCCAAGCGGACCGGCCCGAAGCCGCATTCCCAAGCTTGTTTTCGTGTCCGGTGGCGGTCCTGAAACGGGCTGTTTTGTAATTTTCCCCTCGATATGACGCTGTTATCGCGGGGTCCATGTGCCCCGCGGCAAACTTTCCGAAAGGGTTCATCATGATCGGCCATCGCCGGGGTTTTCGTAAGGCCCCATCTCTCTTCCTCTCGATCCTCCTTTCCGCCGCCTTGGCGGGAACCGGTACCTTCGCCAAGGACGCCAAGGATGCCAAAGAAGATCCGCGGCCCAAGCGCGGAAGCCTGGACCTGGGCAAGGGCAAACCGGCCCAGACCGACGCCGCCAAGATCGAATTGCTCAACGGCGCTTTCGGCAAGGTCGTGGAAGCGGTCTCCCCCTGCGTGGTGAGCGTGAACACCGAGAAGAAGTGGTCCGAGCAGGACAAGCAGATGCAGCATCCCTTCTTCGAATTCTTCGGCATGCCCAACCAGCCCGGCGGCCCCGAAGACAATTCACCCAAGCGCAACATCCCCTTGGGCGGCGGTTCCGGCTTCATCGTCAACAAGCAGGGTTACGTCTTCACCAACGCCCACGTGGTCGAAGGCGCGGATATCGTCAAGGTCAGCCTCATCAACAAGAAGACCTACATCGCCAAGGTCGTGGGCATCGACAAGAAGGCGGACGTCGCCGTGCTCAAGATCAAGGCGCCCGGCGAGGAACTCCCCGTGGTCGCTTTCGGCGACTCCAAGAAGATCGCCATCGGCGAATGGGTCCTGGCCATCGGCAATCCCTTCGGGCTTTCCAACACCGTGACGTCCGGAATCGTTTCGGCCAAGGGCCGCCGCGACCAGGTACAGCAAGGCGACGCCTACCAGGACTTCATCCAGACCGACGCGGCCGTGAACCCGGGGAATTCGGGCGGCCCGCTGGTGAACCTCAAGGGCGAGGTGGTAGGCATCAACTCCAGCATCTACACCCGCACCGGCGGCTATATGGGCGTGAGCTTCGCCATCCCAATCAATATGGCGGTCAAGGTGGCCGAGGATCTGGTCTATGAAGGCAAGGTGACCCGCGGCTACCTGGGCATCGGCATCGACAACGTTTCCGAGAACCTGGCCGATGCCTTGGGCCTCGCCAGCACCCAGGGCTGCCTTGTCCGCGAAGTGATGAAGAACGGTCCCGCCGCGAAGGGAGGCCTGAAGGAAGGCGATATCATCCTCAAGGTCCAAAGCGTAGTGGTCCAGGACGCGGCCGACTTGCGCAACATGGTTGCCGACCTCAAGCCCGCGGAGAAATACGACTTCGAGATCCTGAGGGACGGCAAACGTACGACCTTGGGCATCAAGATCGGCGCCAAGCCTGAGGAATCCGAAACCGCCGGTGACGATGCGGTATCGGCCCCGGAACCGGACGAGGAAAGCGGAAGCTTCCTCTCCAAGAAGCTCGGCATCCGCTTCGGCACCCTGGACAAGGATGCCCGCGTGAAATACTCCATCCCGAACGACCAGTCCGGGGTGGTGATCACCGGCGTCTCTGACGGTTCGAGCGCGGCCGAGAACGGATTGCAGGAAGGAATGGTGCTGTCCAACTACAAGCGCCAGGCCGACGGAAGCTTCCAGAAGGTCGAGGATCCGAAGAAGCTTTTATCCGTAGTCAAGACCCTGAAGCCCGGGGAGAAAATCGCGTTCAAGGTCTTCTTCAAGGGCCGTACCGACTTCATCGCGCTGCAGGCTGAGGAGTAGCTCCGCGGTGGGTCGCGCGGCCGCCAGGGCCCGCGGGTGCGGGTCGGGAGCGGGCCGGCTCGGCAAGTCACCGGCCTAGGCCCTGGGACTTTCGGCCTGCCGGTTGATCCGGGCTGTGTGGCCGACGCGCCCGCTCGCTTATAAGCGGGTAGCTTCGAATGGTTCCATAGGAAGAATGCTCTCGGGCGCTCCGCCGGCAGGCCCCGGTTTGGTTGCCTCGCCTGAACCGCCCCGACCCGCACCCGCGGGCCCTGGCGGACCCAAGGCAAACCGCGGAGCGACGCGTCAGCAGGGACGCGGGCGGTTTGCGTGGGCGCAAGCGAACCGCCATTGCGCGAATCGACCCCAACCCCATCGTCCAGCCCATGCTAGCCCCAGGCGTGGGCGGACAGGGAAACACGTCAGCTTAGCCCCGCATTCCACGGCCACGCCAAATCCCTCTTCCCCGACCCACTTCCGAGAATACGAAAGACCATCCCGATATTACCTGATGCGCAAGACAGCGGCTGGGCCAGAGCCCTTCGCCGACCTCGTGGATCTTCCGTGAGACTACAGGGTCCGCCCCAACGTTGCCTGGTCTGCTGCGGGTCGCGCGGCCAGGGCCTGCGCGTCGCGCGGGGTCCGGGGCTATTCGACGGAAGCGGGCGAGGCGGGCCGGTTAACGAGGCTCACGCAAGCACTCTTCCCAATGGCCCAGGGCATTAACCGGGTAATGTGCGAGCGGGTGCGGAAGCATCGGAGCATCGGCTCGTTAAACGGCCGGCGGACCCGGAGCATCCCCGCCGACCCCGCTGCAGTCGTCAGCCCCGGGCCCCGCGCGGCGCGCAGGCCCGGAACCCCAGCCCTGCATCAGATCAGCAATTTACCCTCGAAGCCGAAGACGATGTAAAGCCCCAACCCCCGGGTGACGACGGGAGCCAGGTCCCCGTTCGCATTCGACCGCGTCCATCCGCGCCGGCGCTGGTTCGCTCCACCCAGGTAGGAAAAGGTCGAGTTCTCCGAATCGGCGAAGATATTGTCGGCCTCGAAAAAGAACCGCATGGATTCAAGCGGGCGCCATTTGCTCTTCAAATCCAGGTTGATGCGGACGTCCGTGCGCTGGCGGGATACCGCGCCGATCGTACGGTTGACGCCTACCGTCCGTTGTTCAGTGGAAGCCAAGGCCCTCGTGTCATACAGGCCCGTATACTCGTACAAGGGCGCGTCATTGTTGGCGCCGTAGGTGAGGATGAAGCTGAGCAGGGAATCCCGGCGGGGCAGGATGCGGATGTTCGAAACGAGATCCAGGGTGCGGTTGGCTTCCCATGGCAGGTATGTATCATCCTCCAAATGGTAATCGCCTTGCACCACCGACGCGTTCACGTTCATGCCGAAGTGATGGCTGGGAAGCCAGGCCACGGTGACATTGCCACCGTTCGCGTAGGCATAATCGGAAGAATGGGTTTCGGCATAATTCCAGAAGATTTCCGGGGCGGGAAGGAAAGGGTCCTTGTAGAACCGGGAATAGACGCTGGCGGTCATCCTGAGTTCATCGGTCCAGGCCGCTTCGGTACCGATTTTGCCTTCCACGCTCGAGGTGGTGGCCGCATCGATGCGATTGACCCCGGTAGGTTGGATGGCCGTGTTCTCGCGGACGGCCACTTCGCCGTACCCGGTCATGGTTCCGAAAACGGGGCGGGTATACCGCAGGGACGCCAAAGGCGCGGGCGTCTGGAAACCCGGGTCCGCCTCCTTCAAAACGCCTTGATAGACGACCGAGGCGCCGACGGCGGCTTCCAGGGAGCGCTTCTCGCCGGTGACCCATCTCAGGCGGAACAGCCCGGTCCCCAAGGCATAGTCCTGGCCCAGGTGGAAGCGCTCCAGCGCGCTCCGGATATCCAGGTATTCCCGGACCTGATTCAGGTATTCCACGTCCAGGCCGTAACTGTAGGTGGCCCCGAAGAGCTTGGAATTGGAGTTCCACTGGAAGGAGGTGTTGAACTGCAAATCCTGGGTGCTCGCATCCCCGATTAGGTTTTCGATCTCTTCGCCTGATTCCGGATACCAGGGCAACCCGGTACCGCGTCCCGTGGACGGGGGAAGCGTATCCTTGAATGTTTCCTCGCGATTGCGGCGCATGAGGCCGAAGGCGTATTGCAGGTCCCCCGTTTCCCCCGGGGACAAGGCCTCATAGGCGTAAAGGATGCCATCCTGGACGCCTTCCACCAAGGTCTGGGGCTTGCTTGTCAGAGCGGAAACGGACACGTCCTGGGTCACCCGGTAATAGTCGTCCAACCCCATCACGCTATGGCGGGAAAAGGCGCCGGTGCTGTCCCGCTCGAAGGTCCCGAGGTACCCGTCCATGGTCCGGAACTTGAACGGGTTGTCCAGGGTATGGCACCCGGTATCGCATGGCTTGCCATTGCTTTGCAAGCGGGCATCCTTCGGCTCGGTGAAAAAGTGGTTGCCCAGGTTGGCCAGGAAGGTGGGCTCCAGGTAGCGGCCGCTGGCGATGAAGGTGCGTCCGCCCCAATACCCGGTGAGGTTGAGCTCCCGGTTGACCGTACCGAATACCACGTCCCCGGTGATGTTGTTGGGATCCCCTTCCCTGAGGTCGTAGACGAGGGCGGAGGAGTTCCCCTGATTGATCGGGCCCTTGGCCAGGTTGTCCGAAAGGGTGATGGATTTGAGCAGGCGGGGGTTGAGTACGCTCTGGTTCCCGGGGAACCCGATGTCCAGGTGCCGGAGGCTGGGAATGCGGCTCTGGCCCAGGTAATGGGTCACGTCGTTGGTCCGGGAGCCCCAGACCGAGATGTCGTTGGTGAATTCGTTCATGCCGGATACACCGGGAAGCTGGCGGAGATGATCGTTCAGATCGATGCGCATGCCCTGCATCAGCTCCAGCTCTTCCATGGTGCGAGCCTGGCCCAACTCCCGGGACACGGGCTTGCGGGCCACGGTATCCTTTTCGGCCAGTTCGACCACGTCCGATTGCATGCTGACTTCGATATCGATCAGCTCGGTCAAATCGGATAGATCCAATTCCGCCGGCTTGTAGGTATGGCGGGTGAATACCAGGGTGGCGTTATGGCTGTTCACCGTGATCTCGAAGCGGCCGTTGGACTTGGAATAGCCAAGGACCTTGCCGCTCTTGAGGGCGATCTGGACCTGGCCGACGGGTTCCCCTTTTTCCTCGTCCTGGACCAGGCCGACCACGTCATAGGTCTGGGAGAAAGCGGGCAAGGCCGCCAGGAGCAAACAAGCCAGTAGTCCCGACCGCCGAATCAAACGTCCAAAAATGCGCTGCAAAAAGGCCCCCTGGGGTTGCCGCCCCGCCCGTTTCGCCGGGCCGGGCAATCCATCGAAAAACGGTTATAAACTACTATACTTGCCTCCCAAGACATAGGCCGCGGCCCCCGCAATACTCCGGTGCCTACCCGGCGAAAGCCGCTTCCATGGCCCTATTCCGTGTCTATCCCGCCATTGTTGACTAAATTTCATTCCCGCTGATAGGAGAATTCGAAAATGCTGGATCCGCGGCTGTACCGGGAAGACATCGACAGAATCAGGCAAGGGCTGGAGCGCCGGGGCGCGAAAGTGGACCTGGACACCATGGTCAACCTCGACATCGAAAAGCGCAAAATCAACGTGCGGCTCGATCAGCTGAAATCCGAGCGCAATGCCGCCACGGAGAAAATCGCCCAGATGAAGCGGTCCGGCCAGGATGCCCAGGAGCATATCGAAAAGACCCGCGCCCTGGGCGATGAGATCAAGGTCCAGCAGGATAAGTTCAACGACCTGGAAGGGCGCTTCCAGGCCATGGCCCTGCTCGTTCCCAACCTGCCCCAGGCTTCGGTCCCCGATGGGCGCACTTCCGCGGACAACGTGGTGCGCCGGGAGTCCGGCCGGAAATACGAGGGGCCCAAGCCCAAGCATCACCTCGATTTCAGCCGGGAACTGGGCCTCCACGATTTCGAACGCGGCGCGAAAATCGCCGGCAGCGGTTTCCCCATTTACGTGGGCCTGGGCGCCCGCCTGGAACGCGCCCTGATCAATTTCTTCCTCGATGAGCATATCACCCACAACGGATTCACGGAAATCCAGCCCCCGGTGTTGGTGAACCAGGCCGCGATGATCGGCACCGGCCAGCTTCCCAAATTCGCCGAGGACATGTATACCATCGGCGATGACGGGCTCTACCTGGTGCCCACCGCCGAGGTGCCGTTGACCAACATGCATTCCAATGAAGTGCTCGACGCGGCGTCCCTGCCCATCGCGTACGCCGCCTATACCACCTGCTTCCGCCGCGAGGCCGGCTCGTGGGGCAAGGAAACCCGCGGCTTCCAGCGGCTGCACCAGTTCGACAAGGTGGAGATGGTGCAGTTCACCGAACCCTCCAAGTCGGAGGAGGCGCATCAGAAGCTCGTAGGTTATGCCGAGGGCCTGTTGCAGAAGCTGGACCTCCACTACCGCGTGCTGGAACTGTGCACCGGGGATATGGGGTTCGGCGCGGCCAAGTGCTACGACCTGGAAGTGTTCGCACCGGCGGAAGAACGCTGGCTCGAGGTCTCTTCGGTTTCGAATTTCGAGGACTTCCAGGCGCGGCGGGCCAATATCCGGACCAAGCTCGAGGGCAAGACCCAGTTCGTGCACACCCTCAACGGGTCCGGCCTGGCCACCCCCCGGGTCCTCGTGGCGCTTCTGGAACGCAACCAGACCGCCGAAGGCGGATTCCGCATCCCGGAAGTATTGCAGCCTTACATGGGCGGGTTGAAGGAAATTCCACCGAAGAAGAAGTAGACCCGGAGGGCCCGGGAATACAGGGGTTTGGGGACCCCTCGTCCCTGATCGCCATCCCCTCACCGCGCATAGACGACAGGGAGTCCATGGCATCTGACCGCTCTTTTCAAACGCGCCTCCTCCAGCTGCTCCCGCCCATGCGCAAGCTGCAGGGATGGGTGACCTCGCTTTCCCTGGCCAACATCAAGTACATCCTCTTCACCAGCGCCCTGGCCCTGCTGGCCTGCTTCACCATCCTTAACCAGATCTTCATCAGCAACCTGGAATCCCAGGCCCTGCAGATCAACGACAAGGAGGCCCGACTCTACGCCGTGGCCATCGCCGAGCAGTTGAACAGGGAAGAGATCAACGTCATCTTCAACGAAATCGTGCGCAAGTCCCAGGTCCCCATGGTCATCACGGACAACCAGAACGTGCCGATCAATTGGAACAACATCAGCTACAAGTTCTGGAGCAAGGGCAAGAGCAAGGTACCCCAGGTGCCGTTCTACTACCTGGCCAAGGCGGAGCAGGAGTTCCTGCTGAAGCTGGTGAAGAACATGGACAAGAAGAACCAGCCCCTGGAACTGGAGGCGGAAGGGCACACCTTCGGATTCCTGCATTACGGCGAATTCACCTTGGTCCACATCCTGGCCTGGATGCCCATGGTCGAGATGTTCATCATCCTGCTGTTCTGCTTCGTCGGCTATTTCGGGTTCCACATCATCCGTTCCAATGAGCAAAGCGTCCTTTGGGTGGGGCTCGCCAAGGAAACGGCCCATCAGCTGGGCACCCCGATTTCCTCCCTCCTCGGGTGGATCGATTTCCTGCGGATGAAGCTGGAGAGCGTCCCCGATTCGGAAAAGAACCTGCGCATCCTGGGGGAGATGGAAAGCGACATTTCCCGTCTCAATCGGGTGGCCACGCGCTTCTCCCAGATAGGCTCGACGCCGGAGTTGAAAAAACAGGATTTGAACGAAATCATAGGCTTCACGGCCAATTACTTCGCCTCCCGCCTTCCCCACCTGGGAAAGCGCATCAACATCGAGCTGAAGCTGGAAGACCTTCCGGAGGTCTGGATTAACCGGGAACTGATGGGCTGGGTAGTGGAAAACCTGATCCGCAACGCGGTCGATTCCATCGAGGTTGAAGCGGGAGTGATCACGATCGGCACCCATTACGCCTCGGAGGAGGAGATGGTCCACATTTCCCTTTCCGACAACGGGAAGGGCATTCCCCGCGAGCACGTTAAGCACATTTTTAACCCCGGCTTTACCACCAAGAAGCGTGGTTGGGGGCTGGGGCTGTCCCTCTGCCGCCGGATAGTTAATGAATACCACAGCGGAAAAATCTATGTTGAGAAAAGCCAAAAAGACGTGGGAACCCAGTTCGAAATCGTCCTGCCTCTGGCGCCGGATAGAACCACCAGGAAAAAGTCATGAACAATAACGGAAAACGCCTTCTTTGGGTCGATGACGAAATCGAATTCCTGCGGTCGCATATCATGTTCATGGAAGAGCACGGCTACGTGGTCGAAAAGGCAACCAACGGCGACGATGCGGTGGCGATGATCAAAAGCAAGCCTTATGACCTGGTCCTCCTGGATGAGCAGATGGCCGGCAAGGACGGCTTGAGCACCCTCGAGGAAATCAAGGAATACGACCAGAACATCCCCGTGGTGATGGTGACCAAGAGCGAGGAAGAGCGCTTGATGGAAGCGGCCCTCGGCAGGAATATCAACGGCTACCTGATCAAGCCCGTCAATCCCTCTCAGATCCTTTCCGTATGCAAGAGCATCCTGCATTCGCGCGCCATCCGCAGCAACCATGTCACCTCCGCGTATGTCCGGGAATTGTCCGATAACAAATCGAACCTGATGACCAACCTCCTCCCCTCCAAGTGGGAGAAGATCTATTTCTCGCTCTGCAAGTGGGACAATGACCTGCTGGCCCTTTCCGATCAAGGCCTCGAGGAGACCCACACGGGCCAGAAGAAGGAAATCGCGCGCAAGTTCATCGCCTACGTGGAGGAGAACTACGTTTCCTGGTTCGGCAAGAAGGGCGGCAATCCCAACATCTGCACCCAGGCGCTGAAGCGCAAGGTGGTCCCCCTCCTCAAGAAGGGGGACAAGGTCTGCCTATTGGTGATGGCGGGCTTCCGCGTGGATCAATGGCTGGCCATCCAGCCCCTGATGGAACAGTACTTCAAGGTCGAGAACGCCATGTCCTGGTCCCTGCTCCCCAGCGAGAAGACCAATTGCCGCGTAGGCCTTTTCTCCGGGCAGAGCCCGCGCGAGGTGAGCCTCAAGCAGCCCCAGATGTGGAAGAAGATGCAGGAGGAGGAGGACAAGGCCCCCTACGAGCGCGAACTGCTCCGCATGAACCTGCGCATCAACGGCGTGGACATCGAGGAGCCCAAGATCGTGCATCTGCGCCAACCCGAAGACAGCCAGAACCTGGCCGATGAAATCGGAAAGTACGAGGAGGAGCCCCTGCTGACGGTCGTGGTGGAGTTCTTCGACATGCTCAACCAGCTGCGCCGGGAAAGCCCCCTCATGAAGGAAATCGTACCGGATGAGAAGGGCTTCCGCGAATTGGCCAAGACCTGGTTCAAATCGTCAAAGCTTTTCGAGATCCTGCGCATGTTCGCGGATCGGGGCCGCACCGTGATCCTCACCAGCGACCATGGCACCGTCCTGGTGGATTCCCCGGCGGAAGTATTCTGCCAGGAGGAAAAGACGCCGAATCCCCGGGTGAAGATCGGGCAGAACATCTCCTGCGATGAACGTCACGCCTTGTTCGTCGAGACTCCGGTGCAATACGGATTGCCCGGGGAAGTGGGCGAAGTGGCCTATGCCATCGCCAAGGACAACTACTACTTCGTCTACCCGAACAAGTTCCAGTACTTCGTGACCCAGTTCAAGGGCCAGATGGTGGGTGGAGGGCTCTCCATCGAGGAACTCCTGGTTCCCCTCGTGACCCTGACTCCCAAGCCGCCCGCCGCCGAATAGCCTCCGGTCGATGCCGCAGCCGATCGAAGAGTTCCGGTCCGCTTCGGAGGCGGAAACCCTGGCCTGGGCGGAGAAGTTCGCCGCCCGCCTCCGGGCAGGGGATACGGTTGCGCTATCGGGGAATCTGGGGGCCGGCAAGACGGTCCTGAGCCGGGGCATCTCCCGGGGCCTGGGATTCGCCGGAGACGTGCACTCCCCTTCTTATGCCCTCATCCATGAATACACCGGGGCGCGGCTTCCCTTGTTCCATATGGACCTGTACCGGTTGGCCGAAGGGGCCGATTGGGAGGAGATCGGACTGGATCATTATTTCCAGCAAGGCGGGATCTGCCTGGTGGAATGGGCGGAAAGGTTGCCTGCCGGTCAGTCGTTCAGCTACCGGATCGAGCTCATCATCGAAGGCGGGGATACCCGCCGTATAAGGGTTATCGCGGGTTGAGATCCGCGGGGACCGCGGGCAAGGTCAGGGCTTCGCGGCCATCGCGGATTTGCCGCGGACGGAATCGACCCAAGCCTGGTCTTCCGGGTTGAGCAAATCCTTGTGCGAAATCCGGTCGAGTTGGGTGACGACCCCTACGGTATCCTTGGCGGCGGCCATCTTCTTGGCATCCGTCACCAGAGCGTTCTGCTGTTCCTGCGCGGTCTCGATGGAGTCCAGGCGCGAGTAGATGGTGCTATCGTCCTTGGTGGTCAGATACTGGGCGGACTTCAGCTCCTCGTAGACCTTTCCGGCCTCTTTCAGCTTGCCTGCCTGGTATAGGCCATCCGCCTCCTGGAAACGGCTGGTCGAGGATCGCTTTTGCACCTGGTAGAAGACCGTGAAGCCGCCGATGACCACGACAAGCCCGATTCCGACCACCCAGTCCCAGAAGCTGCTGGATTTTTCGGCATCCTCTTTTTCCAGAAAACTCATGGTTGCGTCCCTTTTCCTGCTGGCCCTTTATCCGGGCCCCTAAGGTAGTAAAACCCGCCTTTGCCACCGATTGAGGCGCGGGTCCCGCCAGCAATGGAGGAAACGGGATCCAAGAGGAAGCCAGGGGAAGGAGAACAAGGTCAGGAACCCGAAAACGAGGACGTTGAGTCCGGTGAATCCTCCCGCAAGGCGGGCCTTGAAATTGAATGGCTCGGTGAATCCCCATCCCACCGGGCATGCCAGGGCGGGTATGGTTCCCTGGACTATGGACCAGGCGGCGGCGATGCGGCCGAGGTCGTATACGTCTTCCAGGCCCAGATGCATGAACTTCAGCGCCGGGTGCAAAAGCCCCAGGACACGCCGCCCCGATTTCAGGGTGAAGCGAAGGAGGAGGCGCCAGACTCCCACGTCCAACGCCCATTTGGTGAACGCTTTGCGGGTGCGGACCCGGAATCGCTTCGTAAAGAGCAGCCAGGACTCCGGAATGCCTACGGCGCCCCGTTGCCCGTCATCGGAACGCGGCCCAAGTCCTTCTCCGGTTCCCGGAGCCGGAGCGACCTCTTCGTCCAGAGAGGATTCGTCGAACTCCCCCTCTTCCTCGGATTCATCGTATTCCTCGTGATGGCCCATTACCGTATGCGCGACATCCAAGACCACCGCCTCGCGCCGGAACCAGAGGAAGGAAACGCCCACGGTACCCCTGAAGACGGCCGGGGTCTCGACGTCGATGCTGAAATGGACTCGGAAGAAATGAAGGAGGAGGAGGAACAGGACGGGAATGGCCAGGGCGATGTAGACCCAGACCATCCCGAATCCTTCAGTGCGAAGCCGGCACGGCCGCGGGGGTGGAGGCGGCGGCCGGCGTGGTCGAGGGAGCCTTCTTTACCGTGCCGGTATTGGCGGCCGGGGCCTTTTCGGACTTGGACTTCAGGTTGTCGGCGGGTTTGATGCCGGCGGAGCCATTGCCCTTCTTCTCCAGCTTGGCGATCAGGCCGTCTATGTTGGACGTCTGCAGGATTTTACGGAACTGTTCCCCGTAGTTGCGCGCCGTGCTCAGATCATCGATGACCAGGTCCCAGGCTTTCCAGGTGGTATCCTTGGCGAGCAGCTTGTAGGTGACCACGGATTCGGTCCCTTTCGACCAGACATGGGCCGTCACATTGGCCTTGCCATCGGTGACCTCGGGAGCCTCATAGGTGGAGGAGTCCGACTGGTAGACTTCAAGCTTCTTGACCGAGGCGTTCTCGACCATCTCCCGGAACGCTTTGACGAAACGCTTTTGCTGGTCCGGAGTCATGGTCTTCCAGGTCGCGGGACCCAGGGCGCGTTTGCCCAATTCCTCGAAATCGAAAATGCCGTTGATGAGGACCTTGAGCCGATCGGTCTTCTTCGAGGCTTCCTTGTCGCGCAGCATCCTTTGGAGCTCCGCATCCTTCTTCTTGATGACGGCGACAGGATCGCCCGGGGCGGAAAACGCCGGGGCCGCCGCCAGCGCCAAAGCGGCCATTCCCGCCAGTATTCCCGATTTCAATGAACGCATGAAAGCTCCTTGATGACCCATTTGGACCCGTTTCAGGACTGGACGCTTGTCCGGTCCGGATCCGCTATCGTGTGGCTTACTGCCCTTTTGTCCCCAAATTATGAAAATAATCGGTCAGAGTCCATCCAATTGATTTGATGACCTTGGATACGGCAAGGTTGTAATTCATGACCGCCTCGTAATAGTCCCTCCTGGCGCCCAGAACGGTCTTGTAGGGGGAAATCATGTCCTTGGCGGTGGAAGGGTCCAGGTCGTATTTCAGGGCGGCGCCCTTCAGCCAGCCCTCGGCGGCGCGCAGTGATTTCTGGGCCTCGTTCACGTTGGCGCGGTGGTTGAGCATCTGGATGTATTCATCCTGCATTCTGATGAGGAGGCCACGGGCCGCATAGGCTTCCGTCCGCTCCAGTTGGGTCAGCTCGATCTTCTCCTTGCGCACTTTCTGGTAACGGGACCAGAAATTGAGATTCAGCTTCATCCCCAGCCCGCCGACGCCGGTGATTTCGTTCAAGGGATCGCGCGCGAACGGATCCTCGCCGCCGGATTGCCGGTCGGTGGACCAGGCCTTGGTGTACTTGAAGGTTCCGAAGAGGAAAATGTCCGGGCCGATTTCGCCTTTGGCGACGCGCACGAGTTCGCGCCGCGCGGCCAGGCCATTGGCGAGCCGTTTCAGATCCGGGTGGTTCAACAGGGTCAACATCTTGAGCGAGTCCAGGGACGGAAAGGCTTCCGCACGCAAGACGAGGGAGGAATCCCGGAGGGTGATGGGAACCGAATCCGGGACCTGGATCAGGAAGCGGAGGCCGAGATCCGCCCGGGCCATGCCCAGGCCGGCCTCATTGCGCGATTTCTCCAAGGTATAGCGACCGGCCTTCAACTCGAGGAGATCCGTCTGCTTGATCCCTTCGTCGCCTTCATCGAGGAGTTCCTCCATCTTTTTCTGGGCCCGGTCCAATTCCCGCGTCGCATCCTTGAGCATGGTGAACATCTGCCCCGCATAGACGCGTTGGAAATACAGCTTCTGCGCCTCCTCGGAAACGTCCAAGCGCTCCTTTTGGAATTGGGCCTCGGATACCTTGATGTTCGATGCGGCGGCCTTGTGGCCGGCGCGATAGCGGGCCAGGTTCAACGGTTGGGCCACCGTCATCTCGATCCCGAAGAAAGGGCCCCAATTCTTGAAATCGAAGTCCTTTTGGTTTTGGGCAATGTACCCGCCGCCGCCTGGAAGGATCAAGGAGGTCGTGTCAAGGATGTTCCTCAAGCCGGGCGCAGGACCCATACCGGTCTCAAGTTGGAACCGGGGCAGGATGGCGCCCATTTCCAGGTCGCGCATCTGCTGCTTGGCCTTGTCGATTTCCAGCATCTTCTCCTGGAGGATCGGCTGAACCTCCTGGGCCCGGCGTTCCAGGGCCGCGTAATCCAGGACGATGCCCGAGGGCGCGGAAACCTGGGCAGGAGGTACCGCAGGAGAATTCCCGGCGGCGGAATCGGATTGCGCGCCGTTCTGATTGGAACCAGCAGGCGCGGTGGAGGTATCGGTGGGGGCGGACAGGGTATCCGGTTCGTTCGCGGGAGCGGTCTTGGCCGAGGCCGCCGCCTTGCCCGGGCGGCCCGGCTTAGCATTGGCTTTTCCCGTGCCCGTGGTTTTCGCGGCCAATCGGATCGGGGAGGTCGCGTCCGCACCCTTGGCGGCCTCACTTGCGGGTGAAGCGACTACTCCAGCCAGCAAACCAAATAATAGCGTCGCCAGGGGAAGTACGCGCATGCGCCGGCCTGCATGGATACCTGGGTCTACCGTCCGTGAGGCGTCGCTTCGGGCCTGGAAAAGCCTATATTTCATTTATCCTTCGAATCCAGTGAGTAATTTTGGATAAAATATCGGATATAATCCATGACTTCATTCACAGGCTATGGAAAATTAACATTTATTCTCCGCATGGTGCGGCCCTTAGACGTAAACCGGCGGGATGAATGAAGGAACAGGTCGTAGAGCTTCCCGAAGAGATTTCCCCCGAATGGGTTTCCCGGGAACATTTCCGTCTGATGGAATCCTCAAAGGGCGGGGTCCTCAAGCTTGACTGCGGCAAGTTGCATAAACTCGACGCCTTGTCCCTTGCCTGGCTCGCCTACCTGCAGGATACCCTGGAGAAATCCGGGGGCCGCCTCGTGCTTTCCCGGCTCTCTCCCGAGTTGAAAAAGGATTTGGCCAAGGTCACCTTGCCCGAGGCGGAAAAACCCGATGGAAAGGAAAAGCCCGGACTCGCGGCCCGGGTCGGGGAGTCCACACTCAAACTCTGGGTGGAAATGCGGGATACCCTGGTCCTACTCTCGGAATCCCTTTATTGGTCCACCATGGCCTTTTTCCGCCCCAAAACCCTTCTGCGGGAAGACATCATCATCCAGATGGTCCGCCTCGGCAGCAATGCCCTTCCCATCGTGCTCCTCCTGTCCACCCTGATCGGCTTCACCCTGGCCCTGCAATCCGGCATCCAGCTCCAGAAGTTCGGAGCCACGGTCTTTCTCGCCAGCGGCATGGGGATCAGCATGGTCACGGAAATCGGTCCGGTGATGACGGCCGTGATCCTGGCCGGGCGCTCCGGCAGCTCCATCACCGCCGAAATCTCCACCATGGTGGTCCAGGAGGAAGTGGGCGCCTTGCACGCCATGGCCATCAACCCCATCCATTTCCTGGTCCTCCCCCGCTTTTGGGCCATGAGCCTCTGCATGCCCCTTCTGACCGTCCTATCCGCCGCTTCCGGCATTTTCGCCGGACTGGTGGTCGGCCTGCTCTTCTTCCGCCTCTCCCCCGCATCCTACCTGCACGAACTCAAGGACGCGGTCACCATCAATTACCTCGGACAGGCGCTGATCAAATCCCTGACCTTCTCCTGGATCATCGCCTTGGTGGCCATCAACAAAGGCATGAACGTCCGCGGCGGCGCCGACGCGGTGGGTAAAGCCACCACATCCTGCGTGGTAACCTGCATTTTCACCATCATCCTGGCCGATGCCGTCTTCTCCTTCATCTTCTATTATTAGGATCGCCCGGGAAATGGAAAAAATGCAAAGCGCGAGATGGACAAGCCGGTCGGACCGCCATGGGTGAGAACGCGAAGCTCAAGGTGGAAAACCTCAAGGCCGGCTACGATGGCAAGGTCGTCCTCGACGGCGTTTCCATGTCCGTGGCCCCCGGTGAGATCCGAATCATCCTGGGAGCGTCCGGCTGCGGCAAATCGACCTTGCTCAAGACCATCATAGGCCTGGAAAAACCCTTGGGAGGCAGCATTGAAATGCTGGGAGCCAAGGTGGACTGGTCCGAAGGCCGGCCCTCCAATGAATTGATGAAGCGCCTGGGCGTCCTGTTCCAGGCCGGCGCCTTGCTGTCCTCCCTGAGCGTGGGCGAAAACGTGGCCTTGCCGCTCCGTATCCACAACCCGGGCCTCCCCGTGCGGGTCGTGGAAGAACTGGTGCGGCTTAAGCTCGAACAGGTCAAGCTGGGCCACGCCTATTCCAAGCTTCCCAATGAACTTTCCGGCGGCATGCGCAAGCGGGCCGGCCTGGCGCGCGCCATCGTCACCGATCCGGAACTGCTTTTCTGCGACGAACCTTCGGCCGGGCTCGATCCCGTCACCTCCCGGGGACTGGACGATCTGTTGCTGGAGCTGCGCGACGGCCTGGGCATCACAATGGTGGTGGTGACCCATGAACTGGACTCGATCCGCGCCTTGTGCGATCGCATGACCTTCCTGGCGGGCGGAAAGGTCGTATACGACGGCAAGCTTGACGAGGCCGAGGCCAATGGGCCCCAGGAGGTCAAGGACTTCCTGGAGCGGAAGCCCGGCGAGGTCAAGCAGACCGGGCGCACTATCGCTTTCAATGTGGAGGACGTATAATGGATGTGAGCAAGGCCGAGAAGACCCGGTTGGGGGTTTTCCTGCTGGGGACCGCCGCATTCCTGGCTCTGGTGATTTTCATCATGGTGGGAAAAAAGCTCCTCACCAAGAAGGTGCCCTATTTCACCCGGCTCTCGGAATCGGTGAGCGGCCTGGAATTGGGGACGCCGGTGAAACAGAACGGCGTCGAAGTGGGCAATATCGCCCGCATCGGGACGGACTCCCTGGACATCACCCGGTCCGTGGTCTATTTCGAGGTCAACGACGGCACGCCGATGAAAACGGACATGGTGGCCTCCATGGGAAGCTACGGCATCACGGGACTGAAATACCTGGAAATCACCGGAGGCAGCTACGCGTCGCCGAACGTGCCCGTCGGCGGAGAGGTGAAGTCGGAATTGTCCACCATCGGGAAGATCACCTTGCGGGCCGATTCCATCGCCTACAAGATCGATCGGTTGCTGGGGAACGTCATCTCCTTCACCGAGGCGCAGAACCGGCAGCAATTGGAGAAGCTGATATCGAGCTCGGCCAACCTTACCGCATCCCTCGACAGCCTGGCCCAGGATATCAATCGCATCAAACCGGGCAAACGCATGGACAATATCCTGTCCTCCATGGAAGGGGCGACGGCCGGGCTCAAGACCAAGATCCAGAAGATGGAGCTCGAGCAGACCGTGCACGAATACCGCAAGGCCGCCGAGGGCATCACCGGGGTGGCGCAGAAGGTGGATCTTACCGTGCTGCGCGTGCAGGAGGATCTGGCCCAATCGATGAGCAACCTGAAAGAGACCATGAAGAATATGAATACCTTCAGCCGGCAGATTAAGGAGAACCCCTCGGTCCTCCTGCGCGGCGAAGAGAAGCAGGAACGCCATAAATGAGAGCCCCCCGCATCGCCTACGCATTCGCACCGCTCGCGGCCGCGTCCCTTTTGCTGGCCGGATGCTTTTTCGCAAAACCCCAGGTCACCCAGTATTACGTCCTGGATTACCTGCCCACCCCGCCCAAGGAACGGCTCGAGAAGGGCCCCTACCCATTCGTGCTCCGCGTGCGTGATTGCAGCATCGCGGAAGCCTACCGCCGGAGCCAGATCGTCTACCGCCAATCCGCCAACCAGATGCAATTCTACGGATTGCACCTATGGGCCGTGGATCCGGACCGCATGATAAACGATTTGGCCGTCAAGCACCTAAAGGCAGCGCGGCTCTTCGACAACGTGACGCGCTCCGTGGAGAACTACGTGCCGGACTTCTTCCTTTCCTGCGATATCCAGGCGGTGGAGGAATACGACAGCAAGGAACAGTGGTACGCCCATATGGCCATCGAATATCAGCTGGAGGACGCCAAGACCAGCGAGATCGTCTGGAAGAAGCTTTACGATTTGCGCAAGACCGTACCCCAGCAGGAGCCGGTCTATATCGTTCGTGAACTCTCCACCCTGCTTGAGAACGTCAACGACCGCCTGGTGCAGGAGCTGGAAGTGACCTTGGATGAAGCCAAGTACAAGCGCTTGGTCCCGAAGGATTCCACCAAGGCGGATACCCTTTCCAGGGCCAAGCCCTAGACCATGCGCCGCCTCCTCTCCCTATTCGTCCTGAACTTGCTGGCCGCCTTGCCGGCCCTCGCCGTCCAGATCGGGGATCTGCCCGGAGAGGACGTCTCCACCATCGAGGTCCGCGAATCGAAGGAAAAGGCCAACAGCAAGGATACCGTCCCAAAGGAGAGGCGGAACAACAATTGGCTTGCGCCCTCCGTGGAAGAGCAGCTTGCGCGCGAAAGGACCTTGATTCCCTTGGGCAAGGGAGCGGTTTTCGTCCCCACCTACTCGGAATCCCGCCGCGAACCCGAAGTATCCGTATTTTCGCCCTCGGGCAGGCAGGTCAAGAGCGGACAGACCGGGCAGCGCATCCTGCTGGATTCCGGCAGCTATACCCTGAGGATCGGATCCGGGACCAAGGTCCAACAGATTCCCGTCAAAGTCAGGGTGGAAGAGGGCCATACCGCCGTGGTCGAGCCCGATTGGGGCGGATTGATCGTGGAAACCCTCACGGGCGAAGGCGAGTACATCGATGGGCAGTACGAAGTGATCCGTATGGAGAAGTGGATCAACTACGGAAAGGGCCATGGCCTGAAGGAGGAGCGCCTGCAGGACATCAAGGCCTGGATCCTTCCTCCCGGCCTCTACCGCATCAGCAAACCCGGTGAAGGTTTCAATTCCCTGCGCAATTACATCACCGTGCAGATCAATCCCGGTGAACTTTCCCATGTAGAGGTCATCTACGACAAGGTCGTCGGCGGGGACATCATTTCAGGCGGGCTCAAGGCCCTGAACGCCCGCCTCACGGTGGGTCGGAATTGGAGCTACGGATTGAGGGCCGGCGGCAATGTCAATCTGACCCGGAAGACGGATGATGCCGGTATCCGGCAGGAAGGGATGCAGGTCTTCAGCGATCTGCGCTTGCGCGCCCTATATGACAATATCCGCTACCTGGGGACCTCGGAACTGCTGCTCCAGGATAACTTCAGCAAAGAGCGCGGACGGAGGTTCAGCGTCACTTCCGATATCGCGGAATTGCGGACGACCTGGATCCGCCGACTCAACAATTGGCTCGGCCCTTACGTACGCGGCACGGTGGACACCCGCCTCTTCCCCATCCATGCCGACAAGGATACCGTCCTTATCGAGACCATGGTCGATTCTTCCGGAACCATGGTGAGGCGGACGGTCGAGGACACGGGAGGCTCTTTCCTGGTGGCGCCGTCCTTCGACCCGATCAACCTGAGAGAGGGGATCGGGGTGAATATCGAGTTCATCTCCAAATACTACCTGGAAGCCACGGCCCAGGCGGGCTTCGGAGGACGGCAAACCTTCGCGGACGGGAGCTATACCGCGAATCCGGAAGGTAATTACGAATTGACCGAGAGCACCAATGAAATAGGCGCGGAAGGCACTTTGAACTCGACCATGCGTTTAGGGTCCCAGGTGACGCTCGACCTTCGCCTGGAAATGTTCGCCCCCAATGCGAACTTCTATCGGCTCCGTCTGGACGATCTCTCGGCCGATTTCCGTTTCTTCCTGAGCCGGAACCTGGAAGTGGGATACCTTTACCAGGTAAAGGAAAAGGTAGGGGCCAAGTACCGGTTTCCCAGTTCCCACAGCCTTTCGCTCCGCCTCTCCTTCAATTATTGAAGGGCGTTGGGCCGGATGCGGCCCAACGGATCTCGCACAGACCCCTCAGAACCAGGCCAGCTTCCCCCCCCGCTCCACCCGTCCACCCACTATCAGTTCCAGGAAATAGGTCCCCGGGGATTGACGCGAGATATCGAACCCGCCTTGGTGAGGTCCTGCGGGCAACCGGCCCAGGATGACTTCCCTGACGATCCTGCCGTCGAAGGCGCGCAGGCGGATCCGCGGATCGGCCGGCATCGCGAGCGTGTAGGCGTAAGCGATTTCCGCGCGGCCGGACCGCCAGGCGCGCAGGCTTTCCATCCTCCGCATCCGTGTCTCCGAAGAAATGCGGGTGGGTTTGCTTTGGCTGATGGCGTACTTGATGGTCTGGCCGCCCGTTCCGCCCAGCTTGATGGTCAGGGGGTGGCATTCCAATCCCGGGAAAGGGCTCCAGTATTTCGCCTTATCCTCCCCGGAAGCCAGGGTGAACGGCCCGGTGCTGGAGAGTACGCGGAGCTCCCAGACGCCGCCTTCGGCGGTCGTGATTCGGAAAAGGCTGTCGCCGCCCAGCGCATAAAGGTTCCCGGGATTGTCGACGAACGGTTCCACGATACGGACCCCCTGGGGTGACGTGACGGTTACCTCGCTGGAATAGGAACCCTTCAAGAAGCGGTGGATCCAGGTGAAGCCCACGCCGGAGGACGCCCCGTTGGAATCGCGCAGGGATCCCGTGGACGTCGTCTTGTAGCCGTCCCCTTCCGCGGCTGCGGCCAGGACCGCTTTCTCATCGTAAAGATTGGCGTAATAGACCGCGCCCGGCTTGTCGATCCGGGGGGTCAAGGGCAGCAGGCTCCCTTCCACCGGCATATGCCTGGGCTCCTCCCGGTTATAGGCGGTCTGGGAAGAGGTTTGCAGGAATCCCAGGGTGCCGTAACCTTCGAACCACAGGTTGGTGATGCTGCCGCCCCGGACCACTTCGCCCCGGGAATATTGGCCGATGGCATCGTAGGCCGTGAGGGTGGCCATGATCTTTTCCGTGCGGATGAGCGCGGTCTTGGCGGTGGAGAAGTATTGGTACCAGTTCGCGGCCTCGGAAGGGATGGGAGCCGAGGCGGCCGCGTCCGGACCGTATTCCACCGCCGTTGCCAGGCTCTGGGCCCGGGCGAAGGAGGGATAGATGCAGGGCGGATTGCTGCCGGCATGTTTCGCGGAGTGAGGCCCGTACACCATCAGGTTCCCGTCGCCGATGAAGTTACGGGAAAGGAAGTCCAAGCTCAACGTCGCCGCGCGGTTGAAGGCCGGATCCTTGTCCGCCAGCAAGGCGAAGGTGAAGGGTATTCCGGGCGCGGTCTTGCTGCCGCTTTCCAGCATCCATTTGTACGATCGCGTGCCCCAGGAATTGTCGATGGCGCCGTTGGGATACATGAACTTGAAGTGCGTACGCAATACCCGCGCGGCGAAATCGACGTCGGCGGCCGTGTTGGTCAGGATGCCGTACAACGCTATGTAACCGATTGACTGCGCGATGTTGTACCCCAGATCGATCCCCATGCCTTCGCCGGTTATGAAGTCCTGGGAGTTGACGGACTGCACGGTCTGGGCCATTAAGGCCGCGGCCTTGGCGTTCCATTTCGCGGGCGCGCCCGGGATGGCGATGGAAGCCAATTTGAGGGCCACGGCGCCGGTGGGAAGGTAATTGAGGTTGCCCTTGGGGAAGTTCGCCTCGATCCAATCCGCCGACCGTTTGATGGAACCGGTCCAGGCGTTGTTCTCCGCGGTCGTAAGGCGATCCTTCAGCATGACATAGGCGCCTGCCAGGGAAATCAGCTGGTCGGCCGTGGTCCCGTCCCAACCGTCATGATTCGGCCAATCCTCCCCCCATGCCCCCGCGGCATTCTGGATCCGGATCAGCCAGTTCCCCAGCTTCACTGCCGCGTCCGCGTACCTGGCATCCTTTCCATGCTTGAACGCCACGGCTAAGGGATAAACGGCTTCGGCGCCGCGGGAATGGGTCGGATGGTTGTCGGGGTTGGTGCTGGGGCATACCAGGGCCCCGAAGTCCTTGTCCCCGGCCTTCAGGTTCTGGGTCGCGGCCAGTCCGTCGCAAAGCCTGTAAAGGTTGGCCAGGAACTCCGGCGCGGCCGCGCGCGCGGCGGCTCCCAGCCCCAGGATCAAAATGAGAAACAATCTCGGAAACATCGGAACCCCACCCTCGCTGATGCCGCGTTCCCGCGGCGGTTTCCCCCCTGGGTTCCAAACTACTGCGGACTTCCTACCGGAAACCGGTTTTTTTCCTTTCCAAAAAGGCTTTCCTGGGATCCATGCGACTGCGGCGTCCGTAAAAATTGGGCGGGAAACGAAAAATGGCGGCTTAGGCGGCGAGAATGCGGAGGTAGGCATCGGCCACCGCATCGAACGTCCAGGGATACCGGTTGGGCCTGGCCAGGAAGGCCGGGTCCAGGGCTTCCGCTGCTTTTTTGCGCAGGTCGATCCGGTCCGTATACAGCTCCAAGGGCGCGCCTTGATCCTGCAGGTAACGGGTCAAGGGAAGCGCGGCGGCGAGGATGGGTTTGCCGAGATGGATCAAATGCAGCAAGGAACCGCTATTGCTTTTGAACCGCATGGGGCAGAGGAAAAGGTCGCAAAGCCGGAAATGCTCCGCCAGGCGATTTTCCGGAAGGTACCCGGTCACCTGCACGCGCCCGCCCAGGCCCCTCGCGGCGACTTCCCCGTCCAACCACCGCTTGACCGGATCATCCGGCCCTGATCCGCCGGCTCCCGGGAGCCCTTTCCGGGCCTCGCTTCCGCGCGGGCCGCCCAGGATCAGCAGTTTCACGCCGGGATCCGAATCGGCGAGCAAATCCAAGGCGACGCCGTAATCGAGACCGGGATTGAGGAACCCGAAAATGCCGACGACGGCTTTGGCGCCCTCGGGGAAGAATGCGGCGCGCAGGGATGCGTCGTCGCTTCCCGATCCAACGGGCGAAACGGCGGGAGCGTCGGAGACAGGTTCCGGAACAGGGTAATAGGCATGCGGCACCGGCTCCAGGATCGCCTTTCCCGCAAGGGGACGCAGGATGTCCCGGCCGGGACCGGAGAGGGGGATAACCCCCTGGGCCGCATAGCCATTGGCCTGCAGGCGCTTCTCCCGGGCGTAATCCCTATGGTCCCACCGGTAACGCAGACGTTTCAACCAGAGGATCGGCGGAAATGCCGCACGGAGATCCGCGTAGGGGAAGGCGAACGGGTCCTCCGCATAGACTTCATGCGGCACCACGTATACCCGGCCGGGATGGCGGGCGGCCAGGGCCGGGAGGAAACCCGCGTCCGGCACGAGAGAGCGTTCGTATTGCACCAGGATGGCACGGCATCCCGCCAAGTCCCCATCATTCAAGGCGTGCCGGAAGGGAACGAATACCAGGTCGCATTTCGCCGCCAGGGACCCCGCCAGGCGCGATGTGTAGTCGGCGATTCCGCAGGGTTGGGTCCCGTCGGGCCCGACCAGGCCTATTCTGAGGGGGGATGGCATTCCTGGGATTATAACCCTATTCCGGCGGATGGGCCAACCGCGCGGCCTACTTGTGCTTGCGCTGGGCCCGTTCGGACATCACCACGGTCTCCGGCGGGACCGACGAGGTAATCCAGCAGTTACCGCCGATGACGCTTCCCTTGCCGATGGTGGTTTCGCCGCCCAGGACGGTGGCGCCGGCATAGATGGTGACGCCGTCCTCGATGTTGGGATGGCGCTTGATGCCCTTGATGGGGTTGCCGTCCTTGTCCTTCGGGAAGCTGAGCGCCCCCAGGGTAACGCCTTGGTAAAGCTTGACGCCGCGGCCGATGACCGTGGTCTCGCCGATGACTACGCCCGTGCCATGGTCGATGAAGAAGCCCGGGCCGATGACCGCGCCCGGATGGATGTCGGACCCCGTGCGGGAGTGGGCGACCTCGCTCATCATGCGCGGGATCAACGGCACGTCCGCCTTGTAGAGCTCATGGGCGATGCGATGCACGGAGATGGCCTGGACGAACGGATAGCTCATCAGGACCTCGACCACGGATCCGGCGGCGGGGTCCCCTTCGTAGGCGGCCAGCAGATCCAGGCCCAGGACCTGGCGGATGAGGGGAAGCTGTTCCAAAAGCTTGACGGTCACCTCGCCGGCGAGGGCGGCGTTCGTACCGCAGCGGGGATCGTCCGCGCCCAAGGGCCGGGCCAGGGAAGAACGGTAATCGAGGGCCATGGCGATATGGTGGGACAGGGCTCCGCGCACGGAAGCGAGGCTTTCCAGGATGAAGTCCCCCAATTCGTCCTCACGCACCACCTGGTTGCCGAAAACGCCCGGGAACAGAACGGACAGGAGCTGGTCCAGAACCTGGGCCACCGCGTCCCGGCCGGGCAGCTGGCAGCCCTCCCAGATGTTCGCCAGATGGTCTCCGGTAATGGCCTGGCCGAGTTTGCCGGCGAGGCCTTCCAAACCCATTTTGTCTTTGTCCGCGCCGTTCATGCTCATGGTTCCTGGCCGAAATATACTAGTAAAGGCCCCGGGCGCAAACCCGGCGCGGAACGTGCGCTCCCGGAAATGCTATTTTGACCGGTGCGCTGCGCCCCTTTCCCCTTGGGGCCCTAGAACGGAGGCGGCATGAAGATCTGGGTGGACGAGAACATTCCCATGGGCAAAGAGGCGTTCGCCGACCATGGGGAAACGATCCGCTTCGCCGGCCGAGGCCTCACGCGCAATGACATCTCCGGCGCGGATGCGCTCATCGTGCGTTCCGTGACCCGGGTCGATGCGGCCTTGCTTGAGGGAACGCCGGTCCGTTTCGTGGGAACCGCCACCATCGGCACCGACCACATCGATCAGGAATACCTGCGCTCCCGGGGCATCGGCTTCTCCTCCTCCCCGGGCTGCAATGCCAACTCGGTCGGGGAATACGTCACCACGGCGTTGACCTGGCTGGAAACGGAAAAGGGCTTCGCCCTGGAAGGCAAGACGATCGGCATCGTCGGGTACGGCCATGTCGGCAAGCAGGTGGAGCGCAAGGCCTTGGCCCTGGGCCTGCGCGTGCTCCGATGCGACCCGCCCCTGCGCGATGCGGCCCGCGCCGCGGCCATCGCGGCGGGAGGAGCCGGAGCCGCCGATTACGGCATCGGCGATTTCGGGTTCACCGAGCTGCCAGCGCTTCTGGAGCGGAGCGATATCCTTTCCTTGCACGTGCCCCTCACCCTGGAGGGCCCCTATCCCACCCTGCGCTTGGCGGATGCGCGCTTCTTCGAACGGCTCACCCGCCCCACAGTGCTTCTGAACACCTGCCGAGGCGAGGTCATAGACCAGGCCGCCCTCATGGCCGCCATGGACGCGGGAAGGATCCGGCACCTGGTCCTGGATGTATTTACCGGGGAACCCCGGATAGACCGGGTCCTCGCCGGCAGGGCGGATTTGATTTCCCCCCATATCGCGGGCTATTCCCTTCAGGGCAAGCTCAACGGCACCACCCAGGTTGCCGCGGCTTTCAGGAGGTTTTTCGGATTCGATACCCATTGGGCGCCGATCTTCCCCGCCCCCTCCAAGCCGGATATCGATTACTCCCATCCGGATTCGGACACCGACTTCCGGCGTTTTTGCGTGGCATCCGCGTATGATCTCCCCGCCGACGACAAGCGGCTGCGGGATTCCCTGCTGGAGGCGGACCCGGGCAAGGCTTTCGACCGCTTGCGGCGCGATTATCCCGTCCGTCACGAATTCCCCTCATATACCATCCGGAATGTACCCGGAGGGAAACGGGAATTGCGGAAACGGTTGGCGGACCTGGGCTTCAAGGTCGCCTGAAGCCCAAACTTCCCAATATCCGCGGGCCTTCCCGTTTTGATCCCGGATTCGCAGGATTGCGCTTTTATAGGCGGCGATTCTTTGACGGATCCATTACTTTACGGATAGGTCGTTGCGGTATCGAGAGATGCCGCACCCGCCCTTCGAAGCATCGGGACGGCCGCTCCGGAATCCTGCATTGGATTCCACGCAGGGAGGGGCGAGAACCAGGAAAAATCCGAATGAAAAACATGCTATCCCGGCAGACACCGGTCCGCGCCCTCCTCAAGATGAGGCCCATGGCCATCGGCATGCTCGATAAGCGGAAGATCCGCTACTGGGATTCCCTCGACAAACCCCTCGGCGACCTGTTCCACCAGGAAGGGATGGATGATTTCCTCGACGAGGTCTCTTATGCCAGAGTTCCCGCCCCCGATACGGATTGGTCGGCCATGCCCCTTTACATGCTGGTGGAATACCTGACCCAGGAACATCGCGGCCTCTTGCTGCAGGAAGTCGGCGATATCTCCCACCTCCTCGATATCCACACCCTTTCGGATTCCCCCGAATCAGCGGATCTGCGCAAACTGCAACGCGCATTCCAGGATTGGGTGAAGGAATTCCAGGGCCATATCGACCAGGAGGAAACCTACCTGTTCCCCAAGGTCCTCCGTTACGAGGCCTGCCTCAGGGATCGGAACGTGCACCCCGAATTCCATCATGGCTCCATCCAGTCCTACATGGCCTCCCTGGAAGCCCAGGAAGGCCGCCAATTCTACGCCGATTGCGGTGACCTGGCGGACCGGATGGGCGCCCATGAGCGCAAACACCCCGATTCCATGGCCGCCAGGGAACTGGCTGAACTCACCGAGCGGCTGCGGGACAAGCTCAACGCCCATCGCGACCTCGAAAGCAAGACCTTGTATACCGCCGCGCGGGACCTGGAACGGAGCCTGTACAACAAGTCCATCGATGGTGACCCCGCCGTGGCCTTCCAACGCCGGGGACCCATGGATTCCGGAATCCTGAGGTTGGACGAAGGGTAGGCCGGGGAGAAGATTCCGCGGAGGATTCCGGCTGAATCCGAGGCCCTCTGCATCGGGCATGATTATGCCTGGAGCCGGGGACCGGCGGCCGGGACCGGGAGCGAAATCAAAAATCCGGAGAATTTGGGCGGCTCGGGCAAACGGCAGTTGTAGCAGTCAAAACCGCTCGCCAGGGCTCGCTCCCGGCTTGGCTGCTTTCAAAACGCCTCGACACCCACCCCCACCATCCACTCCCCAAAGCTCCTCCTCCTCCCCCCTACAAACCCTCCAGGCACCCTGTAAACAGCCGCTCCCAGCGGCCTCCAGGGTCCAATCCGGCTTGAGATTCCGGTCCGGACCTATTACATTGGAACGACTCAAAAAACAGGTTTTTTCAACAGTTCCAGGTTCAAAGGAGTTCATATGGCGAAGGCGCCTAAATACGTCTATCACTTCGGCAAAGCCAAAACCGACGGCGACTCGTCGATGCGGAATTTGCTCGGCGGCAAGGGCGCCAACCTGGCCGAAATGTGCCGCATCGGCCTCCCGGTGCCTCCCGGCTTCACCATCACCACCGACGTCTGCACCTACTACTACGACAATAAGCGCACCTACCCCGCCGTGCTCAAGGCCCAGACGCAAGAGGGCATCAAGATCATCGAGAACGAGGTCAAGGCCAAGTTCGGCGATCTCAAGAACCCGCTTCTCGTCTCCGTGCGCTCCGGCGCCCGCGACTCCATGCCCGGCATGATGGACACCATCCTGAACCTGGGCTTGAACGATGATACGGTCGTCGCCCTTGCCAACAAGACCAAGAACGAACGCTTCGCATGGGATTGCTACCGCCGCTTCGTGCAGATGTACGGCGACGTTGTTCTCGGCGTCCAGAAGGCCGCTGGCGAAGATCACGAACCCTTCGAAATGGTCATCGAGGCCATCAAGCAGGAACGCCATGGCGACAAGGAGATCGACGATACCAAGCTTTCGGTCGAAGACCTCAAGGAAATGGTCTCCCGCTTCCAGAAGCTGATCAAGGATCGCACCGGCAAGAGCTTCCCCAAGGATCCCTGGGCCCAGCTCGAAGGCGCCACCGGCGCCGTATTCGGTTCCTGGATGAATGACCGCGCCATCGTCTACCGCCGCAAATACAATATCCCCAGCGAATGGGGCACGGCCGTCAACGTCCAGGCCATGGTATACGGAAACACCGGCGAGAATTCCGGTTCCGGCGTGGCCTTCACCCGCGACCCCGCCACCGGCGAGAAGGTCTTCTACGGCGAGTTCCTCATCAACGCCCAGGGCGAAGATGTCGTGGCCGGCGTGCGCACCCCGCAGCCCGTGCTCGAGCTGAACACCGCCATGCCCAAGGCCTACAAGGAACTGGACCGGATCCGGTTCAACCTCGAGAAGCATTTCAAGGACATGCAGGACTTCGAGTTCACCATCGAGGACGGCGTCGTCTACATGCTCCAGACCCGCAACGGCAAGCGCACCGGCGTAGCCGCGGTCCGCATCGCCTGCGAAATGGTCCAGGAAAAGTTCATCGATTGGGAAACCGCCGTCATGCGCGTCCCCGCCGATCAGCTCGACCAGATCCTCGCCCCCATTTTCGACCGTACCGCCCTCTCGGCCGCCGAAGTCATCGCCACCGGCCTTCCCGCCGGCCCCGGCGCCGCAACCGGCAAGATCTATTTCAACGCCGAGCGCGCGGTGGAAGCCGCCGACAAGGGGGAAAAGGTCCTGCTCGTCCGCGTGGAGACCTCGCCTGAGGACTTGCGCGGCATGATCGCGGCCGAAGGCATCCTCACCGCCCGCGGCGGAGTCTCCTCCCATGCCGCCCTCGTGGCGCGCCAGATGGGCAAGGTCTGCGTCTGCGGCGCCGCCGCCCTGCACGTCGACTATGATTCCCGCACCCTCAAGGTGGGAGGCAAGACCTACCATCAGGGTGATTTCCTCTCCATCGACGGAACCTCCGGCAACGTGTACGCCGGCCAGGTCAAGACCGCTCCCTCGGAAGTGGTCCAGGCCCTGGTCCAAGGCGATGCGGAAGCCCTCAAGAGCCGCACATACAAGAACTTCGCCCAACTCATGAAGTGGTGCACCCAGGCTTCCCGCATGGACGTCCGCACCAACGCGGACAATCCCGAGCAGACCCGCCAGGCCGTGGCCTTCGGCGCGGTAGGCATCGGCCTCACCCGTACCGAGCATATGTTCTTCGAAGGCGACCGCATCGACGCGATGCGCGAGATGATCCTGGCCGACAGCGTGGAAGCGCGCAAAGAGGCCTTGGCCAAGCTCCTGCCCTACCAGCGCGAGGACTTCCTGGGCATCTTCAAGGCGTTGGCCGGCTATCCGGCCACCATCCGCTTCCTGGATCCCCCGCTGCATGAGTTCCTGCCCCATGCCAAGGAACAGCAGCTGGACCTGTCCAAGAAGCTGGGCGTTCCCGTCGAGAAGATCATGGCCCGCGTGCACGAACTGCACGAGTTCAACCCCATGCTCGGTTTCCGCGGCTGCCGCCTCGGGATCAAGTACCCGGAAATCACCGAGATGCAGGCCCGCGCCGTCATCGAGGCCGCGGTCGAAGCCAAGAAGGCCGGCATCAAGGCCAAGCCGGAAATCATGATCCCGCTCGTCGGGTTCAAGCGCGAACTGGATCTCCAGATCGCCGTGGTCCATTCGGTGGCCAAGGCCGTTATGGCCGAAACCAAGACCAAGGTCGAGTACAGCGTCGGCACCATGATCGAAATCCCCCGCGGGGCCCTGACCGCGGACGAGATCGCGGAGTCCGCCGAGTTCTTCAGCTTCGGCACCAACGATTTGACGCAGACCACCTTGGGCATGAGCCGCGATGATTCCGGTTCGTTCCTCCAGCCTTACATCGAGGCGGAAATCGTCAAGAAGAACCCGTTCGCCAGCATCGACCAGACCGGCGTGGGCCAGCTCATGCAGATCGCCATCGAGAAAGGCCAGCGGACCCGTCCCGGCATCAAGCTGGGAATTTGCGGCGAGCATGGAGGCGATCCCGATTCGGTGAAATTCTGCCATAAGATCGGCCTCAACTACGTGAGCTGTTCCCCCTATCGCGTTCCCATCGCCCGCCTCGCTGCCGCCCAGGCCGCCTTGCAGGACAAGAAGGACGCGGCCAAGGGGTCCAAGACCGCGAAGCCGGCCGTCAAGTCCGCTAAGCCGGTCAAGGCCGCCAAGGCTCCGGCAAAGGCTTCCAAGCCCGCCAAGGCCAAGGTTGCCGCCAAGCCCGTGAAGAAGCTCATCGCCAAGATCATCGCCAAGTTGCCGCCGAAAGCGGCTCCCGCGAAGTCCAAGGCCGCCGTGAAGCCTTCCGCCAAGGCCAAGAAGCCCGCAACGGCTTCGAAGCGCCGTGAAATGGCGATGGCCTAGCCATAATCCCAAAAAGCCCCGCCATCTCCAATCGTAGGGATGGTGGGCTTTCGATTCCGCTCTGTAAGATCTCCGGGTATGGACTGGCAACGGTTTCTCCCGGGGATCTTTTTGTTTTGTGGCGGCGCCATGGCCTGCCCGGACGGCATGGCCTTGATAGCCGCCGCAGGCGATTCGCTTTCCGGCTCCTTCCCCTCGGCTGGCAGGGATACCCTCGCGCACGCGCACGCCCCGGAAGCCGCATTCTGCATGGATCATTACGAATATCCCAATGAAAAAGGCGGGGAGCCGTTGACCGACGCGACCTGGAAGGAAGCCTCCGATCTGTGCGAGGCCCGGGGAAAGCGTTTGTGCACCGAGGCCGAATGGACCGCCGCTTGCGCCTCCGGCGGGGATCGGGCCTATCCTTACGGCAGCGAGTACGACCGCAGGAAATGCAATACCCAAAGCCTGACCATCCAGCTATCGGGGGGCAGCGCCTTATGCAAAAGCCCGGCGGGACTTTTCGACCTCTCCGGCAACGTTTACGAATGGACCGCTTCGAACTGGAGCCCGCGTTTCGATGACAAAGTGGTCAAAGGAGGGAACTGGAATTCCGGTCCCGAGAATTCGAAATGCGCCGTCCGTTTCGGCCAGCCCGCCCAAGAAGGATCGCGCGCCATCGGATTCCGATGTTGCGCGAATTCCGCCCATTGAAATCCTTGGCTGGTTCCGCTTCCTGGCGCTTACCGTTGCTCTTTTTTTGTTGTAAAAATTATCGTCTTCGACTTTACGGATCCTTGACCCATGGCCCGCGCAGACTCGAATAATAACGGGAAAAAATGGAAAAACCCTAACCTTTCGAAGTGAGGTCAAGGTTTACCCAGAGCGGCCCCGATCGGAACTTGGTATTATGATCATAGCGTACTACCTTTTTTCACGGTTCTTTTTGAAGGGGATTCCCTTGTGAGATCCGAAATCGTCAAGGAATTGGAACACGCGTTCGACTGCGGTGAGATGAACGATCTCAAAGCATCGATTATTCCGTTCATCCGCACCAACCGCTCCAAGCTGCTGCAGTTCATCCATGACTTCCAGCGCATCGAAGGGCCCCGCCCCCTGGACATGCTCATCAAGATTTTCATCATCCAGCACAACATGCCTTTCAATATGGCGCAATACATGGCCAAGCAATCCTCGACCATCCGCAAGGAAATCGATGGAAGCCAGGCCGACGATCTTTCCCAACGCCAGAGTTGCGTGGCGGAATGGATCCGGCATAAGGCCGAGGCCCATCGAAGCACCTCCATGTTCCAACAGGTGTTCTGTTTCGAGAAGCTCAAGGATCAACTGATGCCTATGATCGAAGAGGAACTCAACCTCCATACGGCTTGAGCCGGTCCGGGGGCGCAAAGCTCCTGAAGGGCGCGGGAGATTGATCCGGGATCGGGCTCAGGAACCGGTCGCCGGCCGCAAGAGCAGCCCTCGGCGCTGCTCCCCCAGAAAAACCGACAGGATGGAAGCGAGAGCGGGATCGCCCATGGAAACCTTTTCCGGTCCCTCCGATCCGGCCAAGGCGAGCCTGTCCAAGGCAGCTGCCTTGCCGTCCCTGGCGAGGTCGCGATAGAAAGCCTTCAGGAAAGCGCCGCTCCCCGCGGCAAAACCGGACCTGGCCAAGCCCACCTCATTCATTCCGGCGAAGCGCAGGGGGTCGCCCATGGCCTTGGTGAAGGGAAGGACATCCTTGTCCACCCGGAGACCGCCGCCAATGAAGGCCCCCGCCCCGATGCGGACGAATTGGTGGATGCCGGTCATGCCGGAAATGACGGCCGCCTTCCCGATGTGGACATGGCCGCCCATCTGGACGCCATTGGCGACGATGGCCTGATCCCCTACCTCGCAGTCGTGGGCAACATGGGTATAAGCCATGATCAGGCAATCGCTCCCGATGACGGTCCGTCCCGAGGCCGCCGTACCCCGGTTCACGGTCACGTATTCGCGCAACTGGGTTCCCTTGCCCACGCGGACTCCGGTCTTCTCCCCGCGGTATTTCAGATCCTGCGGGGCATTCCCCAGGATGACGCCGTCCTCCAGGCGCACCCCGATGCCCAGGCTGGCGCCGGCATAGAGGTGGCAGAAGGGACCTATCCTGACCCCGGAGGCCAGGTCCACGCCTTCTTCCAGGATCGAGTAAGGCCCGACTTCAAGGTCGGGGGGCAAATCCAGGGAAGGGTGCAGTATCGCGGTCGGGTGGATGTTCATGGGGCTCGCGTGCGTTTGGAAAGGCGGGGTTCAGATCATGGAGGCTTTGATGATCGCTTCCGCCACGAGGTCGCCGTCGATTTCCGCGCGCGTCTTGACCACGGCATATCCGCGGCGGTATTTGTCGAGCTCGCCGATCAGGGTAAGCACATGGCCGGGCCGGACGGGCTTGCGGAACCGGGCTTCCTCGATCCCGGCGAAGGCCGGACGTTTGCCTGCCGACTCTTCCGGATAAGAGAGGGCGACCAGGATGCAGCTGATTTGCGCCAAGGCCTCGATCTGGAGGACCCCGGGCATGACCGGTTCCGACGGGAAATGGCCGGAGAAGAACGGCTCGTTGAAACTGACGTTCTTCTGCCCGGTAATCGACTTGCCTTTGTCGAAGGCGACGATGCCGTCCACCAGCAGGAAGGGGTAGCGATGGGGCAGGACCTTGAGGATGCCCGCGAAGTCCATGATGAACCTGGGGTTTTCCGAATTGAACAGGGATTCCGTGGTGTCACCCATGGCGGCATCTCTCCGGGCTGAAGTGGAAGGGTAAAGGTAGTATCTGCGCCCTGCGGGCCGTACCCGGCGGCCCGGACCGTCGCGGTCCGGCGGGCCCGCACCGTCGCGGCCTCAGGCGCGCGCGGCCAGGATCCGGTCGATGAGCAGGTGGTTCACGTCATGGCCGCCGTTCCGGATTTCCATGTCCAACCGGGGCAGAGCCAGATCCACCAAGGCAAGGTCCCCGAGAAGGTCCAGGATCTTGTGTTTGACCGGCTCATCCGGCATGCGCCATGCTGCCTGGTTCAGGAGGGGGAACGGGCCTCCCCGCCATTCCGGATTGAGGCCGAGCAGTTCCCCGTGCTCGGCTTCGGATCCGGCGAGCAGCAACCCGGAATCCTCCCGCGCCCCCGCCATCAGGCCTTCCGCGGTGGCCCGGACCCAATCGCGATGGTAGGCGAAGGTGCGCGCGGGCAGGATCTCCCGCCAGGCGGTTGCGGCATCCTCCAAGGTGAATTCCTGCCGCATGGGCTGGCGCTCCCAGGAATACCGGACCCGGAAATGAGCCGCGGGCCGGACGCGGATATGGCCATGGTCCCATGCATGATCCCATTCCAGGTCGCACGGGTATTCGCGCCAGCGGGGCTCGGCGGCATGCCCGGGAGCGATGCCGGTCAATGCCTCGCGGAAAGGCAAAGCGCTGCCGTCCAGGCAAGGCGTTTCCGCCGCATCGCAAACGATCCGCAGGGGAAGGTCCCGGAAAAAGAGCAAGGCCGCCAGCAAGTGTTCCGGCGTCCGCACCATCCTATCGCCTTCGCCCAGGATGGTGGACCGCAAGGCCGTCCTCTTCAGGGAGCGCCAATCCGCAGGCGACAGGGGATCCGGGAAACCCGGATAGGATACCAAAGGGTCCGAGATCGACTTAGGTCCGCCGGGTTCGGAAAGGCCGAAGGTGATTCGGCCGGCCGAGCCGGTATGGACCCCCAGGCCGGAGAGCGAAGCGGAGGCGGCCGGGAAGCCTTCCGGGAGCTCAAGGGGCAAATGGGTCTCCATCGGCATAATGATAGGATTACCGCGGCGGGGTCCCGTAAAAGGGCCGGCCTGTTCCCCAAAAAAAGGCCATTCCGCGGCCGGGAAAGGGTTTCCGCAGACGGAATTTCGGGTCATGATGTATCCTTATGGAATACGTAAATCGGAGCTGCCTCCTTGGCCGAAACCCGCCCTGGCGCTATACATTCTATCATGGATAAAGCCCGTCACGTACCGGTAGGCCCAGCCCGTTCCCCCGGGGCCTCGGCCTCCCCCGATATCTTCCTCTTCTACGATTACCGCGCCTTCCTCAAGGCCCTGTTCGAATACAACAAATCCCAATCGAGGCGATTCTCGCACAGGTACATCGTAACGCGGGCGGGCTTCAAATCCCCCAATGTCCTCAAGAACGTCATCGACGGCCGCAGGAACCTGACCTTCGCCGCCGCGGAGCAGTTCGCCAAGGCCTTCAAGCTGGAAGGCGCGGCCAGGAAGTATTTCCTCTCCCTGGTGCAATACAACCAGGCCGGAACATCCACCGAGCGTGAGAAGTTCTTCCAGGAGTTGGTGGATATGCGCGCCCGCGAGAATCCGGCGCGCCTGGGCGAACGGCAATACGAAGTCTTCTCCCATTGGTGGCACCTCGCGATCCGTGAAATCGTATCGCTCCCGGATTTCCAATTCTCCCCGGAATGGGTGTCCGACGCGCTGACCCCGTCCATCACGCCCGAAGAAGCGGCGGAATCCCTGACCCTGCTCAAGACCCTTGGACTCATCGCCATGAACCGCGACCGGACCTGGACCCAGGTGGAAAAGACCATGGCCACGGACGCCCGCGTGAAATCCGTCATGGTATCCCAATTCCACCGCGAGATGATACGCCTGGGAGGCGAATCCCTTTCGCGCTTTCCCGGAAAGGACCGCGAGATAAGCGGAACGACCCTGCGCGTATCGGAACCGGACCTGGACAAGATAAAGGGATGGCTGCGCGAATTCCGCCTGAAGATCCTGGGCCTGGCCGCCCAAAGCGCCGGGGCCGACCAAGTGTACCAGCTGAACTTCCAGTTCTTCCCGCTGGTCAAGGGAAAGCGCGGCAACGGCAACAAGCATCCGGACAACCGCAACGCGGAGGGCCAACCATGATGCGCTCCTCCCGGCTGACCTTAGGCCTGTCTGCGGTGATCCTCGCCTCCATGGCGGCGATCGCGGCCCTTTCCGGGTGCAATCTCTCCCCCGGCGGCGGCACCGACGTGGGTAACCCTGAAGTTACGGCGCGAGTGAGCGGATCCCTGGTCCGCCTGGACGGGTCCCCCGCCCCCCTGATCCCGGTCAAATTGAGGCCGAAGGCCTTCCTGACCAATCCCGACAGCGCCTCCGCTCCGTCCGGCCGATCCGTGCAGGACGGCGTCACCGACACCCAAGGGTTCTTCACCTTCGATTCCGTGCCCCAGGGCGACTATCGAATCGAGGCCATGGATACGGGTTCCCATGGCGCCATGGCGGAATTCTCCGCGGATGGCCGCGCCTCCCGCATCAACCTGGCGCCGGAGCGCATGGACACCACCGGATCGATGACCGGGAAGGTGAATTACCTGGGTCCGATCAAATCGGTTTTCCCCAAGGTGATCATAGCGGTCTATGGGACGGATCGATGGACCGCGGCCAATAACGCGGGGGAATTCACCCTCAGCGACCTGCCTCCGGGGAAATACACCCTTAGGATCTCCACTACCGCCGGCACGGGTTTTACGGCGATGGTCCCCGAAACTGGGTTGACCGCGGGCGGACGGGCCTCGGTGGGAACGGTGGATCTGGGGCCTTGATGGCAGGGGGATCGCCACTCGCGCATTCGCGGATGGGGCTCCTTGCCTTCGCCTTGGCGTTATGGTCCGCCTATGTGCCCGCCCGGTCAGCCGGGCACGGTCCCTTCGCCGTCGCGGTTACGCCGTCGGAATTCGTCCCCACCACCATCATGTACCGAGGGGCAACGGTTTTCGGCACCGGCAAGCCGATTGTCGTCCGCTTCGTCCATAGCACGGCGGATTGGGGGAACCAGCTTTTCTTCATGGACCCGCGCACGGGCGGGGAGAAGCCCTTGATCCTGTACCGCGGCAGCGGCCTGGGGAACAAATGCCCGGATAGCGGAAGTATGCAGGCGAACCTCGGGATCTACGATTCGACCGAGGAAGCGGTTTTCATGCTCCGTAGCGTCTCAAGCGACTTCGCGGGCCAGTACTGCACGGGCGAGGCCTGCGGGCCGCGCTATACCGGCCTCAACGATCCCATCCTGAGCCGGTTCCATTCCCGGGGGGAATTCGGGCACATGGCGGGGCATATCTGGGCCGAAGCGAACCGCATCACCAAAGAGCAGGCCGATTCCCTCGGTCCGCCTTGCCCCGGAAGGCCGCGTTCGCCCGGCGAGGAAGGCATCCTGTTCTCGTTCAACGACGGGGCCAACGGCACTTTCGGCGACCTCGTGATCCTGGTGACGGGCGTTTACATGGACGTGGAGCGGGACGGCCTTCCCCGGCTCCCGGCGGATACCGTCGTTGTCCCCGGACCGATACCGGCCCGCTGCGGCATTGAAGCCGTCGCCGGAGGCGTGGCCCGGGGCGAACCGTTCATGCCGCAGCCCATGGAGCGGCCGGTTTCGGCCATCCTTCCCCGGCCAAGCCCTCGCCATCCGCGCATTTTCATGGACCAGGCCTGGCGCCGTGAGGACGGCCACCGGCCCGATGAAACCCATTTCCCGAACGGGCCGGACATCGAAGTCACCACCCCGGGACCCTTCGAATTCAACCTGGGATTCTTCACCACCCAGGGCGAATTCGTGAACCGGGCCCGTGGAGTCGTGACTGCCGAAATGCTCGGGAGCATCGGTGCCGGGAAGGATGGGCGGCGTTCCATCTCCCTGATGTGGTACCCCGTGAGCGAAAAGGGGAACATCGCTTCCACGGGATCCTTCGTCGTCCGCGGCTGGCTGCGTACCATACCGAATGCGTTGCCCTCGGAGCCCGGGCATGCCTCCGCGTCATGCCCCGAAGATCGCGCCAACCTTCTCTCCACCTTCGGATTCATCCGTCGTTAGGTCCAAGGTGTATTCTCCGGGAATACGCTCTTTCCGGGAAGAGGCGGCCGCAGGCCCTTCATCCGCGATATCTTGAGGGCAGGAGGGCGGCCGCCACCAAAACTCCGCGCAACGGCATCCACGGCGGCGCCCCCGGCATTCACGTTCATTAAGGGTCGAATGAATCGGCCGGTCGCCAGACTGTAAAGAGTGGGGAATTTACACCTGGCTGGCCGGCCCCATTAATAGTCCCGGGAACCGTCAATCCTCCCGGGTACCCTCCGAACGCTTCGCCTTAATCCACTGCCGACGCCACTCCCGTATCGGCATAGCGGGAAACCCCGCCACCGTGGCCCCATCGGGGAAATCCTTGGTCACGCCCGAACAGGCCGCAACCGAAACATCGTCACCCAAGCGCAGATGGCCGTCCACGCTCGAGGCCCCGCCCATGCGCAAACGATGCCCGGCCACCGTCGATCCCGCGATACCGGACTGGGAAGCGAGCAGGCAACCATCCCCTAGCCGGACATTATGGGCGATTTGCACATGACTGTCCAGCTTGCACCCCCGGCCCAGAATGGTTGGATGCAGAACGCCCGCCGCGATCACGGTCTGGGCCCCGATCCAGCAATCGTCCCCGATTTCCACGCCAGCCGGGTGGGGCATGGCAAGAAGTTCAGGCCTGTTTCCCGCCATCGGGAATCGGGGGTAGAATCCGAACCCGGCGCAGCCGATCACGGCGCCCGCCTGGACCACGCAATTCCTGCCGATGCGGCAATGTTCCTGGATGACCGCATTCGGGCCGATGACCGTTCCCGAACCGATGAACGACCCCTTGCCGATATAGGCTCCCGCACCGACCGTCACGTCCCCTTCCAGGCAGCCTTCGACCACGGCCCCTGGAGCGATTCGGTTCCCGGAACCGGAAGCATAGGGCGCCTCGCGGAGGATCCGGCTTTCCAAGGCGGTCAGGACGGCGGCCATGGCCGCAGGCAGGGAATGGACGCGTATGACAGGGGCGGAGGACCCATTGCCGGGACCCGAACCCGGCTCGATAGCGGGTTCCGCAACCACCAGGGCGGCCCGCATGGAGGCGCGTACGCGTAAGGGGACCCTTGGACCCAGGAAGGTCAGGGAATCCGGGCCGGAGAGATCGGGAGGGTCGATGGCGGAGAGGCGGAGCCGGGAAAGGTCTTGGAGGCCGGCGGAGTGTGAAGATTCGGGGGACCCGGATCCGGGCGCCAGAAAGGGACTGCAGATCCGGAGGATGTCGGCGGCGCTGATGGAATCAGGCGCCGACCATCCGGGTTCCGCATCGGCCGCTTGGTTTGCGGCAGGGAGCCGCAAGGCGGCGAAACGCAAGCCTATTTGGCCTCTTTGTTCAAGACGTCGATGACCTTCTGGGTCAGGTCATTGTCCTTTTTCCAGAAGACCACGGCGCCGGCGGCGCGATCGAAGACCATGTCATAGCCCTCCTGGTTGGCCACGTCCTGGATGGTCTTCTTGATCTTGGTGATGATGGGGCCGGAGAACTCCTCGTTCTTCTGGAACAGGGCGCCGTCCTTGCCGTAAATCTGCTGGACGAACTGCTCGTATTCGCTCTTCTTCTTGAGGAAGTCCGCCTCCATCTCCTTCTTCTTCTCTTCGCTGAGCATCAGGGACTGCTTCTCCAGCTTGTCCTTAAGCTCCATCAGGGACTTCTGCTTGGTGGCGGCGTCCTGCTCCCACTTCTGGACCTGCTTGTCGTATTCCTTCTGGGCCTTCTTGGTATCCGCGTATTTGTCGAATACCAGTTTCGAGTCCACGTGCGCGATCTTCAGGTCGGCGGGATAAGCCATCCCGGCCAACAGAAGACCCAACGCCAATACCAACTTGTTCATCATTCCTCCTTAAAATCCCTGCTCGATTACGAAATTGACCGTGGGCGATTTGCCGATTTTCTGCCTGCGCTGACCGTCATAGGTCTCGAGATCATCCAAGGGCCAGCCGAAGTCGAAGCCCATGCCGAAGGGCGCCACCAGGGGTATGACCAGGCGGAAGCCGAAGCCCAGATCCCGGCGCAGGTCGGAGAAGTCGATTTCCTCCCATGGATCCGGCACCGCGTCCTTGGAAATCGGATTGTAATAACCCTGACCCAGATTGGGGTCGTACTTGGACAGGTTGCCGAACACGTTGCCGACATCGTAGAAGCCGAGCAGGTAGAAGGTGTTCTCGACCACGGGATAGGTGAGTTCGGTGACGAAGGAGAAATAGCTGCGGCCGATGCGGGCGCTGCCGATGCTGCCCGGGTCGTAGCCGCGCATTTTGCCCTGGTAGCCGAGCACGCCGCCCATCTGGAACAGGTCATAGCTCTGGATATTGCCGCCCAGGAGCATGCCGAACTCCGTGGACACGCCGAGCACCAGCTTCTGGATGGTCGGGAACCACCAGTTCACCTTGCTCTCGATCTGGTGATAATCGAAATCCCCGCCCAGCTGTCCGCCCACGCGGCTGTAGGTCAAGCGGTACAGCGAGCCTTCCGAGGGGAAGAAGGGCAGATTCTTATCGTCGCGGGTCAAGGTCAGGTGGAGGGAGGACTCAAGGCCGGACGGGATGATGAGGGAATTCTTGTTGCTGGTGATGCCGTTGTCGTTCTCGGTCAGGTTGTAGCTGCCGCTGACGGTGAAGTAATCGTCCGGCCAGGTGAGGCGGCGGCCCAGGTTGAGTCGCAGGCCATAGCGGGTATAATCATGATCGACGTCCCGTAGCGCCTTCTGGAAGCTGTAGAAGACGCTTCCGCCCACCAGGGTCGGGGTGTCGAGGAACCAAGGCTCCGTGAAGCCAACGGATCCCAGCTTCTTGTTGGGACCGTATTCCAGGCTGAAGTCCGCCCTCTGGCCGTTGCCGAGGAAGTTGGGGATTTGCAGGCCCACCGTGCCCACCAGCTGATCGCGCTGGCTGTAGGCCAGGCCGGCCGAAACCGTTCCCGTCCCCGCCGATTTCTCCGAGACCTTCATCACCAGGTTCACGTCGCTGGCATCGCCGTCCTTGACCTGCTCGATATTGGGCTCGACATTGTCGAAGAAGGCCAGCTGCATGATGTCGCGCTGGGCGCGCATGATCAGGGACTGGCGGAAGATGTCGCCCGGGAAGAGCTTGATTTCCCGGCGGATGACCTTGTCCTTGGTCTTGGTATTGCCCCGGATGTCCACCAGGTGGATATGGGCGATGCTGTTTTCCTTGATGGTGAAGGTCACGTCGACCACGGTATCCTGGTAGGAGAACTGGTCCTGCATGTCCATGAACAGGTAACCCTCTTCACGGTACAGCGATTGCACCTGGAACTTCGTGGCCTCGTATTTCTTGATATTGAAGATTTCGCCGGAATCCAACAGGACCTGGGCTTTCAGGGCGGCGTCCTCGATGATATTGTTGTGGATGAAGGTGGCCTTGCCGAAGCGGTAGCGCTTGCCTTCCGTCACGTTGACCCGGATGTCCATATGACGCTTGTCGGGGCTGTAATTGATCTTGTCCCCGGTCACCGCCGCATCCAGGTACCCCAGCTCACGGTAGTAATCCACCAGGGAATCCAGGCCCAGGCGGTATTCGTCCTCTTTGAAGTCCCCATCGCGCCACCAACGGTCTTCCTTGGTGGGGAGCTTCTTGCGGAGCAGCTTGTCCTTCACATGACGGTTGCCCGCGAAGGTCACATAACGGACCTGGACCTTTTTCCCCTCTTCGATATTGAAGGTGACGGTCTTGCGGCCGGTCTCGGGTTCCAGGCCCTCTTCCACGTCCACCTTGGCGAGCAGGTAGCCCTTGTTATGGTAATGGTCCAGGATTTTCTGGCGGTTGCGCTCCACGGCGCTCCGCGAATAGACCTGGCCGTCCAGGAGGTCCATGGCCTCCTTGAGGTCGTCCTTCTTGATTTTGTCGTTGCCCTTGATTTCCGCCCGGGCCAAGGTGGGGAGCTCCGAAACCACGAAGGTTAGGACGGCGCCCTCGACCGAATCCGGGTAGTCGATGTCCACCTTGATGTCCGAAAAAAGGGCCAACTTGTTCAAGGCCTGGATCGAGGACTGGACCTTCTGGCGGAGGACGGGGGGAAGGTATTCTTCGCCCTTCTCGACCTGGATGGTGCGGATGACCAGGGACTTGTCCACGGTCTTATTGCCTTCCAGGCGGATATCGGCGATCTTCACTTCCTTGACCGGGCTGCGGAAGCCGGGACCTGCGAGCTGGGCCGAGGAAAGGGAGACCGTAAGGACTAGGAGCAAAAGCGCGAAACTAGGTTTCAAAATGGTCAAAACGCCTTCCCGGTTGGAAACCGCAGACAATATAGATAAAAGGCTGAAATATGAGTCGTTATGAGGGTGAAACCCAGTACTCCGTAGAGTCACGTTTGTGTCACTGTCCGGCACCATGGAATACGGCGCCGACGTTTTGGGATGAACCGCATTGGGCCGATGGACTTTTTCGGGAGGATATGAAAAAGGCGCCGGGGTTGAGCCCGGCGCCTTATGGATAGTTGGTATACCTTTGTACGGTAGAGGCTTTCCTACTCCCCCTTGACCTCGGTAGGCGCGGCTTCCTTGTCGTCCTTCTTCGCCGCCGCGGCGGGCTTGGTGGAAGCGCCTGGCGTGAAGGTCAACTGGTCGCCCTTGCGGCCGACCTTGAGGATGGAGTTGTCGGTGATCTTCCCGCGCAGGATTTCCTCCGCAAGCGGATCCTCGATGAGCTTCTGGATTGCCCGACGGAGCGGACGCGCGCCCAACTGAGGGTCGAAGCCCTTCTCCACGATGAGATCGCGGACCGAGTCCGAAATCTGGACCTTGATGTCGCGGGGCCCGAGGCGGCTTTCCAGCTCGGCCACCAGGATTTCCACGATGCGGCCCATATCCCGCTTTTCCAGGGCGCGGAACACGACCAGGTCGTCCAGGCGGTTCAGGAATTCCGGATTGAAGGACTTCTTCACCTCGTCACGGACCATCTTTTCCATGCGCTCGTATTCGGTGTCGAGGTCATCCTTGCCGAAGCCCAGGCCCACGCCCTTCTTGATATCCCTGGCGCCCAGATTCGACGTCATGATGATCAGGGTATTCTTGAAGTTCACCTTGCGTCCGTAGGAATCGGTCAGCTGGCCGTCGTCGAGGATCTGCAGCAGGATGTTGAACACGTCCGGATGCGCCTTCTCGATTTCGTCCAGCAGGATCACGGAATAAGGCTTCTTGCGCACCTTCTCCGTGAGCTGGCCGCCTTCTTCATAGCCGACGTACCCCGGAGGCGCTCCCACCAGGCGGGACACGGCGAACTTCTCCATGTACTCGGACATGTCGATGCGGATCAAAGCGTCTTCGGTTTCGAACAGGAAGGCCGCCAGGGCTTTGACTAGTTCCGTCTTGCCCACGCCCGTAGGGCCCAGGAAGATGAAGCTGCCCATGGGACGCTTGGTCGAATGCACCCCCGAACGGGAGCGGCGGATGGCCTTGGAAATGACCTCGATGGCCTTGTCCTGGCCCACCACGCGCAGGTTCAATTCCTTTTCCATGTTCAGCAGGCGCTGGCTTTCCTGATTGGCCATCTTGGCCAAGGGGATGCCCGTCATCTTGGCGACGACTTCCTGGATGGCTTCTTCGTCCACGATCAGGCGCTCTTCGCGCTTCTGCTCGCGCCACTTCTTGCGCATCTCTTCCAGTTCCGCCTTGAGGCTTTCCTGGGTATCGCGCAGGGAGGCGGCGGTCTCGTAATCCTGGTTCTCGACCGAGGCTTCCTTCTCCTTCACCACGGCTTCCAGCTCGAGTTCCTTGTTTCGGAGCTCAGGCGGGATGGAAAGGCTGGCGAGGCGCACGCGCGCTCCGGCCTCATCGATGATGTCGATGGCCTTGTCCGGCATGAAGCGATCGGAAAGGTACCGGTCCGATAGGCGAACGGACGCTTCCAGCGCGGGCTCGGTGTAGGTCACCTTGTGATGGGCCTCGTACTTGGTCCGCAGGCCCTTGATGATCTGCAAGGTCTCCGTGAGTGAGGGCGGATCGACCAGGATGGTCTGGAACCGGCGCTCGAGGGCTCCGTCCTTTTCGATGTACTTGCGGTACTCGTCCAGGGTGGTGGCGCCGATGCACTGGAACTCGCCGCGGGACAGGGCGGGCTTGAAGATGTTGGACGCGTCCAGGGATCCTTCGGAACCGCCGGCGCCGACGATGGTGTGCAACTCATCGATGAAGATGATGACGTTATCGTTCTTCTGCAGCTCGGTCATCAGGGACTTCAGGCGTTCCTCGAACTGGCCGCGGTACTTGGTCCCCGCCACGATGCTGCCCATGTCCAGGGTCACGACGCGCTTGTTCTCCAGGATTTCCGGGATGTTGCGCTCCACGATCTTCTGGGCCAGGCCTTCCACGATGGCGGTCTTGCCCACGCCGGGTTCGCCGATGAGGACCGGGTTGTTCTTCTTGCGGCGCGACAGGATCTGGATGACGCGTTCGATTTCGGGTCCGCGTCCGATGATGGGATCCAATTGGTTCTGGCGGGCCAGCTCGGTGAGGTCCCGGCCGAAATGATCCAGGAACGGGGTCTTGGACTTCTTGCGCGAGCCGGCGAAGTCCGTGCCGCTCTGGGCATCGCCGCCGCGGAGCACGCGTTCGATCTCTTCCTTGACGCGCTCGTATTCCACGCCGATGCTGGCGAGGGCGTTGGCTGCCGCGGATTCATGGTCCTTCATCAGGGCAAGCAACAGATGCTCGGTGCCGATGTACTTGTGGCTCATCGAGCGCGCTTCCTGCGCGGCGATCTCGAGCACCTTCTTCGCGCGGGGCGTGAAGGGGATCATCTGGCCGATGGTCATCATCCCGCCCGAGGACGAGATGGACTTCTCGATGTTACGTGCCAGATCGTCGAGATCGATCCCGAGATTCTTGAGTACGGCGACAGCCACCCCGTCGCCTTCGCGGATGAGGCCGAGCAGCAGATGTTCCGTGCCCACGTAGTCATTGCCGAGCCGCACGGATTCCTCACGCGCCAGCTGCATGACCTTCTTTACTCTATCCGTAAACATGCCGTTCATTTTTTTGCTCCGTTGAGCCGGACTATTCCGGCCCCATCTCATCCATTGGATAAAATACTTGTTATCCCCTAAAATCCCAATCTTTAATGGATTTCTCCACCGTGTTCATCCAGATAAGATCTTACAACATTCGAACGGGTGAAGTCCTCTTCTTCTTGAGACAATTCGCGGCCGGAACTTACCGAGAGGTGACCACTTCCCGCGGTTACGCGCAGTTCTTCCAGTATCACGGGGATTTGGGGGGCCAGGAATCCCAGTCCGGCTCCCAGGCGCGCCAAGGATCCCGCCGAAAGCAGGTCCGCATAAGCCAAGGGGCCGGGCCCGATAAGGTTGCGGAGCGATTGCCGGACCCGGGCCTCCAGCCTTTCGGGGTGCCTTTCCCGGCAACGGTTCCGGGCTTCGTATTCCAGGCGTAAAACGGGTTCCACGGCTTCAAGGAGCGCCACGTAAACCTCACGGGCGCTTTTACCGAGCCCCCCCCGGGATGCCAATCGGAATAGCCCCGCTTCGGCGGCACCGGGAGTGGCCGAATGGGGGGAATGGGAGCGGATGGGGAGGAAGACGGCGCCGACGGCCTGTAGGTAATTCCGGGCATGGGGCAATTGGCGCGAAAGGGCGAGGCCGGGCAGGTGGACGATCAACTCCACCGTCAGACCGGGCCCAATCCGGGAAGGGTCGGAGGCGAGGTATCCGAAGGCGGGAGTCCAAGACCATGGGGATCGGCCCGGGCCCTCTTCCGGAGACCGGTACTCGCGTTCGAATTCCCCGGGAGAAGGCGCGCCGGGAAGGATCCTCCCGAAAGTCGCATGTTCCACTTCGTTCACCAGAAGCCAGGAACCGCCGTCCGGCGAGGCGGCCAGGTATTTGAAGCCCCTTTTCCCCGGAAAGGAAATGGAGCGGACGGGCAGGATCTCCCGTTCCCGAAGCAAGCGGATGGCCCGCAACGGCAACTCCGCCAGGCGCCAGACGACCCGGCCTCCGCGCTTGGCGATCAGGTCGAGGGCCTTGTCGGCGGCGGCTTCGCAGGAATTGGGCGGAGCGGACACCACGAAGGGCAGGCCCGAGAAGTTGCGGTAGCAGAGCACGCGGGTCATGATGACCGCAGGGGAAACATCCCCGCTACCCCCGGCGGACGCCCACCCGGCCCATGGCAGGGGGCGGGCGGCCAGTTCAGGCCAATCCAAGGCCGGACCCCGCGCCGGATTGGAGGCCCGCCTCCCGGATCAGCCGGTTGAGCCGGGCCGCTTCCTCGTAATTCTCCGTCTTGACGGCATCGGCGATTTGACGGCGCCAGCGCGCCAGGGTTTCCGGATCCGGCGCGGAAACGTTGGCCGGAGGGGCGGGGACCGGCGCGGGAGCCGAAAGCGGGTCGGCGGGATTTTCCGGGGCCGCGAAGGCCAAGGCATGATGGAGCCAGGCTACATCCGCCTGCAGGGCGTCACCGAAAGCGACGTAACAATTCGGGCAGCCGAGGAGGCCGCGGGAGCGGTATTCCCCGAAGGTGAAACCGCAATGGGTGCAGACGGGAAACTTATCCACGTTCCTGCCGCAGTCCTCCACCCTCCATCATGAACACCCGCCGCGCCAGGGCCGCCAGGCTCAGGTCATGGGTGACCACCAGGATGGCCACGGAAAGACGCTGATTGAGATCGAGCAGCAGGGCGTGCAGGTGCTCGGAATTCTTGACGTCCAGGTTCCCCGAAGGTTCGTCGCAAAGCAGGATCCCCGGATTGTTGATCAGGGCGCGGGCCAGGGCGATGCGCTGACGCTCCCCGCCGGACAGTTCCGCGGGCAAATGCTTCAGCCGGTGATCCATGCCCACCATGCGGATCAACTCCAGGGCCCGTTCCTCGTCCGCCCGGCGCAGGCCGCCGGCGATGCGCTTGGGCATGAGGACGTTTTCCTTCACGGTGAGATCAGGCAGCAGGTGGTGGAACTGGAATACGAAACCGAGTTCGCCGTTCCGGATGGCACTAAGACTCTTGTCGGAGAGTCCGTTGGTATCCTTGCCCTTGAACAAAACCCGGCCTGAAGTAGGGCGATCCAACATGCCCAGGATGTGCAGCAAGGTGCTCTTCCCCACTCCGGAGGCGCCCTTGATGGCCACGAATTCGCCCGAGGCTATGGTGAAGTCCAGGTCCCGGAACAATTCGATGCGGGTGCCGGTCTCGACGAAGATCTTCTGGATCTTCTCGACCGAAACCAGCGGGGATCCCGCGGCGGCGGATGCGGTACGCGCGGTCTGGATGGCGTCATTCATGGCGGATCGCCTCCACGGGATCATGGCGCGCGGCCTTGAGCGCGGGAAGGATGGTGGCCAGGCCGCAAAGGCAGTTGGTCACGACCAGGACCGAGACCACGTCGGCAAGGTGCAGTTCCACCGGCAGCACGGTCACGAAGTACACGTCCCCGGGCAATTGGATGATCCCGAAGCGGCTCTGCAGCCAATAGCTCAACAGGCCCAGGAGGGTCCCCGTGACGGATCCGGCAACGCCGATGAGCATGCCCTCGAGGATGAAGATGCGCAGGATGCCGCGGCGGGTGGCGCCCATGGCGCGCAGAATGCCTATCTCCCGCACCTTGTCGTTCACGGCCATGACGAGCGAGGAAATGATGTTGAAGGCCGCGATGATGATGATGATTCCCAGGGCCAGCCCCACCAGGATCTTCTCGTAAGCCATCCATTTGATGAGGGTGTAGTTCTTGGCCTGCCAGTCCAGCGCCCGGAAGGGGAACCCTAGGGAATCCTCCAGGTCCCTGGAAATGGGACCGCTGGCGTAGGGATCATCCACCCTCAATTGGATCCCCGTGACCGCGCCCGGCTGTTCGAAAAGCTTCATGGCGTCGTCCAAGGAGATATAGGCCAGGGACTCGTCGAACTGGTACATGCCGGATTCGAAGGTGGCCGCGACGATGTAGGGCGCGATCTTGGGCGTAAAGCCCGATGAGCCCAATTCTCCTGCGTCCGTGAAGTCCGCCAGGAATACCTTATCCCCGATGGAAGCCTGGAGGCGCGCCGCCAGGGCGTAGCCGAGGATGATGCCGGGATAATGCTTCCCGGTGGAGTCGGTCAGCCCGTGAAAACGGTATTTGCCGTGGGAGATGGTGGAGGCGAGCCCGATCACGTCATGGCTGGTGGCGCTGTCGATGCCGTAGACGACGATGCCGTCCTGGTTCTTCTTGCGTGAGATGATGGTCTTGGACATGATGAATGGGGAGGCCCCGGTCACGTGGGGGAATTCGCGGACCTTTTGCACTACGGAATCGTAGTCGCGGATGGGCGCGTACTGGTACTGGGTCACCTCGATATGGGCATCCTTGCCGATGAGCTGTTTCTTGACCTCATGCTCGAACCCGTTGATGGCCGAAAGGACGAAGATGAGCAGCCAGGTCCCCACGGTAACGCCGGCCGCCGAGAACATGGCGATAAGACCCGTGGAAAGGGTCCGGCGTTGGGCCCAGAAGTACTTCCGGGCGATGAACCATTCGAAATATTTCACTCGGGTTTCATCAAGGGGAACAAAAGCACGTCTTTGATCGTGGCGCTGTCCGTCAGCAGCATGACCATGCGATCGATGCCGATGCCGACTCCCCCGGTCGGGGGCATGCCGTATTCCAGGGCGCGCAGGAAGTCTTCGTCCAAGGGATGGGTCTCATCCTCTCCCCCGCGGCCGCGCTCCACCTGATCCTCCAGGAGCTTGCGCTGCACCAGGGGATCGTTCAGCTCGGAATAGGCGTTGCCGACCTCCCATCCGTTGATATAGGGCTCGAACTGCTCGACCAGGTCCGGCTCGGAGCGGTGGCCTTTGCAGAGCGGCGTGCTTTCCTTGGGATGGTCGATGATGAAGATGGGACCCTTGAGCTGGGCCTCGCACTTGGCCTCGAACAGGGCCTTGATGGCCAGTCCGCGGATGTACTTGCCCTTCAATTCGATCTGGCCCTTTTCCAGCTCGGCCTTGAGCTGTTCGTCGGAGAGCGCGTCCACATCCAGACCCCCGAACTTGAGGATGGCCTGCTTGACCGTCATACGGGGCCAAGGCGGCGTGAGATCGAACTCCTCGCCCTGGTAGGAGAACTTCGGGGATCCGTTCGCGGCCGTGCAGGCCGCGGCGTAGACGTTCTCGAAGTGCTTCATCATGTCATTATAGTCGGCGAAGGCCTGGTAGAACTCCAGCAGGGTGAACTCCGGATTGTGGGTCCGGTCGATGCCCTCGTTGCGGAAATCCTTGGCGAACTCGAATACCTTGGGGAAACCGCCGGTGATGAGGCGCTTGAGGTACAGCTCGTTGCTGACGCGCAGGTACAAGGGGATGTCCAGGGCGTTGTGGTGGGTGAGGAAGGGCCGGGCGCTGGCGCCGCCGTAGATGGCCTGCAGGATGGGCGTCTCCACTTCCAGATAGGCGTTGTCGAGCAGGTACTGGCGTATGGATTGGATGATGCGCGAGCGCTTCTTGAAGACCTCGCGGACCCCGTCGTTGAGGGTGAGGTCCACGTAACGCTGGCGGTACCTGGTCTCCACGTCCTTGAACTCATCGAAGATGATCTTGACGCCGTTCTCGATCTTCTCCTTGGGGATGGGCAGGGGCCGCACCGCCTTGGACAATAGTTCCACGGTCTTGGCGTGCACGGTGTACTCGCCCGCGCGGGTGATGAACATGGTGCCCTTCACCCCGATCCAGTCCCCGATGTCCAGGATCTTGACCAGTTCGAAGGAGGGTTCGCCCACGGCGTCCCGGCCGAACATGATCTGCATGCGGCCCATGTCGTCCTTCAAATGCACGAAAGCCAGCTTGCCCTTCAGGTTGTAGCGCACGATGCGCCCCGCGAACGCGATCTCGGGGCCGACGGCCGCGGGAGCGGAATCGCCCTCGGCCGCGGGGGGCGGAAGCAGCTTTTCTTTCTCCGCAGTCAGCGCCGCGCTGTCGTGGGTGGGCGCGAAGCCGTAAGGATAGGGGTTGATCCCCATCTCCCGCAACTTGCGGAGCTTTTCCAACCTGGCTTCTACCTGATCATTCATTTCCATCGTTCGTTCCAATCGTCGTATTCAAAGGTCGTAGCGGGCTTACGTGCCCTTCAGGCGTTCTTCGTCCGCGGCCAGCAGGTAGGCGTTGATGAAGCCGTCCAGGTTCCCGTTCAGGACGCCTTCCGCGTCCGAGGTCTCGAAATCCGTGCGCGCGTCCTTCACCATCTGGTAGGGTTGCAGCACGTAAGAGCGTATCTGGCTGCCCCATTCGATCTTGAGCTTGGAGGCCAGCTTGGATTCGCGCTTGGCCGCTTCGTCGTCCTGGTGCTTCTGGTAGACCCTGGCGCGCAGCATCTTGATGGCGCTGGCGCGGTTCTTATGCTGGCTGCGCTCGCCCTGGCAGGACACCACGATCCCGGTGGGAAGATGGGTCATGCGCACGGCGGAATCGGTCTTGTTGATGTGCTGGCCGCCCGCGCCGCCGGCGCGGAAGGTATCCACCTTGATATCGTTCTCGTTGAGTTCGAACTCCACCTCCTCGACTTCCGGATACACGTACACGGCGGCGAAGGAGGTGTGGCGGCGGGCGTTCGAATCGAAGGGTGAGATGCGGACCAGGCGGTGCACGCCGATTTCCGAGCGCAGGTAGCCGAATGCGTATTCGCTGGACACTTCGATGGTGGCGCCCTTGATTCCGGCTTCCTCGCCCGGCTGTTCGTCGAGGAGTTCGAATTTGAGGCCGCGCTTCTGCATCCAACTCGTGTACATCCTCAGGAGCATGCGGGCCCAGTCCTGGGATTCCGTTCCGCCCGCGCCCGAATGGATGCTGAGGATGGCCGGCTTCTCGTCGTTCTCGCCGCTGAGCATCTTCTTGAGCTCCAGCTCGCGGATTTTGGCTTCCAAGGGGGTGGCCGAATCGATCGCCTCCTTGAGGGTCTTTTCGTCCTTGTCTTCTTTGGCCATCTCGGCCAGCATCTCCAGTTCCTTGACCTGATGGTCGAGGGACTTCCATTCATCGACCCACCATTGGAGGGTCTTCATCTGCTTCTGGATTTTCTGGGCTTTGGCGGTATCGGACCAGAATCCCGGTTCCGAGGCGGAGCGCTCGAGTAGGGCTATTTCTTCCTGCTTGCGAGCCAGGTCAAAGATACCCCCATAGGCGGTCGACACGGGCCTTCAAATTGGTGATTTCTTCCACGGGAAGCTCCTAGGGTTGCGGGGAGAAAGATAGTCAAACCCCGGCCCGGATTCACGCAGACGACGGCGTCAGGAGGACGGGGCGGGAATTCAGACGGCGGCGCGGATGGGAATGCCCGCGGCGGACAAATCGGCCTTGATGGCCGGGATGGTATAGGTGCCATAGTGAACCATGGAGGCGACGAGTCCGGCATCGGCCTTGCCCTTGTTGAACACATCGACCAGGTGCGATGGCGTACCGGCCCCGCCGGACGCGATCACGGGCACGTCCACGGCTTCGGCGATCAGGCGGGTGAGGGTAAGCTCATACCCGTCCTTGGTGCCGTCCGCATCGATGGAGTTCACGCAGATCTCCCCCGCCCCCAACGCCACGGCTTTTTTCGCCCACTCGATGGCATCGATACCCATGGCCTTGCGGCCGCCCTGGACGAAAACCTCGTAGCCGGAAGGCAGTCCCGGGAGGCCGGTCTTCTTGGCGTCCATGCCGAGCACGATGCATTGTTTGCCGAATGCGCGGGCGCCTTGGGAGATGATGTCCGGATTCTGGACGGCCAGGGAATTCACGCTCACCTTTTCCGCCCCCGCCAGCAGGACCTCGCGCATATCGTCCAGGTTGCGGATGCCGCCGCCCACGGAGAAGGGGATGAACACCTTTCGCGCCACCGCCCGGACCATGGCGATGTCGATGGGGCGTTTCTCGGCCGAAGCCATGATATCGTAGAAAACCAGCTCGTCAACCCCGTCCAGGTAGTACTTCCGGCCCATCTCGACGGGATCCCCGAGATCCACGTTTTCCTTGAACTTCACGCCCTTGGTAACCTTGCCGTTACGGACGTCCAGGCAGACGATCAGGCGTTTGGTCAGCATACGCCGTCCCCTTCAAGACGGCCGTCCCACCTGCAGAAGTTCTTCAGCAGGGCCAATCCCCACCTTCCGCTTTTCTCCACGTGGAACTGGCAGGCAGCGATATTCCCCGATCCGAGGATGGAAGCGAAGGGTTTCCCGCCATAATCGGTCAGGGCCAGGACATGGTCCGTATCCGCCGGAGTGGGAAAGTAGCTATGAACGAAATAGAATTCGCTGCCGTCCGGGATTCCCATGACCAGAGGATGCCGCGGACCGCGACCGGAAACCGCGCGCTTCGTGAACCGGATCTGGTTCCATCCCATATGCGGCACCTTCGACTCCGGGGAGGCCGCAAAGATATCCGTGCCGCCGGGAAGCAGGCCCAGGCAGTCGGTCCGGCCATCCTCGAGGCTCCAGTCCATGATTATCTGGCAGCCGACGCAAATCCCCAGGAAAGGTTTGCCCGTGGCGACGTACGCCTTGAGAACGGGTTCCAGGTCCATGCGGCGCAGCTCTTCCATGGCCGACCCCGCGGCTCCCACACCCGGAAAAACCAGGTGGTCCGCCGCGGCGATGATCGCCGGATCGGAGGAAATCACGGACTCTTCGCCCACTTCGGCCAAGGCAAGTTGGACCGAAGTGAGATTGCCGGCTTTATAATCGACGATGACTATCATGGTTCTTCGGTGCGGGCTGACCGGTACGACCCGGTGTGCGGCCCGCTGAGCCTACTTGGCCTGGCGGACCTGCCGGGAGGTCAAGGTGACGCGATCCACCAGGGGCACGGCGGTCCCCTCCCCGGCGTTATCGCCGACGATTTCGAATCCCATGTCCCGGATCATTTCCCGATCGAGGGATCCTGCCTGCCCTTCCGTGGTCAGGTAGTCACCCACGAAAATGGAATTGGCCGCGTAGAGGCCCAGCGGCTGCAGGCTGCGCAGGTGCAATTCGCGCCCGCCGGCGATGCGGATTTCCGAAAACGGGTTGATCAGGCGGAACAAGGCCAGGATCTTGAGGCAATAGACCGGGGTAAGCTCTTCGCGATGCCCCTCGGGCGTACCCTTGAAGGGAATGAGGAAATTCACGGGGATGGAATCCACCCCCAGCTCGCGCAGGCGGAAGGCCACGTCGAGGATGTCTTCGCGGGCCTCGCCCATTCCGAATAGGGCCCCGCTGCAGGAGGAGATGCCGGCTTCGCGCACCTTGCGGACCGTGTCCAGGCGATCCGAGAAGCCGTGCGTGGAGCAGATTTCCCCATAGTGGCGCTCGCTGGTATTGAGATTGTGATTGTAGGCGTCCACTCCGGCCTCGTTCAGGGTGGCGGCCTGGCCATCCTTCAGAAGTCCCAGGCAGGCGCACAGCTCGAGCTGGGGGAAACGTTCCTTGACGCGGCGGATCGCCGAGGCCACCCCGGCGACATCCTTATCCGACGGCCCGCGCATGGAAGCGACCATGCATAGGCGGGCGGCCTTGTTGGCGACGGCCTTTTCCGCGGCGGCCTCGACCTCTTCCGGGGTCATCAGCTTATACTTCTCGACCGGCACGTCGGATATGCTGGATTGGGAGCAATAGCCGCAATCCTCCTGGCAAATGCCGCTCTGGATATTGACCAGATAGTTGAGGCGGACCTTTTTACCGAAAGCGGCATGGCGCACCTTGTAGGCGGCCTGCATCAAGGTCAAGATTTCTTCATCGGGCCATTCCAGAACGGCAAAGGCCTCCTCCCGGGACAATTCTTCGCCGGCCAGGCTCTTTTCCGCCAGATCATTGGCGTTCAGGTTCAGGACCCTGAGGAGGGGAGCGGTTGAAGGGCGATTGTCCATTGGGCCTGCCTTTGAAAAGCCCCTAAATATAGGAAAGGTCGGGAATTTCCGCCTAAGCCAAAGGTCAGGGGGGAGGCAAGGTTATCCCAAAACGGGCCGCTTGGGCCAAAATCCGGTGGGCCCGCTCCTCGTATTTGTCCCGGACCCCGTCCTCCAGATGTCGGAGGCGCCGCTGCAGTTCGGACAGGAGCCGCTCCACTTCCTCCTGTTTTTCCCGCATCAAGGTCAATCCTCCGAACCTGCCGGATGAGGAAAGGAACCGCAGACCTTTGGAGATGTCCGAAAAGAGCCGATCGATTTCCCGGTGGAAATTCCGGTTCCCCGCCGGATCCACCTTCGTGGATCCGTTCCGCAAGGCGAACCAGGTCAGGGCGAAACCCAATGCGCCCATCATGACGGCGCCGGGAATGGAAATGGAATTCGGTAACTGCACGCGCTTTAGACTCCGGCCTCTGGACCATGGGTAACTTGACGACGGAAAAATAAGCCTATCGGGATCCGGAAGGGCCGAAAACCGAACGGTGCGCAAGGTAATTCGGTAGAGTCCGTATCCGGATTGGATACGCCCGCAACCGGTCCGGTTACGGGCCCGGAATGGTTACGGGCGCAGGGAGGCAGCCATCCGGTCGGCCGAGGGACATCGATTCCGGACGTTCCTCAGGTCTGGATTTCCGGAGTGAATCCGTGCCGCATGGTGTTCTCGGTGATGCAATACGGATCCGCGAAATTCAGGAGGTAACCGGGGCCGCCCGCCTTGGTGCCGAGCCCGCTGTGGCCGAAGCCTCCGAACGGCTGCCGTTCCACCAGGGCGCCGGTCGATCCGCGATTGACGTACAGGTTGCCCACGCGGAAACGCGCGCGCGCCTCTTCGATATGGCTCGGGCTGCGCGTGAATACCGCGCCCGTGAGCGCGAAGGGCGTGGTCGCGGTGAGGTCCAGCGCCTTGCCGAAGTCATCGGCCTTGATAACCGCCAGGACCGGGCCGAACAATTCCTCTTGCATCAACCGGTGCCCCGCATCCGTCACCTCGAAGATGGCCGGCGCCACGAACTGGCCTCCCGGAGGCGCCTTACCACGGTACAAAAGGCGGGCGCCGGGTCCCGGATCCGCGATTACCGCTTCCAGGCGGGCTCGCGACTCCGCGTCGATGACGGGACCCATGTCGCAGGCGGGCGATTCCGCGGAAACGATGGCGAGGCCCTCGCAAGCGGCCACCAGGCGATCGGTGAAGGCACGATGAACGTCGCCTACGGCGATCACGCGCGAACAGGCCGAGCACTTCTGTCCCGCGTACCCGAAGGCGCTTCTGAGCACGCCCGTTACCGCATCGTCGAGGTCCGCGTCGTCGTCGATGATGATGGCGTTCTTGCCGCCCATTTCGCAGACCACGCGCTTGAGCCTCGCCTGCCCGGGCCTGAGGAGGGCCGCCTCGCGGAGGATGATGGTCCCCACCTGCAGGCTCCCGGTGAATGCGATCTGGGCGATGCGGGGATGGGCCACCAGCCGGGCTCCGGCCTCTTCGCCCAGGCCCGGCAGGAACTGCACGACGTCCTTGGGGAAGCCTGCCTTGATCATGGCCTGGTAGAGCAGGTAGGCGATGGCGCTGCTCTGCTCGGCAGGCTTTATGATGATCGGATTGCCCGCGACCAAGGCCGCGACGGACATACCGCAAAGGATGGCCAAGGGGAAATTCCACGGAGCGATGATGGCCGCGGGGCCGCGCCCCTGGTACTGGAGGGTGTTCAGTTCGCCGGGCGCCTGTCCTTGGGTGCGCGGGGAAAGTTCGATCAGGGCCTGCCGAGCGTAATAGCGGCAGAAATCCACGGCCTCGGCCACGTCCAAATCGGCTTCCTGCCAGGGTTTGCCCACCTCTATGGCCTGCAAGGCGGCCAGGCGGATCCGATCCGCTTCCAATCCATCGCCCAGCCTCTCGGCGAGGGCGGCCCGCTCCCTCAGGGGGCGGTCGCGCCAGGCGGGAAAGGCCTTGTCGGCGGCATCCGCGGCCTTGTCGGCCTGGTTCGCCGAACCCGATTCGACATTGGCCACGATAAGCGATTCATCATTGGGGGAGCGCCAGGCCCGGGAATCCGGCGCGGGATCCTCCCGGCCATCGCGCACCACGGGAACGCGGATGGGTAGACGGCCCTTCCAGTCGGACAGAGCCTTGGCGAAAGCCTCCCGGGCCGCGGGCACGGCGAAATCGGTGCGGGGGCAATTGCGGAACGGGGACGCCAGGTCCCCCGGTATCATATCGGTTACGTCCGCGGAGAAGTCCCCCGGGGCCAGGGCCGCGGGAGACGCGGGAAGTGCGGCTGGCATCGCCGCCTTTATCGAGGCCGATTGCGGGGATGGCGGTGCGGCCCCGGCCCGGGGGGCGGCCAATAAGGCGGCGATATCCTCGCCCTCATGGTAGCTTTGCCTCAGGAAACCGGAATTGGAGGTGTTCTCGAGCAACCGGCGCACCAGGTAGGCCATGCCCGGGAGCAGCGCGCCCACCGGAGAATAGACGCGCAGGCGATGTCCGCGCGCGCGGAGCACCTTCCGTTCCGGTTCCGCCATGCCGTAAAGCATCTGGATCTCGTAGGCACTGCGCGGGACCTTCAGTTCCTCGGCGGCGACCAAGGCGTGCACGAGGGAGCGCAGGTTGTGGCTACCGAAGGCGGGCGCCAGATGTTCGTGGTTGACGAGCAGGTCCCGGCTCAGGGACTCGAATTGGGCATCGGTGGCCGCCTTGCTCGTGAGCACCGGGCAGGGCAGGCCCCATTGCTTCGCCATCGCCACTTCGTAATCCCAGTACGCTCCCTTGACAAGGCGCACGGTGATGGGCGCGCCCCGTGACTTGGCCAGGGACAGCAGCCTTTGCTGATCCGCCGGCGCGGACTTGAGATAGGCCTGGACTACGATGCCCAGATGGGGCCAATCCCTCAGCTCCGGGTGCGAGAGGATTTCCTCGAAAAGATCGTAGGTGATGCCGTGCAGCTGCCAATTCTCGAGGTCGACGTTGAGGAAAACGTTCTTCCGCCGGGCCAGGAGGAACAAGGGAAGCACCTTGGCCTTCAGGCGGGCCACGCAACCGGCGGTATTGACCGGGTCCAACCGGCCCTCCAGGGCCGAGAGCTTGATGGAAACGTTGGCCACCGGAATAGGGCCCAGGTGGTTGCGGTCCAGCACGGGGTCGGAAGGCCATTTGGAGACCTCGCCCGCAAGGGTATCAATCAAATCCCGGTAGCGCTCCAGGTAAGCCTCCGCTTCCGGCTCGCTGAGGGTGGCCTCACCCAGGAGATCCGCCGTGAATCCGATGCCTTGGCCATGCAATTTCCGCAAGAGGGGTATGGCCTCCGCCGCGTCATGGCCCAGGATGAAATTCTCCGCCATATTGACCACATTGCGCTTGATGACTTCCACGGCCACCACGCCGGTTATCCCGCCGGATGCCGCCTTGAGGGCCACGCTCAGGACGGAGGGAAGGGGACGCCCTTCCCGCATCAGGTAATCCCGCATATGGTGCCAGACCTGTTTGCGTGTTTTGAGCACCGGGAGCACGTCCACCAGGCGGAAGAGGTCCACCCGGAAGGACGGGTCCTTCATGGCCCATTCCAGGATGCGCCCTTGCCAGAAATCCTTATTGAAGATGCCCGGGACCTCGCCTCGCATTTCATGCCAGATCTCCTGGCCCAATTTCAGGACTTGGGAATCCGGGATTTCGGGTTGCATTCGCTGTGAATCCGGCATACTTCCCCTTTTTTGGGGTAATGGAGTGTGATCTTAATCTACATGCCCTATTATCAAAGGCGCTACAATCAGGCGTCAAGGGGTGGAACAAGTAGGGAGGACCGGACGTCCAACAAAAAAGGCGTAGCGGAACCCGTAAACCCGTTCGTCTTAGCTGATGCCGCCCGCAACCGGACGATAAAAATCACTTTACCTGGAGAACGCATGCGCTCAACCCCTAAATTCCTCATATTGGCCGCGATGGCGGTCTCCTCATCCTGCCTCACCGGGTGCTTTCTCGGCTCCGAGAACAACGGCCCGTCCGCCGAAGCCGTCAAGCAGTCGGACGCCGCGGCACTCAAAGCGGACGCGGACCTGGAAACCTCGGTGACCCGTATGAGCGATATGAGCCAGTTCAGGTACGGCAAGGAGGACCTGACCACCCTCCGGAATTCGCGCTCGGAATATAGCGAGGCCCTCCGCCTCAATCCCGGAAACAACCGGGCCCACCTCGGCATGGCCCTCACCGGCGTGCTGATCGCCGGCCAGACCAAAGGCCTGGCCGATATCATCAACCGGACCCTGGACAACAAATCCCCCTTCGACATGAGCCTTACGGAAAACGCACCCTTGATGCGCGCCGGCGTCCTGCGCAAGGTCGCGGAAGCGTCCGCCTGGCCGGAATTCCATGAAATCCAGGATTCGATCGCGAACATCCTTCTGCCCGCCCTCGAGGACGCCATCGCCCACCTCAATGTCGTCTACCAGGATCCGTCCTTCTCGGCCGTCCTCACCATCGAAGGCGAGGCCCGGGAACTCGACCATGCCGAGGCCGGCGTGCTCCTTGCCGGCGTGAAAGCCATCCACGGCCTCCTTACCCTGTACCTGTCCTACGATATCGACGTGGACTACAAGGGATCCTACGATTATATCGCGGCCCTGGAAGGCCTGGATACGGTCGAGAATTTCGATCAACTCACCGCGGAGCAGCGCGACGCCCTGAACAAGGCCGCTTCCATCCTCTCCCCCGCCTCCCCGTTCCTCGCGGTGCGCCCCGCCTGGCAGGCCCGTCTGGCCAACGTGGACGATGAGATCAAATCCGCCTTGACCGTGCTCAAGGAGGCCGTGGGTTCCATCGCCTCCGAAACGGACGCCCAGGATAACGACCTGATCCACGTCTGCGCCGGTTTCGAGGACGGTTCCTGCATCTCGGCCAATGAATACGATGCCGGCAAGGGATTCATCGATTCCGCCCGCAAGTACATGGATCAGCCCTATGTCTTCCATCTCACCGACATCGACACCACCGTCAAGGTGGACTTCGCGGCCTATTTCCGGGTCCAGGATTACAAGAAGATGCTCCCCTACTACGGCTTCTACGATGCCGCCGTTTGGAGCGAATCGAAGCCGATCCTGTACTTCAAGGATGCCCAGGGCAACATCACGGGCGACATCAAGACCCTGATCCAGATCGGCAAGGACGCGGATGCCCAGGGCACCCCCGCCTCCCAGGTCATCGCGCAAATCCGCCAGGTCATCCATCTCCAGGACCCGACCTTCCAGGGCTTCCTGCCCGGCGCCAAGGAAAACGATATCTGGAACCTCCTCACCAAACAGGCGGAATGGAGCGAATCCCATTCGCACGTGATCTACAAGAAGTCCGCGCTCGCCCCCTTGAAGCCCAACTTCGCGCTGAGCCTGATAGGGAAGTAGCTTTAGCCGATGCCTTCTACGCGCATCTCGACCGGAACGGAACCTCTCCGATCCGGCAAAGGCGGGCCTTGGGCCCGCCTTTCCTTTTCCATTCAGCGCATCGCGTCGGTGTCCATGCCCGCCGTCCTGCTGACCGCCGCCCTGGCCCCGGCCCTCGAGAATCCGATGCAATCCTTTTTGGGTCTCGATTATCGAAGGCAGATCTGGATGCAGGCTCTGCCCGGCGTTCCCGACGGCGAGGGAAACGGGTTTCCGCGGGTTGGCGAGCCCGGCTCCGATTCCGCGCCGAAGTTCTCCGGAGCCTTGAGCCTGGATTATTCCGACCTCATCCGCCGATCCGGCCGCTTCTTCTACGATCACGGGCAATCGGCATCCGGAATGCGATTCGCCGCCACCGCCTTTCCGGACATGGAAATCCGGTTCTCGGCGGAACGGTCCGACGCGGATCTGGATTTCGGCGACGCTTCCGCCTGGGTGGATCAGAGCGGGGTGACCTGGGGTTGGACGGGAAGCGCGGCCTATCGCCCATCGCCGAAACTCACGGCCACCGTTACCCTGGGCGGCGACTCGCGCACCTCGCATGAAAATGCCTTGCGGGCCCTGTCCATGGGGGGAACGGTCGGATCGGGATTCGCGTGGTCGGCCACCCTGGGCGAACGGAACCGGGATTTCCCTTTGACCCTGTATCTGAAGGATTACCGTCCCTTGGCCATCCCCCTGCGGCTGCGGCAACGCTTCGAAAGTTTGGCATTCAGCTACGGAAAGGGCCCCTGGACGGCCTCCTGGTCGGGGGATTGGACCCGATTGGGTTACGCCAACGTGCCCCCTCAAGGGTATGTCCTGGGGGACAGCGGCGCGACATGGCTCCAGGCTGCGAACCTGGCCTTCGACCGCCGCCGCGGGGGCGAGGGCCCGAAAGCTACGATGGACTTCCGCCTGGGATCCGGGAGTCATGCCTTCCGCGGGACCACGCGCAAGGATCTGACCCAGACCCGCTTCTCCTATCAGGAAGGCGAACATCGATCCTATTCCCTGCGGGCCGATCTCCTTTCCTCGCATCGCGCATGGGAATGGGGACTCTACGCCGGAGCCTCCGAACTGGAGTACGATGCCCTGCGTCCCGACGCGCCCTTCGGCCGGCATTTCTGGGATCGCAATGGCGTGATCGATTCGTACCAGGGTAGCCTGCTGGGCGTATTCAACAGCGAGACCTGGCTGCTCAACGGGGCCGCCTACGCGGCCCAGGCGGGCGGCGGAGGGTGGGCGGAAAAGGTTTTCTTCGGCTGCCGCGCCCAGGCGGGATTGGGGTACCAACGCCTGGTCCTGGAATCCAACTCCCATCTCACCAAGCGGGAAACGTCCTTGCTCGTCGCCGTCGAGGAGGAAACGTTCGACACTACCTATCCCAAGGTGACGGCGGACGTGCTCACCCCGGAAGCGAGGGTCTCCAGGTCATGGGGACCCGTTTACATTTCAGCGGAGGCAGCGCAGGCTTTGCCGGTCAGGGTGGAGATAAGGAGGGAAGGGAAGGCCGCGGGGACGTCGGCGGGCAAGGGCGGCGATGCCTATTCCGGCGGGACGGAAGGCCGGGTGGAGATCGGCTGGCGGCTGCCTTAGGGAGACGGGGCGCGGGCGACCGGGCCTTTTCAGGGCGGCCAGGAGTGGAGGCTACATGCCCCGGACGGATGAGGCGACCGCTGCAACGGCTTCCGCAAGAGGCTCCACCTCGGACTCCGAATTCCCGAGACCCAGGGAGAACCGGAGGGAGGAGGCCGCGGCCTCCTTGCCCTTTCCCATGGCCAACAGCACATGGGAATATTTGACGGACCCGGAAGCGCAGGCGGAACCGGCCGAGACCGCTACCTCGCGCATATCCAGGCCCATCACCATCAGGTCCGCCTTGCATCCGGGAAAGGTGACGTTCAGGGTATTGGGCACGCGTTCCGCTCCGGCCGAATTGATCACCAGACCGGGGATCCTCGCCGTCAAAGCGGCCGCCAAGGCGTCCCGCAGGGCCGACAACCGGGGACGTTCGGTTTCGCCCAGGCGGGACCATACTTCCGCCGCCTTCCCGAATCCGGCGATCCCCAATACGTTTTCCGTGCCGCCGCGGATTTGCCTTTCCTGAGGACCTCCCAAGGCCAGCCCTTGCAGGGGAGCGCCTTTACGGACATACAAGGCCCCGACACCCTTCGGACCGTTGATTTTATGGGCGGAAAGGGCGAGGTAGTCCACCTTCCAGGCGCGCGGCCGTACTTCCGCCATCTTTCCCAAGGCTTGTACGCCGTCGCAGTGGAAGAGGATGCCGCGTTCCCGCAAGGATTTTCCGATTGCGGCGATGGGCTGCACCGCGCCGGTCTCATTATTGGCCGCCATTACCGAGACCAGTCCGGTTTCCGGCGTGATCGCCCGATCCACGTCCTCGGGCCGCACCACCCCTTCTCCGTCCGGATCGATCCAGGAAATCGGCCATCCTTCCGCCTCCAGCTTGCGGAAGGCTTCCAGGACGGCGGGATGTTCCATGGTGGAGGCGATCAGGTGGCGTCCGCGCAATCGTCCCGATGCGGCCGCTCCCAGGATGGCCAGGTTGTCCGCTTCGGTCCCTCCGCTGGTGAAAACGATTTCGGCCGGATCGACCGCAATCAAGCGGGCCAGGGATTCCCTGGCGTCCTCCACCAGACTGCGCGCCTCCCGGCCCGCCCAGTGGATGCTGGAAGGATTCCCGAATACGGACCCGGCCTTCGCGTCCGGACCGAGGCCCAGGACAGCGGACATGGCGCTGGCGACCTCAGGGTGCAAGGGCGTGGTGGCGTTATGATCGAAGTAGAATCGGGGCATGGCGGCGGCGGGCATCCAACGTCCGGGCGGAGGTCAGGATTCCCTTGCGATGCTGGCGATCACGAATTCCGATCCCAGATTGGGCCGGCCCAGTCCCAACATCAGCCGCGAGATCATGGATTCCCCCAGGTATAGAACCTTCTCGATGCGGATACCCTCGCGCGCGCACAGGAGGCGGAAATCGTCGAGGCTGAAAAGGTGGATATTGGGGGTATCGTGCCAATTGTAAGGCAGGGCCTCCGATACGGGCATCACGCCCGTGGTCAGAAGCGAAAGGCGGTTGCCGACGAAGGCGAAGTTCGGGAAGGCTACGATGCCCTTGCGGGCCACGCGCAACATCTCGTTCAGGACCAACTGGGGCTTCTTCACTTCCTGAAGGGTGCGGTTCAGGACCGCGTAATCGAAGGCGCCGTCGCTGATCAGGGAGAGCCCCCGATCCGCATCGCTTTGCAGCACAGGTACGTTCTTGCGGAGGCATTCCACCACATGGGGCAGGGCGATGTCGATGCCGATCCCGGTGACGCCATGGCTCTTGTACATCCTGTCGATGAGCACGCCGTCCCCGCAGCCGATATCCAGGATATGGCTGCCGCGCTCGATCAGGGAAGCCAGCGCTTCCAGGTCCCTTGAGGCTCCGAAACTTTTGCCGCGGGGTTTCCAGCTCGTGTCCGTCCCCTTCGCGGGCCGGGGCCCGCCTTGCCTGTCGCCCGCGCTTCCATTGCCGGGCCCGCCTCCGGAGCCGTTGTCGAATGCGGGCTTTTCCAGGAACCCGGTGATGACCTGGGAGAGGTTGGCGACCTCCAGCAGGAAGGCGTCGTGCCCGTAAGGGGAATCCAGCTCCACCACGGATACGATCTTCTTCTGGTTCAACAGCACCCGGCCGAGCTCGCGGGTCTGCTCGGGGAAGAAAAGCCAGTCGGAAGAGAGCGCGACGAGCAGGAATTCGGCCTGGGAAGGCGCGAAGGCCTTGTCCAGGGACCCGTAGCGGGCGACCAGATCGAAATGGTCCATGGCCCAGGTGATGTGGAGGTAGGAATTGGCATCGAACCGCTTTACGAACTGATCGCCTTGATGATTGAGGTAGCTCTCCACCTCGAACCCAGTCTCGAAACGCTTCTCGTCCCAGTCTTCCTTGCGATTGCGCCCGAACTTCTCGTGCATGGAAAGGGCGGAAAGATAGGTGAGGTGGCCGATCATGCGGGCATAGGCGAGGCCGCGCTCGGGGATGGTCCCGTGCTGGTAGAAATCCCCCCCATGGAAGCCGGAGTCGTTGACGATGACCTTGCGCCCGATGATTTCGAAACCCAATGCCTGGGCGGAGAGGCATGCCGCGGCCGCGATGCAGATGCATTTCCGCACCTTGTCCGGAAAGGAAGTGCTCCATTGCAAGGCCTGCATGCCGCCCATGCTGCCGCCCACCACCGCCTCCAGCACGTCGATGCCGAGCTGCAGGGATAGCAAGCGCTGGACGGCTACCATGTCCTCAACGCTGATCTTGGGGAAGGCGGATCCGTAAGGTTTGCCCGTTTCAGGATTGACCGAACAGGGGCCGGTCGTGCCCTTGCATCCCCCGAGCATGTTGGATGCGATCACGAAATAGCGGTTGGTGTCGATGGCCTTGCCGGGACCGATCATGTCGTCCCACCAGCCGATGCGCTCCTTGGCCTTTTCGTACGACGCGTTGTAACCGGCGGCATGGGCGTCCGTGGTGAGCGGGGAGCAAATCATCACCGCATTGCTCTTGGCCGCGTTCAGGATACCGTAGGTCTCGTAAGCGACGTCCAGGGACTTCAAGGTCCTTCCGGAAACGAGCCGGAATCCCTCCGGAGGCAAATCCAGCTTCAGGATACGGGTCTCGACCGGCATCCTTTCCGCATTGAGGGACGCATCCAAGGCCGCCGGGGCCGTCGTGTTTTCGGGGATTTCCGCCTTTGCAGGCATCGACGCGAATCCTTCCCAGGTCCCGGGAGACGGGGTCCGCGCCCCATCGACCGTTGCTTTTGGTATGTTATGATCTCCGAAATTTAGAAATAACCGACGGATCCATCGTATGCCGGAATTGCCAGAAGTCGAAACCATCGTCCGGATGCTGGGTCCGCACGTGGAAGGGAAGCGCATCGAGTCCGCGGATCTGCGCCTCGGCCGCATGCTCCTGGGGATGACTACGGTCAATTTCGCCTCCGCCCTCAAAGGCCAGGCGATCGACCGGGTCCTAAGGCGGGGCAAGTACATCATCCTCGAATTGGGCGGCTGCTCCCTGGTCATCCATCTGGGGATGACCGGCCAATTGACCTTCTCGCCCGCCGACTACGTCGAGAATGCCGGTTTCATCCGCACCGTGACGGGCCTGGAAAAGCCCAAAGGCGTGCATCCCGTGGACAAGCATACCCACCTCATCCTCAATCTCGCCGGGGGCGAACGCGTCCTGTTCCGCGATCCGCGCACCTTCGGGAAGATATTCCTGGTGCCGGGACGCGACTGGCCCCTGCATCCGCGGCTCAGCATCCTGGGCGAGGAGCCTTTGACCCTGCGGATCCCGGCCTTCCTGAAGAGGAGCTTCCCGACCGGCAGCGCGAGACCGATCAAGGCCCTGCTCCTCGACCAGTCCTTCCTCGCGGGCGTCGGGAACATTTACGCGGATGAAGCCCTGTTCCGCAGCGGGATCCACCCGATGACCCTGGTGCGCGATCTGGGCGACGAAGCCAGGAGCCGGCTTCTGGAAGCGGTGAAAGACGTACTCAGGAAAGGGATACGCAATAGCGGGACCTCCTTCTCCGATTACCGCAAACCGGACGGCACGGAAGGCTCCAACCAGGAGCGCCTCAAGGTCTACGGTCGAGGAGGGGAACCCTGCCGCGCCTGCGGGACGACCCTGGAAAAATCCCTGGTGGCCCAACGGGGCACGGTGCATTGCCCGAAATGCCAAGCGCGCGCGCGGACGAGGACGGCGAAACAGGCCGAGCGGATCCCCGGGGCCGGACCGCGGAAATCCGGAAAGCGGGCGGGCGCCGTCCCGGCGTAACCTTAATGTTACCCATCGCCCCATCCCGGGCAACCCCGCAGGCCCGCCGTAATGGGCTCCGGAGGCCGCCGCATACTGCCTTTCATCCGGCAGGTCAAGGGGAAAAAACCCCCTGCTTTCTCCAATTTTCCCTAGCCCAAAACGGGTTCTTAGGTATATTCTATGAATAGCATTTAACCCCTGGACAAACTCCGGGGCCGAAAGCATACTAAGCATAATGAGCACCGGGAACGTCGAAAAGGCCATCCTCGCCGAGATGGGGAAACCCCAGAGCGGACTCATCGATCGGGTGACCAGGCACAACCAGATCTTCCTCCATAATTTCACCCAGTCCGTCGAGCGCTCTTGCGAGTGCCAGCTGATGGGCTGCACCCAATCCTTCGACCTGACCCTGATTCCCAATCAGGTCCTCTATCCCAAATATTGCGAAGAGCACCGCAGCGAATACCGCCGCTCCAACTTCATGCGCCAGATAGCCGCGCAACCGGAGATCTACCGGTTCGACACGGTCAAGGTCATTTCGGAACCGGCCCCTCCCTACTTCGCAGCCCGTTTCTCCGATCCCGCCTGACGCGCCCCATGCGGTCGTTGCTGCTGGCCCTGGGCCGCCTCTGGTTGCGGTCCTTGCGCGTGCGTTGGGCCGACGGGGCCCCTCCGGCCGGAACCGGAACTCCCGGCCCGGCCGTCATCCTGCTTTGGCATGAACACCTCCCGGCCTGCATCCGCATCTTCTCCCACCGCGGCATCGAAGTCCTGATTTCCCGCAGCATCGATGGGGACTGGGCCGCCAGGGCGTGCGAAGGCTTCGGTTACCGCGTGCATCGGGGTTCATCCTCCAAGGGGGGAGCCGGCGGGCTGCGCGCCCTGGCACGCGGGATGGAAGCAGGCCCAGGCCTCGCGGGCATGGCCCTGGACGGGCCCCGGGGCCCGAGGCGAGAACCCAAGCAAGGGTCCATTTGGCTCTCCAGGCGCTCAGGAGCGCCCGTGGTTCCCGTATGGGTGGACGCGCCCCGTTCCTTCAGGCTTAAATCCTGGGACCGGAGCGTGATTCCCTTGCCCTTTTCCGAGGTGATCGTCCATGTGGGCGAGGCGTTTCATCCGGAGAGCGTTGAAGCGATCTCGGATGCGATGGAAGCCTTGGAACGCAGGGCGGGCAACGTTTAGTTTTTTATCTTCCCGTCCCGTTCACCCCCGCAACCTCCTGGAGGTCCCTTTGCTCCCCTTCGTAACCATGGTGGCCTTCGACGTTGAAACCACCGGCCTCGATCCGGACAAGGAGGAACTGATCGAAGTGGCCGGGATCAAATTCACCTTCGAGAAGAAGGACGGCAAGCTGGTGACGCGGGAAATCGCGCAATACTCCAGCCTGGTCAAGCCCGGCAAGCTGATCCCCGAAGACGCGACGCGCGTCAACAACATCACCAACCAGATGGTCGAGAATGCGCCGGATCCCAAACCGGTGGTTTCCGCGTTCCTGCGGTTCTGCGGGCTCAGCTCCATCCTGGTCGCGCACAACGCCTCTTTCGATGCCGCCTTCCTGGGAAAGGCCATCAGGAAGCAGGGCCTCGTGATGCCTCAGAACCCCATCATCGACAGCCTCAAGTTCATCCGCAAGATCATGCCCGAATACGCTTCGCACAAGCTGAGCGAGATCGCGCGCAAGCTCGGGGATCAGACCGGCATGGTCCTGAGCAAAGGCGAACTCCATCGCGCGACCTACGATTGCCAGATCCTCAAGGAGGTCATGTGCGTTTGCCTGCGCAAGCGTTACCAGGACAAGGATTTGGCCATGGACCAGGCGGTGAAATCCTTCGAGAGCGTCCATGGCGCTCCCTTGGCTTTCGTCCAGTTCGTGTGATCGGCATTACGCTTTTTTCCCGCCTCGGCTTTTTTTCCCGCTGAATTTCCGGGCCCCGGTTACCCGCCGGGCCCGCTTTATGTCCAAAGCTTCGCAAGCTGCGGAAGTTGCGCGCGCGCATGACAATAAAGCATAATCGTCTGCGATGGAAGCTTTGGGTTTTTTTGGATTTTGGAATGCGCGCAAATCCCGCAACATACCGTGGGCTCCTGATTTATGCCCTGGGAAATTTTTTTTATTTAGTTTTATCCCAGTCACACCCGGACTCGGCCCAGAGACATTTTTTTTGATTACGGCCTGGCTCTTCGCGAAAAGGATCGAATCATGACCAAGCGCCACGGCAGCGGATCCCGTATCCATGCGGGATGGATCGCGACCATGCTTCTCGCGCTGCCCTGCATGGCCGCCGGGGCGCA